>JASLZG010000326.1 GCA_030754995.1 Lentisphaeria bacterium
TCCTGCGCGGCGGCAACACCATCGGTCATTTTCGGATCGACAGCATGCTGACGCCGCAAATGTCGCTGAAAGGCACTGTCCGCCGGATTGTCGACTCGGCCCGGATCGTCTTTGACGGTCTCGGCACGGTGCTCAATGTGCACGAAGATTCGGAGATGCTTCATGACGGCATCGTCATGCTCCATTCCATGGCCTCGGTCAAGCTGGCCAAGATCCAGACGTCTCACAAGGACAAGGAGGCCGGTCCCACCTACGGCAACTTCCGAACCAGGGACCACGCGGGCCGGAATCGCAGCGACCTCGAGCGTACCTGGCGCAATCACACCGCCTGGCACCGGGCCATTCGCGCCAGCGGCCTGCAGTTCGTATACACCACCGACGGGCAGATCCGGCGTGGTGAGTTCGATCCCGCGCCTTACAAGGTGATGATCCTTTCACAGTACGAAGCGATCGGTCCCGAGGAGGAGAAGACGATCCGCGACTTCGTCGCCAATGGCGGCACGGTCATCGCCGATGTCAGACCCGGGATCTACGGCGCGCGCGGCAAGCAACGTGATGACGGCGCCGTGCTCGACGACCTGTTCGGGGTTCGCCACACCGGCAGCCTGCCGGCCGCCAGGGCGGGCGGCAGGATCACCGGCACAATCGCCGACTCCGCAGTTGATGTGAACCTCGCCGACCTGGCAGTCAACCCGGCGCTGGAAGTGACCACAGGCACGGCTTTGGGAAAGGCGGGTGCGACACCGATTTGTATCGTCAACGAGGTTGGGGAAGGGCGCGCGATCCTGCTGAATTTCACGATGTGGTCGTTCCCGCCTTTGGCGACTCATGACGGCCCCGAGGACGCCTCGACTTTCTTACAGACAATATTTGCCGAGGCCGGGGTGCAGTGGCCGCTGACGATGGTTGACGAAGCGGGCCGGCGGCACCGGAACATGGAATCCATGCGCTGGCGCACCGGCGATGGTATCGAGGTTGTGGCCCTCTTCGGACCGGACAGAAGCACCTGGCATGACAGCAGCGCGCCGCCGCCGCCGGCCCCTTTCACCGATCTCGCCACCCCGGTGCCGGTGACGGTACGCCTGCCCCGGCCGCGGCACGTCTGCGAGCTGCGCACCGGTCGGCGGACCGGTCCCGCCGAAGCGTTCGCAACCGGGGTGCGGCCCCGGTGGCCGACCTTTCTCGTGTTGAGCGAACGCGAGCTGGGCGCGCCGCTGCTCGAGGCGACCGACGATACTGTCCGGCGCGGCGGAGTATACGAGATCGAGGTGAAAATCGCCGATGCGCAGGGTACGCATCCCCTTAAACTCAGGGCGGCATCTCCCGACGGTGACGAGGCGCCGTGGTTTTCCCAAAGCGTTTTCGTCGAAGCGGGGCGGGCCCAGATCAAGCTGCCGATTGCCCACAATGAGCAACCGGGCAGATGGACGGTGACGGTGACGGATCTCTATACGGGGGCGTCTGCCGCCAGTTCGTTTACCGTCAAATGACGGTGCCGCGATCAGCGTCCGGTTGTTTCCATGCCGTTGCGTGGATCAGCGGCGCGGCAAAGTGACGGTGTTTCGCCGGCCTGTCTTCGGCCTGGACGGCTTGCAACAGGCCGGCCGATTGTCCATGGTAAGCCGGCAACTTAATTCACCGTCAGCCGATGATCCCGCCGGGGCGGGCGGGTCGGATGGCTTCGCCGCCGTTGCCGACTGTCCGAACCGTTGGTGTTTATTTATTTGAAACATCGGTTATTATTCGCCACCACGTATGACAACCATTGGCATATTGGCCAACCCGGCTGCGGCCAGGGACGTGCGAAGATTGATCGCCAGGGCCTCCTCCATCTCGATTGCGGAGCGCTGTGCCATCGTCCAACGCGCGTTGACCGGTCTCGGGGCGGTTGGCATCGATCGGGTGTTGATGATGTTCGATCGTGGTGGAATCGTGTCGGGCCTGGAGCGCGCCATCGAGCACCACCGACGGGATGTGCCGCTGCGATGGCCGGAATTGGAGATTCTCGAAATGCCGGTGACCGGCGAAGCTCGGGACACCCTGAAGGCGGTGCAGTTGATGCGCCGAAAGGACGCAAAGGTAATCATGGTACTCGGAGGCGACGGCACCCACCGGCTTGTGGCACATGAATGCGGCACCATCCCCTTGGTCTGCATCTCCACGGGCACGAACAATGTGTTTCCCGAGTTTCAGGAGTCCACCGTGGCGGGCATTGCCGCCGGCGCTGTCGCCAAGGGCTTGGTTGACCGGAATGAGGTCTGCCGGCAAAACAAGCGACTGGGGATCAGGGTGAATGGTCAACCGCAAATTGGCGCCTTGATTGATATTTGCATCACCAGTGACAACTGGATCGGCAGCCGTGCGGTTTGGCGAACGGAAAATCTCCGGGAACTGTATCTGACTTTTGCCGAACCGGATGCGATCGGGCTGTCCTCTATTGGCGGCCTGCTGAAGCCGGTTGGCCGCGAGGCGGAGGAGGGCCTGGTCATCGAGCTCGGCCCCTGCGACACGTCCAGGCAGAAGCTGGAAGTACCCATTGCACCCGGACTGATCGAGCCGGTCGGCATTAACGGTGTCCGCCGCCTGATGATGGAGGAGCCCGGCAGGATCCGGAGCCGTTCCGGCACGGTGGCACTGGATGGGGAAAGGGAAATAGAGTTCGCGAAAAACGATACCGTGGAAATCGTCCTGGAGCGTGACGGCCCTCTTACCGTGGATGTCTCCAAGGTGATGAAAAAACTTGCAACAAAGGGCAGATTGTCATGAAGAACAGTGAACACCTTTCAATCAGGAGGGAAAAAGGATGGATTTGAACCGGCAAAAATTGCTTGAGGCATATGAAATGATGAAAACGATCCGGGAGTTCGAGGACCGGGTTCACGTCGAGTTCGCCACCGGGGAAATTTCCGGGTTCGTGCATCTGTATGCCGGCGAGGAGGCCTCTGCTGCGGGGGTCTGTCTGCAACTCGATGACCGCGACAAGATCGCCAGCACCCACCGCGGGCATGGTCACTGCATCGCCAAAGGGGTTGAGGTCAAGGGCATGATGGCGGAAATCTACGGCAAACAGATCGGCACCTGTCGTGGCAAGGGGGGGTCGATGCACATTGCCGACCTCGACAAGGGGATGATGGGCGCCAACGGCATTGTCGGCGGCGGTCCGCCTTTGATCTGTGGCGCTGGACTGGCGGCAAAGACGCTGGGAACCGGCGGGGTGGCTGTTGCGTTCGTTGGCGACGGGGGATCGAACCAGGGAACAACCTTGGAGAGCCTCAATCTTGCCACCATTTGGAACCTGCCCTGCATCTTCGTGGTGGAAAACAACGGTTATGCTGAAACCACCCCCAGCAAATGGTCGGTGTCCCTCAGCGGCAACGCCGTCGACCGGGCCGCCGGATTTGGCATGCCGGGTGTCGTGCTGGATGGTCACGATTTTTTCGCGGTCTATGAAACCGCCGGTGAAGCCGTCGACCGTGCCCGCAACGGTGGTGGGCCGACCTTGATCGAATGCAAACTCAACCGTTATTACGGCCATTTCGAGGGCGACACCCAAACCTACAGGGGCCCTGACGAGGTCAAGAAGGTCCGGGAAGCCAAGGATTGCCTGGCGCTCTTTTCAGAGAAAGTGACGAGGGACGGAACCATTAGTGGAGCGGACCTGCAGGAGATCGACGACCGGGTGATGCAGTTGATCGAGGACTCAGTTGTGGAGGCCAAAGCGGCCCCGAAACCACCGGCAGCTGATTTGCTGACCGATGTTTATGTCAGTTATTGAGGAATATTCCAACCGGAGGACACCATGGCCAGAACAATAACGTTTAAGGAAGCCATCCATGAAGCACTGGACCAGGAAATGGCCCGTGACGAGACGGTGATTATGATGGGGGAAGATATTGTCGGCGGCCTTCATGCCGACGGCGAGGACGACGCCTGGGGCGGGGTTCTTGGCATCACCAAGGGGTTGTACGCCAAATACGGCGACCGGCTCTTGGATACGCCGATAAGCGAATCCGCCTTTATCGGCGCGGCGGTCGGCGCCGCCACCTGCGGGTTGCGGCCCGTTGCCGAACTGATGTTCATTGACTTCATGGGCGTCTGTTTCGACCAGATCTTTAATCAGGCGGCAAAATTCCGCTACATGTTCGGGGGCAAGGCGGAAACCCCGGTAGTGATCCGCACCATGGTCGGCGCCGGTTTCCGCGCCGCCGCCCAGCATTCGCAGGGGCTCTACCCTGTCTTCACCCACATTCCCGGCCTGAAAGTGGTGCTGCCGTCGACGCCCTATGATGCCAAGGGGCTGCTGATCCAGTCGATCAGGGACAATGACCCGGTCATTTTCTGCGAGCACAAGCTGCTCTATTCAATCGAGGGGGATGTGCCCGAAGAGTCGTACGCCATTCCTTTCGGGGAGGCAAATTTTGTCAGGGAAGGCGACGATGTCACCGTGGTGGCTCTTGGCGGGATGGTTCACGTGGCCGGCGAGGCGGCCGAAAAGCTGGCCGGGGACGGGATCCAGTGTGAGATCATCGACCCGCGCACCACCTCTCCGCTCGATGAGGATTCGATCATTGAGAGCGTCGAAAAAACCGGCCGGCTGGTGGTGGTCGATGAATCCAGTCCGCGGTGCGGGATGGCTGCGGACATCGCCTCGCTGGTGGCGACCCAGGCATTCGATTCCTTGAAAGGGCCGATTCAGAACGTCACCCCTCCCCATACCCCGGTTCCTTTCTGCGACGAGTTGGAAGACCTCTACATTCCCGACGCGGCACAGGTCGAAACCGCTGTGCGCCGCGTGGCCGCCGGAGGATGACATGGATGACGAACGCCTGATTCCCGTCACCATGCCCAAATGGGGGTTCGCGATGACCGAAGGCTGTATCGGTAACTGGCTGATAACTGAAGGCGGGACAGTAGAAGCCGGGGGCGAAGTGCTGGATGTTGAAACTGACAAGATCGCCGGTGCCGTCGAAGTGACGAGCTCCGGCACCCTGCGCCGGGCCGTCGCCCAGCCCGGGGAGACCCTCCCGGTCGGAGCGCTTCTGGGAGTCATTGCCCCGGCCGATATTCCGGACTCAGTGATTGACGAGTTCGTCTGCCAGTTCCAGAAAGATTTTGTTCCTGAAGAGGCGGTGGCGGAAGACCGCGGGCCTCAACCGGAATCGGTAACGGCAGGGGATGTGCGGGTCAACTTTCTCAGGCTGGGCTCGGGAAAGAAAACCGCAGTTCTGCTGCATGGTTTCGGGGGCGATCTCAACAACTTTCTGTTCAATCACTCCGTCCTGGCAGAGCAGCACACGGTATATGCCGTGGATCTCCCGGGGCACGGAAGTTCCTCCAAAACAGTCGG
>JASLZG010000327.1 GCA_030754995.1 Lentisphaeria bacterium
GGGTGTGATGCGATGCTGCGGGTCTCGATCCCATCGATCGTCGGCTGCAGACAGCGCCGGAGCCGCCCGGGATCGGCATCGAACAGCAGGGTGCCGTGATGCAGTGCGGTGTTGCGGCGATAGTAGAAGGCGTTGCCGGAGATCTTGCGGCCGGCGGCGAGCAGGATGTGACGCGGCCCCGTCACCGCATCGATGCCGAGCGCCTGCAAGGCATTGCGCACGACCTGGATCTGGCGGTCGAAGTCGTAATGGCGGGAGTCGACGATGAAGCCGAAATTGAGATTGCCGGGATCGTGGTAGACCGCGCCGCCGCCGGAAATACGACGCGCCAGGCGGATGCCCTCGGCGGTCATTGCCGGCAGGTGACACTCGCGCCAGGGATTCTGATTCTTACCAATGACAACGCTCGGCCGGCTGCGCCACAGCACGAAACGGCAGTGCCCGGACGGCAGTTCATGGAAGAGACATTCCTCGGCGGCGAGGTTGCGGTAAATATCGAGACTTTCCAGGCGGTAGACGGCGGTCTTGAGCCTGGCGGCCGGGGACGTCACATTTTACCCTGCATGACCGTTTGCAGTTCGACCTGAAAGTCCTGCACATCCTCTTCGGTCGGGCGCTCACCGCTGCCGGTGGGGTTCAGGCTGAGACGGCCCATGGCATCGAAATACCATTCGGCAGTGGCACCGGAGGCGAAGGTGACGTCACCGCTGGCGACCGCACCGGGGCGCTGGATCTTGCTGACCGTCACGGTCGTCTTGCCGGCCCCGGGTGCATCGAGGACATCGGGCTCCACCACCTCCTCGCCCGGCTCTGGTTCGGGCGGGTCGAAAGCCGACCAGTTGACTTCGAGCTCGGATGAAATCAACCGCAGCTCCATATAGGTCAGCTTGACGTCGTGCTCCTCCTCCAGTACTTTCTGTACGTCGGAAAGGGTGTTGCCTTCCTGCAACAGGCGCCCGATCAACTGGTCCCGTTCGGTCGTTTCCATTACTCTCCTGCAAGCTTTCCGTTTAGTCTGGTCCTGATACGAGTGTAAAAGGGTATCATGCCCCCTGAAAGTTGCAACCATGCCGGTAAAAAAGTGTGGATCTTCGCCGGCGAATCGTCGGGCGACATATATGGCGCCCGGCTGGCCGAGGAGTTGCGGTCTCTCGAATCCACGGTTCAGCTCCAGGGCATGGGTGGGGCCGCGATGCGCCAGGCCGGCGTCGACATCCTGGTCGACTCGACCGAGCTCGGGATAGTCGGATTCATCGAGGTGCTCAAGCACCTTTCCTTCTTCCGCGCCATCTTCCGGCAGCTCGTCGACCAGGCCGCCGCCACGCGTCCGGACGTTGTCGTATTGATCGACTACCCGGGCTTCAACATCCGCTTCGCGCGCGAGATGGAAAAGCTCGGGATCCGCGTCGTGTACTACGTCAGCCCCCAGGTATGGGCCTGGGGCAAACGGCGGATTCCGGAACTGGCACGCCTGGTGACACGCATGCTGGTGATCTTTCCGTTCGAGCGGAACGTCTATGACAGCGTCAGCCTCGACACCAGGTTCGTCGGCCACCCACTGATCCGGATCCTGCGTGAACAGTGCCCGGCCGGGGCACGGCAGCGTTCGAACAACCTGGTCCTGCTGCTGCCCGGCAGCCGTTTCAGCGAAGTGGATCGACTCACCGTGCCGCTGGTGCAAACAGCGCTGCGACTGCACCGGCTCACCCCTTCGTATCGCTTCGTCATTGCGGCGCCGCGCGCGGCAATTGGCGATCGTGTCCAGGGGCATATCGACGGCATGGGCAACGGCGAGGTGGAGGCGTTGCCACTGTCTATCGAGGTCGGGCAAACGGTTGAGTTGATGGCCACCGCGGCGGCGGGCGTCGCCGCCTCCGGCACGGTGACGGTGCAGGCCGCAATCCTCGGCCTGCCAATCGTCGTTGTTTACCGGCTGAATCCCCTCTCCTACTTGCTCGGCAAATACCTGGTCAAGGTCCCGCACATCGCCATGGCCAACCTGGTGATCGGCGAGGAACTGTTCGAAGAGTACATCCAGGAAAAGGTCCAGCCCGACCGCCTGTGCACGGCCCTGCAGCGTATCCTGCCTGGCGGCGAACGGCGCGACGCCGTCCTAACCGGAATGGACCGGGTCGTCGAGGAGCTCGGTGGTGACAAGAACGCCAGCCGAACCGCCGCCGAGGCGGTGCTGGATGTGATCAAGTGAGAACTGACGGCGTCGATATTTGACATTCAATGCCGCTTTTGAATATTTCACACAACCTGTTGGTGAAGGAACAGAGATGGGTGAAGAGCAAAAACATTCCGTGTGTAAACGACTCCAGCAAATAACCGATTCACCGGTGCGGACGAGTCGCGGATGGAGTACATCAAGCACCGCCTGTCGTCGACCACGACAATTGACCTGGCTGGTGACCCAGCGGCGGCGGGCGAAAAAGTCAGCGACGAATCACCGTTGGAATCGGGGCAAAGTCCTCGTCTTGACGCTTGATCCGGAAATTCAACTGGAGACGCGCAGCGCTGAACACATTGACGTTGTGCGTCGTGGGTGAAGTCAGGATAAACTGGCACTCGGTCTGATTCAGGAACCGTGAAACGTCATCGATACGCTCGATACTCAAGTGCGCAAACGGCTCGTCGATGATGAAAAAGCCGCCGCGCTGGCCGCCGGATGTAGCCAGCGACATCAGCAGGATCAGGCTGGAAACGACACGCTGCCCACCCGAGTGTCCGACACCGCCGATCTCCGCGGCGCGCTTGCCATCGAACCCGAAGCGCACGAGGAGCTCGGCATTCTCCAGGCCGGCCTTGTCATCCTCGAGGTTGGGGACGACGACTTCCGTGCTGACGCCGGCGATCTCGGCCAGTGACAAGACGTTCTTGCGATACTCACGGATCGTGTGGTCGACGACCACAAAATATTTGTCGCGGGCCTGCCGGAACTCGTTCTCCCAGTTGCGCAGGCCGGCCTCGTGATCGCTGTAGACCGTCCGTTGATGTTCGTACTGTGCCTTGTAGTGGTCGTAGACATCGACGACGGTTGCGTCCGGCGCTTCACCGAATTCCTCCAGTAGACTTTGGACCGCGTAATATCGCGGCGTCAGTTCATCGACATCCGCGACCCCGTCGAGGGCCTTGTCGGTCAGCAATGCCTTGTCGAGACGTTTCTCGATCTTTTCACGCTGCTTGGCCAACTGCGCGATCACCCGCTGCTGATCCTCGATCTCCGACAGGTGCTCGCTCTGGCTGCTGCGCTTCTCCACCAGCCACTTGCGCTGCTCGGTGCAGTCGCGTTCGAAGTTGTTCAGTTCCTCCAGCGCATCGAGCAGCTTCTGCTCGGCGCTGCGCTTGAGCGCCAGCGACTCGTGGTGCTTCTCGTTGGTTATCGTGACCTGGTCGGAAAGGATCTGCATGCGCGCATCGGCATCCGATGCCTGCAGAATCATCTCCTGCACGTTGATGCGGCCGGAAAGTTTTTCCTCGCTTTTGTCGTGCTTCGCCTTTTCCTTGTTGATCTGGCCCAGGCGCTTCTGCGCTTCCACCAGGGCCTCTTCCAGGTACTTCTTCTGTGACGTCTGTCCAAGGCTGCCGCAATAAAAGTGGTCGACGGCAATGGAAATACCGCCGCGGTGGTCCTGCCGGTACCCCTTGTGCGTCACGCTGACATCGTCCAGGTCGCTGCCCTCCTTGACGGTGCCGACCAGGCGGGTGTGGTCCAGGACATCGACGATCCAGTCGGGCACGCCGGCTTCACTGAACTCGATGTACTGCAGGGCGGAATTCTCATGGCGTGGCGACCGCGTCACCTCGGCTTTGCGGTCCCATTCGACGATGTAGCCGCGGTAGCGGAACTTCTCAGCGAGTTGTCGCACCTTGAGCTGGTTCTTCGGCTCGACCAGGATACAGAAGCGCTCACGGCCAAGGAGCGACTCGATGGCGAGCTGCCAGTCGAGGTCACTGATTTCGACGAGGTCGCAGAGCAGGCGGAAATCGATCTTCGAATCCTTGAGCACCTGTATGAACTCCGCAACATAGCTCGGATATATCTTGCGCTCGCGCTGGTCGCTGTCGGCAAGCTCGCTGGTGAGGTCTTCGGATTTGCGCTTCAGCTCGTCGCCTTCCAGCTCGAGCTTGAGCAGGGCGCGGTGGATGTCGGCACGCTCGGCACGCAGCGGCTCGATCGGTTCGGACTTGGCGCCCTTGGCGGTCGCGGTAATATCCGTGAGTTGCTGCCGCTCCTCCATCAGTCGGGCGAGCAGCAGGTCATGCTGGCGCTCGTTCTTGTCCATTTCCTCCTTGGTATCGCGGGCCGTCAGCACTTCTAACTTGCGCCGTTCGAGTTCGGTCTCGGCGTTGTCGAGCTTGGTCTGGATTTCGATGATCTCACGGTCCAGCGGGCTCAGGCTTGTGTTGTGTTCCTCGATCGCCAGTTTGAATTCACCAAGCTGACTGCCTGCGAACTTGTACTCGGCCTGCGGAATCCGCACTTCCTCCAGGTCGCGCAGTTCGCCCTTGAGTTTTTCGAAGCGCCGGTATTCGTCGGCGGCTTTCTGCGCCGTCATCAGTTTCGCCTGTTCCTCCGCGAGCCGGGCGCCAAGCTGGCTCAGTTCCATGCTGGCTGCCTGGTAGTTTTCGCGGGCCGACTTGTAGCGGTCAATGATCTCCTTGTCACCATGGACGTCGAGCAGCAGGTCCAGCAGTTCCTTGGCGGACCGGTTACAGAGTTGGTCGGTCTGCCCCTGCTCGAGGGCCAGCACCTTGGTGAGGGTGCTTGTAAAACCGGCCTGGTTGAGTTCGTGCGAGTACCCGGACGGGGTGATCAGGTCGGAACTCTGCAAGGTCTTGAGATGCTCGAAGGGCACGTCGCCATCGAGCATCGCGAAGCGCTTTTCCCAGCGTCCGGATTTCTTCTGCATCACCAGCGCCAGGGTGGCGAGGTCGTTGGTGAAACCACGGAACTCGAACGGCCGAAATTCGCCGTTGTCCGGTTCATTGGTGACTACGGCCTTGATCACGGCGGTACCGACGTTGCCGACGAGGTAGTCGGTGAAACGCCGGCCGCTGCTCAAGCGCGGCGCCCGCAGCAAGTTCTTGATCGCATCGAGAAAGGTGGTTTTCCCGCTGCCGTTCGGCCCGGTGATCATCATCGTCCGCTGGTCCAGCGGCATCTTCACGGTCGGCCAGTAGGCCCAGTTCATCAATTCGACGTATTTGAATTCAAACATCAGCGGGACCTGGGTTAATAATCCGCAGTATCATCATCTTCATCATCTTCATCATCCGCATCATCTCCATCGGTGACGGCCGTGGCATCCTTCATGACCCTTTG
>JASLZG010000328.1:0-286 GCA_030754995.1 Lentisphaeria bacterium
CGCAGCGGTACGTGCGTCGACACATGGGTACAGATCAGCTCGGGTGCGGCCAGCATCATGGTGTAGTTGCGAACGCCGCAGATCCCGGCGATCAGTTCCGTGTGCCCTTCGAAATCGGCAAAAGCGTGACGAGCCGCTTCCTTGTTGATCGGCAGCGTGCAGAAGCCGTCGATGCCGCCATCCAATGCCGCGCTCACCGCGGCCTGCACATAGCGCACCGCCGCCTCGCCGCAGGCCGGTGACACTGCCCCGATCGTAATCTCGTCGCCGGAGAGCACGCCGAGAT
>JASLZG010000328.1:296-5289 GCA_030754995.1 Lentisphaeria bacterium
GTTCAATTTCCCCTCGACCCGGTCGTCGGCTGCCCCGGCCGCGTCGACCACGTGGATCTCGACGTCCAGTCCCAGCTTTTCGTTGGCCAGCTGCAGGGCCGCCAGATCGCCGAAGGCGACAAGGTCAGCCGCCGCCAGCACGCCGTCCTTCCAGGCGCCCAACAGCAACTCGGGCCCGACGCCGCAGGCATCACCCATTGTTATTCCAATCAGCATTGTAACAGATATTCCAACAGGTCGGCCCGTCCCAGTCCACCCGACTTGGTGACCAGACAAATTGTCCGGCCTGCGACTTCAACCTCCAGCACACCGACGCCGACGTCGATCTCGGCCTTGATCAAAGCATCCGTGATCCCGAGGCAGTGCAGAACGGCCTCGGTCGTGAGGCCGCCGAACAGCGCCAAAGTCGGGAATTGCCCGGCCCACAACATAGCCTCTGTCCACGCCGTCCGCCTCACGGTCAGCCGCTGGAAGAACACCTCCGTCGACATTCCGGCACTTTGCGCCTCGTGCATATAGCTGTCGAGCTCGGCGCCATCGGCGGCCGTATAGAGCAGCAGCGATTCGTCACGTGCCCCGGCCTGACGCGCAGCGGCGATGGCGGACGCCGCCACGGGGTCGTCGCCGAGGACATCCGCCGCCGTCATCCGGACACCGCCATAGCCGCCGGCCAGGCCGCGGCGCACCTGTTCCAGGGATACCGGCGTCATGCTGCCGTTGATCGCGAGTATCGGCTTCGGCACCGCGGGGATCGGCGGCGCTTGCATCTCGAGCCCGAGCCCTTCGATCAGGTGACCGGCCAGCCCCGCGGACCCGGCATAGCACAACGGTACACCCGCCTGCCGGCAGTGACCGGCAAGCGCCGCGAGGTCGGCGTCCGTCTCGGCGTCGCAAACATGGATGCCACCGGGCGTCCACTCGATGTCACAACTGCCACGCAACTGATCGAGCGACACCTGAACGACCGGATGCTGCGCCCCGAGCACCGCCTGCACCTCGCTGTTGCGGATCGGATGCAGCGGATCGCCGGCAACATGCGACGCCGCCAGCGGTACGCCGTCGACATGCATGATACCGTCGCGCACCGTGCGGCCGGCCGGCGGCAGCGCCGGCGCAAACACCATCGCCGCTTCCGGGCACATATCGAGGACTGCATCGAGCTCGACGCCGACATTGCCGCGCAACGTCGAGTCGACTTTCTTGTACAGCGCCGGGATGCCGGCCTGCGATGCCGCTGCGACGAACTGCCGGACCCGGTCGGCAGCAGCCTCGGGTGGGCTGTGCCGGGTGTCGGTGTTGACGACGACAACTGAGTCGGCAAACGTCGAGAAATCCTGGCGCCAGTCCATCAACAAACGCGTCGCAATGCCGCAACCAGCGAAGCGCGCTCCCGTATCCGCGGCGCCAGTCAGGTCATCGGCGATGATCAGCAGGGCTGTCACATTCTCACTCTTCGATCGTCGCACGGTACGCACAGTCCTGATCCAGCGGCCAGATCGGCCGCTGGATCCGTTGCCAGGGCAGCTGGGTCAAATTGGCCGTGCAGGCGCCCGGCATATCGAGCCAGAAGACACCGGACAGGATGTCGCCGTAAGTCGTCTCCAACGTGCGCTGCGCCTTCACGCCGACAATCTTCATGTCGGTCGGCTCGATTCCCATGCAGCGAAAGACACCCGGGTCCCAGCTCATCACGCGCTTGCGCGAACAGACGATGTGAATGTTGTCACAGCGCAGCACGGCCGCCCCGCCCATGTCATTGCGAAAGCCACGCATGACTTCGCCCTCGTTGATCCACACACCGTCACCGAGCGTCACGACTTCCGCATCAATGCGAACTGGATCGCTGAACTGCGGCGCCAGCGAACCGCCGATCAACGTCGTGATCGTCGCCCCGACACCCGCTGCCGTCGCCGCGTCCACTGCCGGCGCATCGCAGATTGTAATCGCCGACGACACCTCCGACACCGGCAGCAACGCCTGCAGCAGCACCGAGCTGTCACCACAGCCGCCGCCGCTCACGGCATCACCGCCTTCCGAGATGACAATCGTGCCGCTCATGTCACGAGCCTGCCGGACAGCGTCTGCCGGGGCCGTGAACTCGGCGCGGCATTCCTCCCGCCGATCCCACAAAAGCTGTGCGGTGCGACAGGCTATCGCAGCCGCCGCGTCGCCCTGGTCGGGATGCGCTGTCACGACAATCGTGCAGCCGTGCATTTCGATATCGAGCCAGGGCTGGACAGGATAAAAGCTGCCGGCGAGGATGATGCCTGCCGCCTCAGCACCACGCAAAACATCGAGAACATCACGGAACGGCGGTTTGTCGGTGTCATACGACCCCGCCGTAAACAGTGCCGGCACCCGGACCAGGTGCCGCACCGTGTTCAAGCCATGCAGATGTTCGACGAAAAGACGGGCGACGCGCTCCCCCGTTTCGCGGTAGTCGCGATGCGGATACGTCCGGTAGCCATCGAGCAGATCGACGTTGTCGACCATCTTCCGCGTGATGTTGCCGTGGCAATCCAAACCGATAACGACAGGCACATCCGGTCCGACAATACCCCGGATCGTCGCCAGGATCTCGCCTTCCGGGTCGTCGACACCGTCCGCCAGCATCGCACCGTGCAGGTCGAGCACGACGGCGTCGACGTCGGCCTGCTGCAGCCGCGTCGTGATCGCGTCGACAATCGCGTCGAACCCCTCCCGCACCAGACTCCCGCCTATCGGCGCGACGCCTGCGAGCAGCGGCACCAGCTCGATGCCCGGCTGCGCCTCGAGCACATCGATCATGCCGCTGATCATCATGCCGGCGCCGCGCCAGCGGGTCAGCACCTCCTCACCAAAAACAAAGTCGAAGTCACCCCACTGTGTCGGCACCACACAAAAGGAATTGGCCTCGTGATGGATTTGGCCGATAGCAATCTTCATGGTAGGCAATGTAGGCGGATTCACCACGAAAGTCACCGAAAACACGCGGAAGAAATCTTGACCGCATCAAAATGAAATAAACCCACCGCTGTCCGCTTCGGGGGACCAATAGTTCAAGGGCACGGTGTGGCGCGAATCGCAACGCGACAGCCGGTCAGGCGAGGAAATACAGAAAAGGCTGTTGATTCATTCCAGAAGCCGATGCAGCGCCGCATCGGTCGCGGCCAGCGTCAGGTCGATGTCTTCGTCGCTGTGGGCGAAGCTGATGCTGCCCTGCTTGGTCGGCAACGGGAAGTTGTAAATGCCGCGCTCGATCAGTTCGCGCCGGAACTTCGCGTCGAAGCCGAAGTCGTGGTTGCTTGCCAGGTCCCACCAGTTCACCGGCGCGTGATCCATGAAGTACGCGCAGTGCGCACTGCCCTGCCGGACGATCGTGGCGGTTACACCGTATTTGTCGAAGAGCATCTGCTGGCCGTCTTCCAGCCGCTGTGCCAGGCCGTCGAGATGGCCGTAAACATCCAGGGCCGGGTCCCGCAGTTTTTTCAGGCAGGCAATCGCCGCCGCAACCGGAACCGGATGGCAGTTGTAGGTGCCGGCAAGCAGCACCCGCTTCGACACATCCTCACTGACCACCAGATCCATCATCTCGGAGTTGCCGGCCAGCGCCGCAATCGGGAAGCCGTTGGCGAACGCCTTGCCGTAGGTCGACAGGTCGCCGCGAATGCCGGTCAATCCCTGGAACCCGCCGGGGCCGGCGCGGAAGCCGGTCTTCACCTCGTCGAAAACCAGCACGAAACCATGGTCATCGGCGAGTTTTCGCAGGCCCTCGATATAGCCGGGCTGCGGCTTGACGACACCGATGTTCTGCAGGATCGGCTCGGTGATCATCGCGGCAACGTCATAGCGCGCCAGCATCGTTTCCACGGCCGCCAGGTCGTTGAACTCGACAACGTGTACCAGCTCCTGCTCGGCGACCGGAATGCCGGCAGTGATCGGGACACGCGGATACTCGTCGCCAATCACCTGCCTGCCAAGCGCCTCCACGGGTGTCATGACATTAAACGCAACAACGTTCTGATTGCCGTTGTAGCTGCCCTGCACGAGGATGACGTGCTCACGCCCGGTCGCCGCCCGGGCGACGCGAATCGCCTGCGCGGTCGCCTCGGAGCCGGAGTTGAAGAACTGCACTTTGTCCGCCAGCGAGGCACAGGACAGAAACAGTTCGGCGAGCTCGCCCTCGTCGCGCGTCGGGCCGCTGCCGTAGTTCGACAGGCCGGCGGCCATCACTGCCGTCACCGCGGCGACCTGGTCGGGATCGTTGTGGCCGAGGATGTACGGCGCGAAACCGGCATGATAGTCGATGTATTCCTTGCCGGCGACATCCCAAAGGCGCGAGCCCTGCGCCCGTGCGAAGGCGATCACCGGGTCGCTCTTGCGGTTGACCGAAGCCAGCCCGCCCGGGACGAAACGGCTGTTGTGCGCCAGTACCGCAGCCGACGGCTCGAGGTCGAGCGGTTGTTTACTGAAGGTCGTGTCACTCATCGGCCGTTATTATACACGCCGGTGTACCGATTGCGTCCTCGCGGTCCGTCCCCGCGAGGATGAATTGCCCGCAACAATTTCTTGAATTGGAGAGAGAGATTGCGGGTGTGGCCGGTCACGTCACGGCATCCACTACAGCCTGATACTCACGGATCCCCGATGCCAGAATCTGCTTGATACTGATGTACGGGAACTGCACACCCGAGGCAATCAACCGGTCCACATTCTCTACCGACGACGTCGTACCGGCAACGCGCCCGGCAGCGACGATGCGCGCCAGCGCCGCGTCGATCGTCGCAACCACTTCCGGGTGCCCGGGGTTGCCGGAATGCCCCATCTCCTGAGCCAGGTCACCGGGCGCCACGAAGAAAACGTCGATGTGATCGACCTCGAGAATGTCGTCGAGATTCTTGATCCCCAGCGGATCCTCGATCATCACCACGACCATCGTCTCGTCATTGGCTGTCTGATAATAATCGCTGCGACCGTAACCGCGACGTGACGTATAGGAGCCACGATGCCCGAT
>JASLZG010000329.1 GCA_030754995.1 Lentisphaeria bacterium
TAGGTGGCGGCAGCTTGACCTACCCGCTCCCCGGTATCGGCGAGTATGCATTCAAGCAGCACGGCTGGAAAGCGTTGCCCTCGATCCGCCTCGAGGCGGTCCGGGACGGACTCGAGGACTACGAGTACTTTGCTCTCCTGCGCAAGCTGATCGAGAAGGCCAAGGCCGACGGGGCGCAGGATGCAGATGCCATTGCCGCGGCAGAGAAACTGCTCGATGTTCCGACTGGGATCGAGAGTGATGATTTTCATCCCGAGAAGCTGACCCAATACACTCGGGACGGTTCCCTGGTAAGCCGACATCGGGA
Organism: Lentisphaeria bacterium; assembly: GCA_030754995.1. Classification (GTDB taxonomy): domain Bacteria; phylum Verrucomicrobiota; class Lentisphaeria; order JABSQK01; family CAJWLW01; genus CAJWLW01. Next base: position 308 of record JASLZG010000329.1, read on the forward strand.
CCGGCTGGCACGCATGATCGAACTGCTTTCGGAGAGATGAGTAATGATTAAAGCAGCTTCTCTTTGCTTTGACGGCATACCGAAGGCTGGAAGCGGGCTTGAGAACCACGCGGGGTTCGCCGTCGCGGACGTTCAAGGACCGCTGACGACGACGGTCACGCTACTCGAGGACGGGCCGCAACGCCTGTGCCTGGTCACGTCCGGCTTCACCGTCGAGACCAGGCATCTCAATCATGCAATACGCGCAACGGCCGCGGAAGGGCTGGGGATTCCTTTCTCGAACGTCCTGGTTTTCGGCACCCACAACCACAGCGCTCCGACCATTGAACGCGATGCGAGATCTGATGCCATGTCCCAGTCAGATCCGTGGCCGGCCGACCGCCCGCCCGACCTGCTGCCGCTTGGCAAGGCGTTTATGCGGGACTTTCGCCGCACCGTCAAGAAACTGCGGCCATTGTTGCAGCCGGTTACCGTCTGGTGGAACGTCGGCCGGGAAGGGCGCATTACCTATCACCGCAAAGGCTGGCGGGCCGATGGGACGACGTATTTCATGCGGGAGGAGGACCGCAAGCTACTGGCCCGGGATTATCGCGGCGACATCGATGAAGATGCGCCGGTCGTTTGCCTGCGGGGCGAGGACGGCCGGCCGGTGTGTTTCCTCACCCAGTTCACCGGGCATCCCGTTTCCTCTTACCACCCGGAACGCCCCGTCGTCTTCGGCGAGTACTGCCAGGTCGCCACCGACCGGCTCGCCAGTCAACATTCGCACAATGGCGAAACGCCGGTGGGGTTCCTGCAGGGATTCGCCGGCGACACCAACACGAAAGAGATGTTCGAAGGCGGCATCGAACGGGCCCGGCAGTTCGGCAACTACCTTGGCGAGACGTACGTAAAGGCGGCGCGCAAGCTCAAGCAGTCCGAACGAAACAGCCTCGAGCTCGTCACCGACAAGGTGTCCGTCCCGCTGGCGCCGCTGCCTGCCCGGCGGACGCTGGAAAAAGAGATCAGGGCGATCAAGGGTTTCATCGAGCGCGCCCGGGCGGGCGACGAGGACACCGTGAGCCTGCTGGGCATGAATTATCCGCGGGGCCTGTCACCCGCCTATCGCGCCGCCATGGCGGAGCATATTCTGCCGTGGAGCGAGTGGGCGCTGAACTTATGGGAAACCGGAAAGGAACAGACCGTGCCGAAGACACTCGACATGGATATCTACGTGCTGCGGCTGGGCGACGTCGGCATTGTCGGGGTCCCCGCCGAGCCGTTTTGGGTGATCGGCCGCACGATCAAGGAAAAATCGCCGCTGCCCCTGACGATTCCCTGCGGTTACGCCAACGGCTGCCAAGGTTACATCACCGACGGCCGCGGCACGAACGATCGGGAATACATGAGCGCCTTTTATCGCTGCACGCGATTTCGTCCGCCGTTCAGGAAACCCTCGGGCGATGTCATTGCCCGCGAGGCGGTGCGGATCCTGAAGGGCCTGGCAAAAATCCCGCCACCCCGAAAGGAGCCGTGAGATGGTGTTTGCCGCGGAGAAGGATGGCAAGTGGCGGTTGAGCGGCGGTGGCGTCGTCGTCGAGGCGGCTTTGCCAAGCCTGCTGGCCGTCGATGGCCGGATCGTCAAGGCGGCCCCGGAAGGGTGGAGTGAAAGCCGCCCGCAAGCCGACGGGGAGCCGTTCACAACTGAGTCACGGGGCGCCTTCGAAGGGGTTGAGGCGGCCTGGCACGTTGTTCTTGAATGCCGGACCGGGAGCGACTCGACTGCCCTGGCCGAGCTGCGCCTCGAGATCACCAACAGCGGCACCGAACCGCTGCGGATCGACAGCCTGGACCTGTTCGGTGGCGAGGGGGCGGTGGAGGTGGCCGGGGGACTGAGCCAGACACACTGGCTGCAGGGCGGCTGGCATATGCTCGAGCCGTGGCAGGTCCACTCCGTTGCTCCCGGCCAATGGGAGGGGGCCTGGGTCTTCGCATTGATCAACAACTGCCTGCCGAACACCATGGTCATGGGCTTTGCCGACTTCCGCAACTGTCTGGCTAAATTCTCTTTCGAGACCCCCTCCTGCCCGCAAAAACGGCTCGAATCGCTCACCGCAATACTGCACCCCGGCGGTACCGGGCCGATCACCATCGCCCCCGGCGGCCGCTTCACGGCGGAGCCGCTTTTCATGGCAACAGGAACGAGTACACAAGCGGTCCTCGGCGCCTACGGGGACCGTCTCCACCGGGACCGGCAAAGGCCGATTCCACAGGACCGGTGGCTCGGGTGGGACTCCTATTACAACCTGAACATCGAAGTTACGCAGGAAGATGTCATCGCCCACGCCGACGTCATTGCCGAACGGTTTTTGCCGCAGAACGCCGGGAACCTGTTCCTGACGATTGATCACGGTTGGCAGAAGTGCCTGGGCGACTGGGAAGGAAACGACCAGTTCCCCAAGGGGATGAAATGGGTCGCCAATGAAATCCGCCGCCGTGGATTGGTGCCGGGGATCTGGCTGAATCTCTTCCAGGTGACCGAGAACTGTTCGTTGGTGACATCGCACCCGGAGTGGCTGCTGCGCACTCCGGATGGCGACCGGGTGCGGGTCGGAAAGTGGTACGACCAGGTGGGTGTGTGGGACCGCTTCTGCCTTGACATAACCCATCCCGAGGTGCGCCGGCACCTGATCGAGCTAATACGCAAGGTGACGGGCGAGTGGGGCTATCATGTCCTCAAGATCGACTTCTGTTATTCCGCCTTTGGAACGTCGTTCGCCGGTGACCCCACAAAAGTAGAGGCGTCGTTTCATGACAAGTCGGGCACCATTATGGCGGCCTACCTCTCGTTGCTCGAGGCGATGCGCGCGGAAATGGCGGAAACGGTGTTCGTATTCGGATGCCTCGAGTATTTGCCGGCGTACCAGGTGTGGTGCGATTCGATGCGCGTCGCCTTTGACGCCGACTACGAATGGCTGAATGCCGTTCATGCCATTCGCTCGCTGACCACCAGCAGTTTCTTCCACACGAAAACCTGGCTCACCGACCCGGACGTCCTGCTCCTGCAACCGGAACCAGACACCCAGCACCGATTTTTCGCGGACGCCTTCTTCGGCGTCAGGGAGATGGCCGGCGCGAGCGAATCCGCCGAGCCGACGCGCTCCCTCGCACAGGCGCGTGTTGCGGCCACGTTCGCCGCCCTCACTGGCGGGCCAATCGTTTCCTCCGACCTGCTTACCGAGCTTCCGGAGGAGCGCTGGGCGGTGATGGAAAAGATCGTGCCGCCATTCGGCACTGCCGGCGGCCATCCACTGGACCTGACCGAACAAGTCCCCAGCACAGTTGCACTGCCGATTTCCGCCAACGGCGAGGATTGGCAACTGCTGGCCGTCTACAACTGGCAAGAGAGAGGCCGGGACGCCACGGTGCGCCTCGAGGACCTGGGGCTTGACCCGGAAACACCCTGCCATGCCTTCGAATTCTGGACCGGACAGTACCACTGTGTGGCCGACGGCCGGCTGTGGGTGCGCGACATGGCAGCGACGAGTGTCCAGCTTTATGCCATTCGCCCGGTCTCCGGTGTCCCCCAGGTAGTGGGCAACGACCGCCATTACAGCCAGGGCGCCGTGGAATTCTCGTCGATGCAGTGGTTGGAAGGTGAGATGCGCCTGGAACTGGTCCTCTCCGAACACATCCAGCAGCCCTTCTGCCTGTGGATCCATTGCCCGGCTGCATTTCGTGAAGCTCGCGTGGACGGATTACAGGAGCCCGAAGTTGTGGCGCCGGCGATTGACGGTGAGATAATCCGCTATCGCGTCGCCGGCATCCCGGCCGACCGGACCGTGTCGGTGGCGTTCGAAAAGGATGACGCCTAAGCGGGCGGCGCCGATTACCGCTCGAGCTCGAAACCGGGTGGCAGGCCGATGCCCGTGTTCCAGCCCTTCATGGCACTGATCGGCCACGACGGGCCGCCGGTGAACTCGAAGTTGCCGGCCAGACCGCACAGCCAGTAAAACATTTGCGCGACGGGGATGCATTGATGCCATGTCTCCAGTATTGGACTGCCCGGTATGTCGCCCGGCAGGAAGTCGAGGTTCATGGCATCCACGTCGCCATCGACGACCCAGTCGCGCTCCGGCGGCACGGTGCGCCAGTAGAGGTATTTCAGCAGGTTGCGGACGCCGCTGGCTGTGGCGGCGGTGGGCCGGTGCCAGATCGAGTAGTGCGTGATGAAAATCGAGCCGGCCGTCGCGGCCGTCCACACGCCCTGACGGATGTTCCCGTAATGCTGCATGAACCGGCGCCTTCCACGGATGAAGTGGGAGCTCGGCAGCACCTCGGTCGGCCCCAGCGCCTTCGGGGTGTCCTGCGGATAGTAGAAGACCTGCAGGAAATCGAGCCGCGGTGTGAAAACGGCGCCGCCGTCGCGGTGCCAGCCGCCGTTGAGCGGCCGCGGGCATTCGATCCGATGATTGCTCATCCACGTTGGCAGCAGGACGTTCGCGCCGAGCAGTGAGCGCACCACGCCTGCCGCGGCGGGATTCTTGATGACCGCCTCGACGAACCACTCCTCGTTCAGAATCTCATGCGGCGCCAGGCTCGGGTGCTGGTCGAGAAAGGCGACCGCCCGGCGGTTCACCTCGTCGGGCACCACGCCCTCCAGGATCAGAAAACCCTGGCGGCAGAAGTCGACGACGCCTTCGTCGGTCAGCGTCGGTTCGCAATCATATGTTTTGCCGCTCATCTGCCGCCCCTTTGGCCTGGTCTATTTCTCGAGAATGAACTCACAGCCGAGCCCGTACGGTGTTTCCTCGTCGGACATCATCAGCGCCATCTCTGGAAACTTGATGATCCGCCACCCGTCGAGCAGCGCCTCGTGCACCGTCTGGTAGGGCCACTCATCGGGATCGTCCGGACCATCGTGCACGCCGTCGCGGTCCACGACCGCGATGCCGATCACCTTCGAGGTGATCATCGTGTTTTCGGACTGCAGGTAGAGC
>JASLZG010000032.1 GCA_030754995.1 Lentisphaeria bacterium
TTGGCGCGACCGGAAATCTGGGACGGGCGCGTCTACAACGTGGGCGGCGGCGGGGATTCATCCGCCTCATTGCTGGAACTTACGAAGCTGTGCCGGGAGGTGACCGGCAACACCGTCGAAATCGGCAGCCGCCCCGAAACCAGCGATGTCGACGTGCGCGTTTATGTTACCGACCATGGCAAGGCATCCGCCGAGCTCGGCTGGCGGCCCAAGCGGGACGTGCCGGCGATCACCGCGGACATCAACCAATGGCTCACCGACAACGAAGCCAAGCTCCGCCCCATTTTCGTTCCCCATTGAGATTGAGAGTTCAGAATTGAGAACTGGAAATTGAAGACGCCCTCCCTCTCCATCCTGATCCCCGCCTGCAACGAGGGGGGTGCGATCACCGCCACGCTGTCGGGGATCATCGCGGCAGTGGACCGGCACGAAATCGATGCCGAGATCGTCGTCGTCGATGACAGCAGCGACGACAACACTGCCGAGCTGGTCGAAAGGTTTGCGGCCGATGACCCGCGCGTGCGCATCGTGTCCAGGGAGTTGCCGCGTGGATTCGGCAGGGCCGTGCGCACCGGGCTCAAGGAGCTGTCCGGCGAGGTCGTGGTGATCGCGATGGCTGACCAGTCGGACGATCCCGAGGACGTCATACGATACTACCGGACGATCAACGACGGCTACGACTGCGTGTTCGGTTCACGCTTTATCGCGGGGGCAGAGGTTCTCGACTACCCGGTCGTCAAGCGGTTGTTCAATCGGCTGACGAACAAATTGATTCAGCTGATGTTCTGGACCCATTTCAACGATCTCACCAACGCGTTCAAGGCGTACCGGCGCGAGGTCATCGATCACTGCGGCCCGTTCTACGCCAGCCATTTCAACATAACGATCGAGATGTCCCTTTCGGCGCTGATCCGCAAGTACCGCATCGCCCAGATTCCGATCAACTGGTACGGCCGCACCTGGGGCAGCTCGAAGCTGCGCCTCGGCCAGATGGGCCGACGCTATCTCTGTGTGCTGCTCAAGCTGTTCTTTGAACGTGTCCTCATTGCCGACGATATCATCGCCGATCGCGAAGCGGCGCAGAAGAAAAAAGAAGAGGGGCCGCAAGGGCCGCAACAGGAGAACTAAACCATGGAAACGCTCGTTGGCCGGTGCCATTGCGGGGCGGTCGAATTCGAGGTCGATCTCGAAAACGGTTTCCGGAAAGTACGCCGCTGTAACTGTTCCATCTGTCGGCGCAAGGGTGCGGTCGTGGCAACGGTTCCGCTGCAGCGCCTGCGCGTCGTCAAGGGCGAAGAGAACCTCACCTTGTACCAATGGAACATGAAGATCGCGAAGCATTACTTCTGCAGGACATGCGGCATCTACACCCACCACCAGCGCCGCGGCGACCCGACGGAGTATGCCTTCAATGTGGCGTGCATCGACGGCGTTGACCCGTTCAGCTTTCCGGATGTCCCGGTCGGCGACGGTGCGTCTCTGTCCGTTGCGCAGTAGCGACGGGCGTGGGGGTTGGACATTCGGTGTTTGGCGTGGCTATGTTATGCGCCATCGAGATAAATCCTTTCAATGCCAGGGGTATCCCCATGAGTAAACCACCCATACGCGTCGCCGTGACCGGCGGTGCCGGTCAGATCTGTTACAACCTGCTGTTCCGGGTCGCTGCCGGCGACCTGTTCGGCGCCGACCAACCGGTCGCCCTCAATATTCTCGAGTTGCCGGTCGCCATGAAAGCGCTCGAGGGCGTCGCCATGGAGCTCGAGGACTGTGCCTTCCCGCGGCTCACCGACATCGTCATGACGGACGACGTCAATACCGCGATGAAAGACGTCAACTGGGCGCTGCTCGTCGGTTCCAAGCCGCGCGGCCCGGGCATGGAGCGTGGTGAACTGATCAAGGAGAACGGGCCGATTTTCACCTCGACCGGCAAGGCGATCAATGACCATGCCGCCGCCGATGTCCATGTCCTGACCGTCGGCAATCCGTGCAATACCAATTGCCTGATCGCCATGCACAATGCCCCGGACGTGCCGCGCGACCGCTTCCACGCCATGACCCGTCTCGATCAGAACCGCGCCGTCAACCAGTTGGCGGCGAAGGCGGCTACCGATGTGAACAGTGTGAAGAACGTGACGATCTGGGGCAATCACTCGGCCAAGCAGGTACCGGACTATCACAACGCCACGATCAACGGCGCCCCGGCGACCGAGGTCATCGGCGACATGGCCTGGCTGCAGGGCGATTTCGTGAGCATCGTCGCCAAACGCGGCGCCGCGGTGATCGACGCCCGCGGCAAATCCTCGGCGGCCTCGGCGGCCAATGCCGCGGTCGAGGCTGTCCGGGCCCTGGTCAACCCGACGCCGGCAGGCGAGACCTTCAGCTCGGCGGTCGTCAGCGACGGCAATCCCTACGGCATGCCGGACGGTCTTATCTTTTCCTTTCCGTGCCGCTCCGCCGGCGACGGCAGCTACGAGATCATCGGTGGCCAGACCCACGACGACTTCCTCAAAGGCAAGATCGAGGCAACGGCTGCGGAGCTGGTGGAAGAGCGCGAAGTGATCCAGGACCTGCTGCGGTAGCGCAAAAGTTCACCACGGGGGGAGGCTGGATGCTCGACTGTTTGAGTGTCAAAATTCCTGGTCACCCTCACATCGGCTCGCCAGAAGTTCGGACATGGCCGCGGTCAGCATGTCGTCGACCGCCGGGCTGCAGAAGGCGACCTCGGTCTCATAGCCGCCCTTGCCGTACTCTTCCTTGACGGGGATGTACCACGGCCCGTCATCGCCGTACGCGGCGACCGCGACGAAGGCGTCGGGCCGCAACGACTGGGCGCGCAGCTGATATTCGACGAAGCATTCCCCGGGCAAATGCAGCAGCACGACATCGTTGACGTGCAGGCTGCTCAGCGCCAGCGGCGTGCCCTCCTGAACGCGGCGGCACCAGCTCAGCATGAACGCCGAGCGGGCGCGATCGATAACGGTGTTTTCCGAATCGTCGATGAGCGCCTGCAGCGCCCTGGTCGAAAACTCTTCGCGCGCCGGGGGTGGTGGCAGCTCGACTGTGCGCCACTCAACCGCCGCGACCGGCGCGGGGTGCAGGCCTGCCTCGGCCGCGACGATGCCGTCGTATATACGCTGCGTCAGTACGTCCCGATATTCCGGGGCGCCATCGTTGTACTTGCCGGCGGCGACATTGCCGGCGCAACCCGTGAAGTACAGGTGCAGGCAGTGCGGTTCCTCCGCCTGCCGTCGCTTGCGCGCCAGGCCGGCGGTGTCGCTGTTGACGATGCCGTCGCCATAGTGGCTTTGCGGGTGTGTCGCGTAGTAGTGACAGGCGGCGATCTTGTCGTCACCGTCGTAGAATGCGACTGTCTTCAGCCACGGATCGATCAACCCCTCGGGCAGTCCGCGCATGAATTCGTCGGGCGCGCTGCTGGCGCGCTGTCCGAGGACGATGCCGTTGTCGTCGCGATAGACCCGCCGGTTCGACGCCACCTTGTCGACCTTGGCCTGGCCGTGCGCCAGCCTTGTCACCGGCCGCGGTGCCGCGAGTGCCGCCGCCACCGCCTCGCGCCCGCGCCGCAGGCACTCCTCGAAGAAGTCGAGCCGGATGACGTCTTCGAGGCCGCCGGCCGCCGCCACGATCGCCTGCGTGTCGAGACAGGCGAGCGGCGCGCTGTGCTGGTGCACGCATTGCACCGCCACCCGGGCCGCGTGGGTGCCGGCGGCTTCAGCCAGGGCCTGGCGCCATGCCAGATGCGCACGGTTGAGCAGGGCCAGCCAATCGACGGCACAGATGACGATCGGTTCGCCGGCGCCGAGCAGGACGAACCCGACACAGTCGAGTGGGTCACTGACACTCGCCACCGACGGGATCCAGCCGCCACAAATCGAATGCCCGAGCGGCGGCGTCACGTCGAAGCGGAAAGGCGCAAGTTGGAGTTCAGCCTCCGCCAATGCGCCCTCCCCGCTCCCGCTGCCCGGCGGTGGATGTCCGGTTGTCGCTTATGCCGGCGGCCGCGGCGCCGTGCGTCTCCGGGGGGCGCCGTTGATGGCCGGCAGTGGGACATCGCTCATTGATCGATCTCACGGTGACCGGCCGGATCGCCGCGTTGTTCCGGCGCCAGGGCAATCCGCCGCGGCCACCACACAAGTCCGCCACCTGCGTCGGGGCGGGCAGAGTGCCATTCGACAGCCCATTGGATTGCGACCGGACGAATTGACGCGGGTCACTTTCAAACACCGGCAATGGTCTCGCGCTTCGCCTCGATGCGGAAGCAGTCGTAGGCGTTCTCGCGCATGAACCGTGCGGCCAGGGCGATTGCTTCTTTTTCCGTCACCAGGCCGTCATCGACCTCGGCCTGTAAGGCTCGATTCAAACCGGCCCGCGCCTGCATGGTGTACCCGACGTTGGCCACCGGGTTGAAGGTGTCGCCGCCGTAGATGAACAGCTTGTTCGCCGGTGCCGCGTGAATCCATTTGCGCAGGAAGTCGACCGAGGTATACGGGTCGATCGACCAGGCCCAACACATGTCGGCATAGACATTGGCATAGTGCTTGCCAAGCGCGACCAGCTCGTCGTTGTACGGATACGAGATATGCATCAGCACGAATTTCGTGTCCAGAAAGGCCGTCAGCAGGCGGCACATATTCCCACAGCGAATGAAATCGAGCGGCATCGTGTTGCTGCCGGCGTAGTAGCCGGTGTGGATCTTGAACGGCAGATCGTACTCGGCGCAAAGCTCGGCGCCGCGTGCCCAGCACCAGTCGCCGAAGGCGTTCCGCTCGTCCACGTCCAGTGCTTCCGGATCGTCGATGTGCCTGTGCAGCAACGGCTCGACATCGGCATCGGCGCGGTCCTCCCAGGTCAACGTTCGATTGTAGGCGTGCTGCGACTTGACAGCGACGGCGACGGCGCCGTACTTGTCGAACAAGGCGTGCATGGCGTTGCGCAGCGACGGCAGGTCGCTGACGTCGACACCGGTCTCCTCGACAAGGGCGGGAATGTCCGGATTGCCGTTACAGAATGAGCACCAGGTCATATCGTACAAGAAAAAGTCCGGGCCCGACGCGTCGGGCAGGCAGAGCCACGAAAAGTCGTCTGTCTGGATGTGATCGAGGTTCGCCACCTCCTTCAAGAGGCGCCGGCGCTCGCCGGGCTGCACCAGGGCTTCCTGCAACGGCGCCGCCGCGCCAACGCTGTCAGGTGTCACCTCATCGATATCGTAGATGCGCTTCGCCATCAAGCGCACGGCTTCGCCGTAGCCGGTGTGCCGGACCGCCTGCCAGGTTGCGTAAACGCCCTCGAAACGGCCGCGGACATCCGGGTCGTCCTGGTTCAGGAAAGCGGCCAATTTCCCGGCATCGACACCGGCCACCTCAAAGTCTGCGTATACATAGTTCATGAACAGCGCGTGTATGATATCCGGGCTGTCATCGAGATATTGCTGTTCCTTCGCCATGTGCTCGTGCGTGTCACAGAGCGGCGTTTCATCGATGAATTTCGAGAGTTCGGTAGCCATTAGCCGTTGTCCTTTGGGTAGAACGGATCTACGCGCCCGTTCAATTTGCAATTCTGGGGCCGGTGCCGTGGCATGGCGGTGTCGATCAGGTCGGGTTCGCTGGGCCGGTTGTCCCGTCAATCTCGTAAACGCGCTTCAATAAGTCGAACTTAAACCGCCGGTACAGTCTTCAATGCAGCTCCCACTTCCGCGTTTTCTCGGATGCCGGCATATGCTGCAACAGCGAAGCAGTCCACAAGTCACGGACGACAATCCTCATATTACTGTAGCGCAGCGTCGATTCACGCTCAATACAGCGCATGATTACCTCGCTGATTTTCTTCGGAACGCTCGAACTCTTCTCTTCCAGCGGTATGACCTTGAAACTCGGGTCCGTCTTGGCGGCGCGGGATTCGGCGGCGTTGTTGCCGGGGAACGGCATCTCATTGCTGTACAGGTTGTAGGCCAGCACGCCGAAGGCGAAGATGTCGCTTTCGACGCCGATCCGGCCTTCCTTCAAATGCTCCGGCGACATGTAGTTGAACGTACCATACCGCAGGCTCTTGTCCGGCCTGATCCACCGCCGCGGCATCGACAGGTCGAAGTCGGTGATTTTAGCCTCGGGATTGTCACGGTCCGTCAGGTCCAGCAGGATGTTGCCGGCCTTGATATCAAGATGCAGAAAGCCACTGGCATGCACGTGCTTGATGCCTTCAGCCGACTGCAGCAGCAGGCCAACGGCGTGCCGAAGCACATATTCCCGGTCCTGGATCAACTGTGACTGCAGGCTGGTACCGTTGACGAAAGGCATGATCTCGAACGGCGTGAGCCCTTTCCATCCGATACCAATCGACCATACCAGATTCGGGTGGGGCGGGATCTTTTTCCGAATCTTCAGGCCGACCGAAAACTTGCGGCGCATCTGCCAGTTGAACACAAACTGCTCCTGCAGCTCGCGAACGACGATCTCTGCGCCATCGACCATCTTGCCAGTCGAAAGTGTCGCCATTCCGCCTGTGCGGAAATCTCTCATGCCAGTGATTTGATACTTACCGTAGCGCGGCATACTGCGTCCAATGAAGCGTTGATCCGGGACTAACCATCCATGCGATATACGATAGAAGGCGTCGGCGTACACGACAAGCGGCGGAAACTATCTCCGGGACAGCCATCATGCAAACCCGGAAATGGCGCTGGGCAAATACTCGGCTTTGACCAGGACGACTCGAAAGTCGTCGTTGAGCGGCGTCCAGCCGGCATGACGCTCCGGCCCCCGGCCGTTGTCATTGTCGCCTGCGTCCCGGGGCCGGAGGCAACGGACAGTGCCGGCAACGCTGTGCGGGACCTGCCGTACCGCGATCGCACCAGGTGACTGGGCAACCGGCATGCGACCGCCGAGATCTTGCATCGCCTATGTGCGTGGTTAAGTTCAAACCCTGGAATCTGACGTGACCAGCGGTCCACACCAAGGAGAAAATGATGGCTGTCGAAGGCACGGAAATCGGCGAGTTCGAAGACCAATCGGTCGAACAATTGACGCTGGAAAACCACAATGGGGTGACCGCCCGATTCATCACCTATGGCGCAACGCTGACGGCTCTGCAGCTGCCCACCGGCGCCGGCGAGAGAGTCAACGTGACGCTGGGCTACGATCACCTCGAAGGCTATGTCAACGGTGCCTGTTTTTTCGGCTGCATGGTCGGCCGGTTCGCCAATCGCATCGCCGGCGGCCGCTTCAGCCTCGCCGGCCGGACCTTTACGCTGCCGTGCAACGAGGACGGGATCAACACCCTGCATGGCGGCGACCGGGGGCTGGACAAAATCGTCTGGGACAGTGAGCCGGCCACGATCGACGGCAACGACGCAGTCCGCTTCCAGTGCCAGAGTCCCGACGGCGACCAGGGATTCCCGGGCAACCTGGCGGTCGCCGTCACCTGTGTGTTGACCGGCCGCAACGAACTGGTGTTCAGCTATGAGGCGGAAACCGACCAGCCAACACCAGTGAACCTGACCAACCACGCCTACTGGAACCTGGCCGGTGCCGGCAACGGCAACGTTCTCGACCACCAGATGACGATCCAGGCGGCGCAATATCTGCCGGTCGACGACAATCTCATCCCGATCAACGAGCTGCGGGACGTGGCCGGAACACCGATGGACTTTACCGAAGCCCACGCTATCGGTGAGCGGATCGGCGCGGTGGCGGGCGGCTACGATCACTGCTACGCCGTGCAACCGACCCGCAGCGCCGCGCCGGTGCCCTGCGCCGAGGTCGCGGACCCCGCCAGCACCCGCCGGATGATCGTTGCCTCAACCGAGCCGGGCGTACAGTTCTACAGCGGCAACTTCCTCGACAACGAAGCCGGCGCCAACGGACAGGTTTACCCGAGGCACGGCGCTTTTTGCCTGGAAACTCAGCAGTTTCCGGATTGCGTCAACCAGCCCTCATTCCCCAGCGCGATCCTGCAGCCGGGCGAAATCTACCGGCACGAGACAGTCTACGAATTCATTTTCTGAGGCGCCTGTCCGGCAGCCGGCATACGATCAGGGGAGTTGCCGCCCGACCGGCGTAAAACCAAGGTACAACCCTAGATGATGTCTTTATCCTTGGCCAGCGACAAGACCGTCTGTCGGCTGACGAGATTCTGGCGATAGAGATTCTGCAGGGCCCTGTCCATGGTGACCATGCCGTCCTTGGCGCTGGTTTCGATCGACGACGGGATCTGGTGGGTGCGTTCGTCGCGGATCAGTGCGTGTACCGCCGGGGTGCCGATCATGATCTCGAATGCCGGCACCCGCCCCTCGCCGTCGACCGTCGGCAACAGGCGCTGCGAAACAACCGCAATCAAGGTCGCCGCCAGCTGCGTGCGGATCTGTGACTGCTGGTGCGCCGGGAAGGCGTCGATGATCCGGTCGACCGACTGCACCGCGTCGTTGGTGTGCAGCGTTGCCAACACCAGGTGCCCGGTCTCCGCCGCCGTCAATGCCGCCGAGATTGTTTCCGGATCGCGCATCTCACCGATCATGATGACGTCCGGGTCCTGGCGCAGGATGTATTTCAGGGCGTTGGTGAAGCTCTTCGTATCGGCGAACACCTCCCGTTGTTCGACGACCGCCTTGTCGTTGGTGTGCACATATTCGATCGGGTCCTCGATCGTGATGATGTGGCAGGCGCGCGTCTTATTGATGAGGCTCAGCAGACAGGCCATCGTCGTCGACTTGCCATGCCCGGTCGGACCGGTGATCAGCAGCAGGCCGTGGGCCCGGTTCGACAGGTCGGTGATCGCTTTCGGCAGATTAAGCTCCTTCGGCGTCGGGATCTTCTGGTTGATCACCCGCAGAGCCACCGACACCGTGCCTTTCTGATAAAACCCGTTGACCCGGAACCGGTGTTGGTCGCGCGGCTGATCGACGCCATCCTTAGATTTCGAGACGTCGACGCTCAAGGCGAAGTCGATCTCTTTCTCCAGTTCGAAATGCGTCCGTTGCGACGGCGACAACACGCTGAACAGGAGCTGCTTGGTCATGGTCGGCGACAGCGCCTCTGTGTTGGTCTCCATAAGCTCGCCATCAATACGCAGCAGCGGCGATGATTTGGCAGTGAGCAGCAGATCGCTGGCACCGTGACGCACGGCGGCGCGCAGCAGACTCTTCATGCCGTAGCCGAACGATTCGTCGGCATTCTCCAGTGTACGAAAAGTTTCGATCCCGGTTTGCATGCCTTCGACGGCAAGCAGAAACTCATCACGATTGGTCGCGGCCGCGGCGCCGGTTTCGACAGTGATTTTTTCTGCCTCGACAAGGTCCGCCAAGGCCCGGGTGAATGTCTGCATACCCTCGGATGCACCGGTCTTGATCACCTGCTCCAGACCCTCAAAATCGCGCTCGTGCACCAGTCGTCGGACCAAGGGTGTGGCCACGAGGATCTCCAACGCCGGCACCACACCGTTGCCATCGGCGCACGGCAGCAGTCGCTGGGAGACGATGCCCCGGAGCGCGAACCCGAGATCGAGGGCGATCTGATCGCGCTGCTGATCCGGGAAATAGTTGATGATACGTTCGAGGGTCTGCACGACGTCCACGGTATGCATCGTCGAGATCACCAGATGGCCGGTCATCGCCGCCGATACCGCCGTGGAGATGGTGTCGAGGTCGCGCATTTCGCCGATGATAATCACATCCGGACTCTGACGCACAATGTGCCGCAGAGATGTGAAGAAATCAGTCGTGTCCGTACCGATCTCGCGCTGATTCACGACGCTCTGCAAGTCCTGGTGTACGAACTCGATCGGATCTTCGACAGTGACAATATGCCTGGCACTGCTCGAATTGATATGATGCAGCATCGCCGCCATCGTCGTCGATTTACCGCTGCCCGTGGAGCCGGTGACCAGCACCAGGCCGCGCGGCGCTTCCGCCAGCGAGGTCAACACCGTCGGCAGGGCCAGCTCCGAAAACGACAGCGCCCCCGACGGTACGCGCCGGACGACCATCGCCAGCTCGCCTTTCTGGTAGTATATGTTGAAGCGGAAGCGGCTGTCTTCGAGCGAAACTCCAATATCCAGATCGCGGTTCTTTTCCAGGCGCGCGACCGTTTCGGCCGGTAAATGTGACCCGAGAAATTCCCGGAATTGCTCGTCCGTGACCGTGTCGGGGTCCGCCTCGACCAGGCTGCGCATGATACGATAATGCGGGCGCTTATCGACAGAGACAAACAGGTCTGAAGCATTGCGCTCTTCCATGGCACGCAGCAGTTCAACGATTTGCATGAATTAGACTCCCGGTTTGAGAAAATAATTGCGGCTTCATTGCAGGTGGTCGAGCCGTTGCCTGAGTGGAGAAACAACCCCGCCGCAGCCGAGTTTTTCGATGGCTCGCTCGAGGATCCGCACAGCGTCGGACTGCTGCTTCACTTCCAACAGAATGTCGACGGCCAGATCCACCATTCTTACATGGTCAGCCTGCAGCTTTTTCTTCTCCAGCTCGCCGCGCAGGACATTGACGGCTTCCTGTGGCGAGTTCAGATGGTCATAGTAAGTCTGCATCAACAGGTGGGCAGCATTCACATCGTTCGGATGGTCCTCCAGCCGCCGCCGCAACTCGCCGGCAGCCTCATCCGGCTGGTTCTCCTGCAACAGCTTGTGGACAAGCGAATACTGCTCCGGCGCAGGCTGTCCCGAATCACTGTAAAAGAGGTTTCCGAAGAAATTCACGACCGGTGCAACGATAAACGGGAACAGCATCAACGCACCGAGAAGGGCAAGCACCAAAGCCGGGATCACGCCACCGGCGGCCATCATTGCGAAACCGCCCAGCAAAAACGCGAGGCCGAAAATTATGCGCAGGATTTTCATGGCTGCTTGAAACGGACGCCGCAAAAATGCCGCTTGAAACGGCCACAGCAAAAATGTTCCGAAAGCGGCAAACATCACGCCTATAATCACGCTGCCGACGGCTGTCACTACGCAACCTCCCAGGAAAAACACGAAGCCGAAGATTATGCGCAGGATTTTCATGGTTCCCCAATGATCGTACGGCAATTGATTTCCGTACGCACGTCCATTACGTTGGGTGCCTTTTCCTCCTTAATCTATGTCATGTGCACACATATGACGAATAATGCCCCTCTTTCCCGACTACTTCCAAGACTGGCTCTTTGATGCCCTGGCCCTGCAACCCGGCGACGAGCTCTGCGACGAGCTGCTGGAGCCATTGCATACGCTGCACCGGAGACTGATGGCGTCCGACGCGGCAACGGCCTATGCCGATGACCCGGCGGCGATGCGCAGCTACGCCTGCTTTTACATGCCAATAAACATGCCGAAACTCTGGCGCATGCTCGACCGTTGCGGCGATGCACTGACAACCGCACTGGCAAACGGGCCAGTCACAGTGACCGAGCTCGGCTGCGGCCCGGGCACCTTTCTATGGGCACTGCTCTTTTATCTGCGCCACCACCGCCCCGACCTGCTGCCCAACATTGGGAAACTCATGGGTGTGGACCGTTCGCCGGTCGCATTGAAACTTGCCGGGAAATTTGCTAAAAGCATCCGGCGCGACCCGCTGCTGGCAAAGGTTCCGTGCGAATTCGTTCAGGGCGACTGGCGCGAACACAGCGGCAACGCCGGCATCGTCATTACCGGCAACGTCCTGAACGAGGCCGATGATACAGCGATCACCTTCGGCACCCCGGCAGAGCAACTGCTCATCATAATCGAACCCGGTACCACCGCCGTGTTCCAGCAGATTCTGCCGTTGCGTCAGCAGCTCATCGATGGCGGCTTCCAGATCAACTTTCCATGCCCGAGCCAGCACGCCTGCCCGCTGGCTGCCGATAACTGGTGTCACTTTCATATCAACCGCTTCGAGTTGCCGCTTATCCAGCGCATGGCCAACCGCCTGCACCGGCAGAATGACCGTCATCATTTCATCGGCTTCGTCTTCTCCGG
Organism: Lentisphaeria bacterium; assembly: GCA_030754995.1. Classification (GTDB taxonomy): domain Bacteria; phylum Verrucomicrobiota; class Lentisphaeria; order JABSQK01; family CAJWLW01; genus CAJWLW01. Next base: position 11,950 of record JASLZG010000032.1, read on the forward strand.
CACAACCACCAATGCGGAGAACCAATGGCGCGTGCTGTCGCGCCTGCGGCGTGTCCACCGCAGCGGCATCCGGTACATCTGCGACGGTCGGCACGTCGTCGAGGCCGTGCTCGGCCGTCGCGACAAGGCGACCGGCAACGCGGCATTTGCGAAGGCGGCGGCGGGCGACCGGATCCTTATGGACGGACCCCGCGACGCCGCTACATTTGCGCAGTCAAAGCACATCCGCAGCACCGACCGTATCGACATCGTCGATTGAGCCGATCATGAGTACTGCCACCAATCCAACCAGCCCCAACTTTTGGGCCGGGCTCGACCGGCCGATCATGGCCATGGCCCCGCTTGCCGGCGTCACCGACGCAGCATTCCGCCCGCTCATCGCCAAATACGGCAAGCCGGACATACTGTTCACCGAGTTCGTGTCGTGCGACGGCCTATGCTCGGCGGGCCGCGAAAAACTGCTGCCGGACTTCTGGTACGACGAAAGTGAGCGGCCCATCGTCGCCCAGATTTTCGGGTCGCGCCCCGAGAATTTTCTCGAGACCGCACAACTGGTCAAGGAGCTCGGTTTCGACGGTGTCGACATCAACACCGGCTGCCCGGACAAAAACGTCGAGAAACAGGGCGCCGGCTCGGCTTTGATCAAGAACCCGAGCCTGATGAAGGAGATTATCCGAGCCACCGGCGAAGGCGCCGGCGGCCTGCCGGTTTCCGTCAAGACGCGGCTGGGCTACAGCACCAATATCATCTGCGAATGGCTGGCGCATCTGCTGGAGGAAAGCCCGGCGGCAGTTACCGTCCACGCCCGGACCCGGGCCGAGATGTCGAAGGTGCCGGCACGTTGGGACGCCATCGCCGAAGCGGTTAATGTCAAGCGGGAGATGCAGTCACAGACACTGATCCTCGGCAATGGCGACGTCAAATGTCTCGAGGAAGCACGTCGGCTGGCAGGGGAAACCGGCGCCGACGGCGTCATGATCGGCCGCGGCATTTTCGGCAACCCGTGGCTGTTCAATCCCGACGTCCTGGCCGGCGACATCACGCCGGCGCAACGGCTGGAGGTCATGCTCGAGCATTGCCGAGGGTTCGAGGAGAAGTTCGCCGGGCTCAAGCGTTTCGAGGTGCTGCGGCGTCATTTTAAATGGTACGTACAGGGCTTCGACAGCGCCAAATCACTGCGCATGGCGCTGATGGAAACAAAAAATGCCGACGACGTCGCAGCAGTGATCGAGGAGTATACCGGCGGGGAATCGCTCACCACTTCCGGCGAATCGGCAGATCGTCCCTGATCAGCTCTTCCTTGATCTGCGCGATGGTGAATTCGCCCGTGTGGATCATGCTCGCAACGATCGCCGCATCGGCGTGCGCCTGCTTGAATACATCGGACAGATGCTGACAGGTGCCGGCACCGCCGGACGCCACCACAGGCACGCTCACATGGGTGGCGATCAGCTTTGTCAGGTTCAACTCGAACCCCTCTCGCGTGCCGTCGGCATCCACCGAGTTGACGACCATCTCGCCGACACCCAGGTCTTCGGCGCGTTTCGCCCACTCGAGCGCGTCCATGCCGGTGTGCTCGCGGAAGCCGCGCGTCGTGATCTCGTAGCCGCTCGGGCACTTCTGCGTGTCCGCCGTGCGCACCGGGTCCATGCCCAGCACGATGCACTGTGCCCCGAACGCCCTGGAACCGTCGCCAATGATTTGCGGCGTCCGCACAGCCAGCGAATTGACCGATACTTTCTCGGCGCCGGCAAGCAGGACGCGATACATGTCGTCCAGATTCGAAATACCGCCGCCGACGGAAAATGGGATGCGGATCGACTTCGCCACGTCCGAAACCATGTCGATATCGATCGGCCGGCGCTCGGCCGATGCCGTGATGTCATAGAACACCAGCTCGTCACAACCACCGTCGCTGTAGGCCACCGCCATCTCGATGGGATCGCCCAGGTCGACGTTGTTCTGGAATTTCACACCTTTGGTGACCACGCGGTTGCGCACGTCCAGGCACGGAATGATTCGCTTGGTCAGCATCAGACGCGCCCGTCCCAGGTAGTGAAGTTGCGCAAAAGCTGCAGCCCGATCCGGCCGGAGCGTTCCGGGTGAAACTGCGTCGCCGCCATGTTGCCGCGGCCGACAACGCAGGCAAAGCATGCATCCGCATACTCCGTTTCCGCGAGGATGAAGGAGGCGTCGGACGGTGCCGGATAGTAGCTGTGCACAAAATAAAATTCGCTGCCGTTCTCGATGCCGTCGAACAACGGGTGGTCGACTTTGAACCCGACCGTGTTCCAGCCGATCTGCGGGATCTTGCACAGCGGGTCGGGCGGGTGGAATCGCTTCACTTCGCCGGGCACCAGGCCGAGGCAGGCAACACCGCCGTCTTCCTCGGAAGAATCGAAAAGAATCTGCGTCCCCACGCAAATGCCGAGAAACGGCGTGCCGGCATCGACGACATCGGTCAGCACCGTTGCCAGCCCCATCTCGTTGAGGTGCATCATCGCGGCGCCGGCGGCGCCGACGCCGGGAAACACGACCCGCTCAGCACTGCGAATGACCTCGGGATCACTGGTGATCACCGCTTCGGTGTCCAGCGCTTCGAACGCCAGGCGTACGCTGGTGAGGTTGCCGGCTTTGTAGTCAACGATTGCGATCATCGGTCAGACTGGTTGCGTGAATGGTTGCGCGGATGTGTACACTATGCGAAGTACGGCCGGCTGCAAATCCCGTTGCGAGCTTGGCAACGTGATCACGGGATAAGGTTACACGGCCGCTACGCCAGGGATTTTCCCCTTGACCTGGTGGCTTTTTTTATGGCAGCTCTTCGAACGCTGGCGCCCTGCTCCCCATCATTTTTATCCGGTAGCCGGGCAATTGAGAGGACCGATGAAGAGCAGGAGCGAAGCCACGCTTCATTCGAGCGTGACTATTGAACGTTATATCTTATATTGCCCCCCCAATTCATAGCGTGGCCCTGTCAACGGATCACGTTAATTTTGTTCAAAAGCACCGATCCATTCCCATTGGGCTGGATCATTTTTCAAACACGGCATGAATGCAGCCCACACCACGATTTATCAGGGTAACAAAGGAATTGAAAGTTGAACATGACATTCAAGAAAAAAACGGTCTGGCGAGCGACCTGTCTGCTCGCTTTGACACTCGCTTCACAAAGCGTAACTGGACAGCAAGCGCTGGACATGGCCGGCGCAGCGGCCGAAGCCGAGGGATGGAAGCTTCAGTTTTCGGATGACTTCAACCGCACGGAGCTGGGAGAAAATTGGCGATCTGCCCATGGCAACTGGACGATCAAGAACCGCATGCTCGATCACCCCGACGGGAAGGGCCACATCGTCACGAACTGGCGTTTTACCGGCGACGTACGGTTGGAATACGATGCGGTTACCGACTCAGAGAACCCCTGTGACCTGAGCGGCGCCCTGAACGCGAGCTTCGGGCAGGAGTCGAGCGGTTACTATTTCGGCTTCGGCGGGCAGTCCAATTCCGTATCGTTCCTGATTGTACGGCAGGAAGAAGTTGAGCGTGCCAATGTTCATATTGTGCCGGGGCAACGGTATCATGTCGTCTGCCAGCGTGAGGGAAAGAACATCACCTTCACCGTTGACGGCAAGGTCATCATTTCACACGTTCACGACAAGCCGATCGACAAGCCCGGCTTCGACCGGGTCGGCCTGTCAGTCTATTCCTCCGGCCGCTTTGACAACGTGCAGATCTACACGAAGAACGACGGCCAGGGCATACCTCTCGAAAAGACTGAACTCAAGGCAGAGTTCTATGAGGTCACCGGCTTCGAAGTCGAAGATCCACTGTTCGAAACGCTGTTCAGCGACCGGCCGACGCCCGGGATCTTCCTGCCCTACGGCCTCAAGTACGATGGCCGGGAGAACGACAGGGGGGCAAACAGTCCCCCGAAACTTCGGTTTGCAGGCAAGCGGTTCGGCAAACGCTATGTTCTCGGCGAAGCACTCGATGAGGCCGCGGCCTACAACATCCCCTGCTATGGCCACCGGGACGAGACGGCATACAAAAAACGCGGCATCCTCACCTATGGCGAAGCCGTAGACGTGCCCCGGGGCAGGTCGCTGATCTCCCTGCCGGACCGTGAGCTACCGCCGGTCTACAACAGCGGCGGCTGGATTCTCGACCCGCGATACCTGAAGGAATTAAGCCGCCAGGTAGAGGAGCGCGCCCGGAAAAATAAACACGATTTTATCCGGCACTTTGACGAACTCTGGACCGCCTACGCGAACCGTCCTGTTCCAAGGGACAAGTGGTACAAAGAAATCGAGGAAGCCGACAAGATAATCCGCCGGGATTACGGCTTCGGGAAGTACGGGATGCCGGCGTCCTACGCGGATGGCGACCCCTTTGATCGTATCGCCTACGCCCGCTGGGCCTGGGACCGGTTGACTGAATCCTTTGTCAACGGCTACGAAGCGGCGAAAAAAATCAATCCAGACTTGCAGATTATGGGCCCGACCCATGGCAGCACAGCCACTTCAGGTGACATCGAGGCATGGTCGAAAGGCTTCGACATCTATGGGGGCCAGACCGTCGGTGGCCAGACCAACACCCTCTTCGACTGGGTTCGTCCCGGCGGTACGACCAAGCTGTATGTCGACCTCTCGGACAAGCCCATCTGGATGATGATGCACATGGCAAAGCGCCAGATGCCGGTGCGCGATCCCGAATACATCCGCGAAGTCTACAGCCAGATCTTCCGCAATGGCGGAGAAAGCCTGCACCTGATGAACAGTGCATTTTTCGAGGCGGAGCTGGCGGACGCGATGTATACCGAGCCGTTCAAATGGAACGCGATGCTCGAATTGTCGACGGTGATTCGCACCATGCGTCTGCCGAAGATGCCGGAGACCGCCGATACGGCAATCCTCTATTCCTCGATCACTACGGTGACGGATCAGTGGGGCGGATTGTCGGGTGACAATGACCGGCATCTCACGGCCTACGCAGCGCTGGGCCCGTGCCTGGAGAACTGGTTCCACTTCGTCAGCGATCGCCAGGTCGTCCGGGATACCCGTGACCTGGGCGACTACAAGAGCATCGTCGTCCCATGGGTAACGTACGAGTATCCGGAGGTCCTCGACAAGTTCAAGACATACACTCGCGACGGCGGGGTGCTCATCGTGACCGATGCCGATGCGTTCACCTGGAACATCAACGGTGAGAAGTTCGGGACGGCGTGGGAGGAGCTTTCCGGGGTTCGCAGAATCGAGCCGCGAAAGGACGAAGCCATCATGACCGTCAAGGCCAGCGAGCACCTCGATCTGCCCGACGGATTCGCACTCTCGGTACTGGTACCGGGTCACCGTGTCGAGTTGGTCAACGATACGGTGGTGACGATCGCCACGTTTCCCGACGGCACCCCGGCGATCACCATGCATCCCTATGGCAAAGGGAAGGTCTATTACTTTGCCGCGGATCCACTATTCGCCGTCTATGAGCATCCACAGAAGCGGTCGACCGTCGCTCAGGGATCGCCCGTGGTGCAGTTCCTCGGTGCGATCCAGGAATCGGCCGGCGTCAAGACAGGCCACGACATCTGGCGCTTCAAACTGCCGCCGTACAAGACGGACATCTATCGCAAGGAGCCCGGATTCTGCCTGACGAACAATTACGTCTATGACGTGAACGAACCGCTCCTGGAACCGAACAACCGCGACCTGAAGGGCACCTATTCCTACAGTCGCGCCCCGGACGCCATGGCTGACGTGGCCGCTGCGAATGTGCCGTTCAAGACGGGGCACCTGACCAATCGCCTGGCCGCGTTCGAGACGCGCGACAAGTACAAACGCTCGACGCTTGCCCACATCGAAGCGGAAACGCCCAAATGGGTCGTCGCCTGGAAGGATCCGGCGCCCATCGGGATTACATTCGATCTGAAATCGGAGCAGCCGCTGATCCAGTGCCGATTGGTATTCTCAGGCACGATGCCGTCACTTACTGTCAGCGGCAGCAAGGACGGGACGGAGTGGCTGCGGCTCGCTTCCACAGCCGAAGAAGTCGCGGGTATCGATGTGAAGACGGCCCGGCTTTACCTGAACGACGCGGACCGTTCCGGGAAAGGCAGTAATGTCGATAGTGCCAGGGACGGCAACTACCGTTACGTTCGGTTCGATTTCACCGCCCGCAAGGCCAAGGCAGCCTTCGAGCTGTGTGAAGTTGACATCTGGGGCAACTAGATCCAGGGAGAGGGGATCTCATGGCGAAGATACGGGTGGGAATCATACATTGCGACCTCCATGCCATCTACTACAGCTGCCTCTTCGAGAAGCACGATCCCCACCTTCTGCGGGAGCCGAAGTTGGGGTGCGGCGGTTATTTCTACCACTACACGCAGTACAACAACACGAAAGAGATGACGGTGCCGAAGGTCGCCGGCCTCGAGCTTGCGAAGGTCTGGGATGCGGACCGCCGGCGGGCAGAGAACCTGTCGCGCATTTTCCACGGCAAGCCTGAAGTCTGTGACACCTTGGAGGAAATCTCCGACGATGTCGACCTTGTCTTCATTGCCGACTGCGATGGCGATGGTACTGATCACCTGGCGCTGGCGACGCCGGGGCTCCGGAAGAAAACGCCGACCTTCGTGGACAAACCCTTTGCCTACGATGTCAAGGATGCGGTCGCACTGGTCAAGCTCGCCAAGCGATACGGGACGCCGCTGATGTCGCTTTCGATGTTGAGAGAGGTTCCGCATTTCTCCCGCTTCAGGGACCGCTTCGAGGAGCTCGGCGAGCCGGAGTTCGGCACTGTCAAAGGCGGCTTGACCACGATGGCCGGGCACATTCATGCCATCAGCCTGGCCCAACACCTGTTTGGCTCGGGGGTGGAGACGGTGTCGTGCATGGGACAGACGCCACTGGCCTATGTCCACCTCGACTTCGGCGGGAAGGCGCATCGGCCGCACGCCGGCGTCGTGCTCAACTGCGCCTGCGGCGGGACGCCTCACTGCGCCATGTATGCCAGTGCCTACAGCGGGCTTGGGGCCGTGCATTCGCCGGCCATCGGCGATTTCGAATTCCCCTACGGCGCGGCGAAGATCCTGGAGAAGATCAAGAAGATGGTCCGCACCGGGAAGCCCCAGGCTTGCCACGACGAGATGGTGGAGTGCATAGCCATCGCGACCGCGGCACGGCTGGCCCAGAAGAAGGGCAAGCCGGTGCGGCTGACGGATGTGCTTGGCAAGAAGGCAAGCTGACTGGTGACCAGCCCTGAGATAAGCGTTGAAAAGTGCAATCTGCCCCCGCCAAGCCTGTCTCGGCGGGGGAGAGATTCTGAACAAGCCAATCTTGTCCAGCACCGGGCCCGGCGCAGACAGACTGAATATTGCGCCTGTTCCGGATGCAACTGTGGAGTGATGCAATGACCAGACAATATGTGCCCAATGCCTGGCCGCTCGGGAGCACCCACCACGTTGCAGGACAACGTCCGGAAGCGGCCGATTCGAACCCGGGGACCGCGGCGCAACCGTTCAAGACGATCTCGGCCGCGGCGAAAGTCGCGCAGCCGTACGACACGATCCTGATTGACGAGGGGATCTATCGCGAGCAGGTGCCCATTGTGCGCGAGGGCAACCGAAACATCTCGGGCAGTTGGATTGTGCTCGCCGCAGTGACGGGCAAGGAGGTATACCTGAAAGGATCGGATGTCTTCGATCCTGAGTGGCAGGAGATTGGGCCAGGTGTCTTTAAGGCACCGCTGCCGAAATCCCTTTTCGAAAAGAACGCCTATAATCCTTATGAAATGACGTGCACACCCGCGCCATGCCCCGCCAATTTTGAGTTCGACCGGGGCGGTTACGATCCCGGTGAGCCGGCCGGGCCGACGCAGGTCCGGCCGGCAACCGGCCCCGTACTGCCCGAGACGCTGGGACAGATTTACGTCGACCATGAGGCGCTGCACCAGCTGGACAGCCTCGAGGCGGTGCACGCTGTCCCCGGCTCGTTCGTGGTCTCAGCGGACGGCAAGGAAATTATCTGTCACTTTACCGGCGGGAAGGCGCCGGAAGATGAGCTTGTGGAACTCACCGTGCGCGAGCGCTGTTTCAAGCCCGACTTTCCGGTTCACTGGTCAGGGCTGATGATCCAGACCCTGGGTATGGCAGTTGAACATGCCGCCGCCCCGGGTGCGTTCTCCCGCTGCCGGCCGTTGTACATTCGCCGCAATGCGCATTCGGGGATCGCGGTGCGTAAGACCTTTCACGCGCCGTGCAGTGTCAGCGGCGGTTATATAACGGCCAGCAATTATTCCTATCTCAGCACCAGCGAACCGACGATTATTTCGACGATCCTTGACGGCACCAAGCAATGTCAACCGAATGACAGGCCCGTGAATGTTGTCGTCAGTCACGACGGTGCCGCGACCTGGGAGACTGTCACGGACGGGCCGCTTGCCGATCCGATCGCCAACTATTTCCTCGATAAAGACAACGGGATGTTGATCCGGCACTACCGGACACGCGGCGACGGTGAGATCTACAATGATAAAGCCATCGAGCAGCACGCGGAGCAGAAGCTGGTCATCCAGGTGTCGCCGGATTCAGGCAAGACATGGGGAAAGGCCGAGGAATTGGGTTTCGGCGAAGACATCGTTTGCTTCACCCTGATGAAACTGCAGAACGGCCAGCTGTTCTGGATCATCGAGGAAAACAGACCTCAGCTCAGTGCGCTGGCGGGCACCAAGCCGGATGCCATCTTTTTTGTCTGCCAGACGTGGTTGGGGACCTGGCGGCCCGATCGCAGCGGTATCGACTGGGAAAAAAGCGGCCTCGTGCAAATCCCGTCCGACATGAGCTCGCAGGGTGTCGGCGAGCCCCAGGCCTGCCAGCTTCCGGATGGTCGTCTATTCGCCATCTTCCGTCAATCGATTGTCCTGCCCAGCCAGGACGGCCCCGGTTATCCGTCGGTCAAACACTTTTCCGTCTCCGATGACAACGGAAAAACATGGCAGGCCCCGAAACCATTGACCTTTGAAGACGGGAAATACGTTTATTCCTCGACCTGTTTCGGCTCGACTTTCTGTTCATCCAGGAACGGTCGCGTGTACATCATTACGAACATTCTCAATCGGCCAAACGAAGGGTGTCTGCCCCGAAACGTGCTGCATATTGTCGAGATCGACCAGGACACTTTCTGCGCCCGGCGCGACACGGCGTCAACTATCGAGGCGGTCCACGAGGAACACACCTCCCATGGGGTGGGTTATTCCAATTGGGGTATGCTCGAAGATCGTGACAAGAAGAACCTGAATCTTTTCATGAACCTCGAGAACGGTCCAGTGCACGACGGTTACGACTGGAATTCATATCGGTACGAGATCGAGTTTCCGGCTTAACTGGAGAGCCGATTAATGAAATCCATCGCACACAGCCTTCTCCTGATGGGTGTCATGGTTGCCGCAGCGCCGGCCGCGCAGTTGCCTCGCGCTGTCGGCCAGTGGCATCTCAATGGCAACGCTGAAGATTCAAGCGGCCGAAGCCATCACGGCACGGTCAGCGGCGCGACGTTCGCGGCGCAGGGAGTTCGCTTTGACGGTAAGAGCGGCTCGTTAGCGGTTGACGCGCATCAGGATCTGGACCTCAGTCGCGCCGGCACGATCGCGCTGTGGTGCCGACCCGAGGCACCGCATGGTGCTCTCTTCAGTTGGGGGCGCGAGGAAGAAAGCGGTGCGCGCCGGTTCACTGTTGTTTTCGACACCCGCAAGGCGTGGGGCGAACCGAGAAACGAGCTGCGTATGTGGGCGGGTGGCAAACGCCGTTACACCACTTACTCCACAGAGCTGCCGATGCTGCCCATGGATCGATGGACGCATGTGGTCGTATCCATAGACGGGCCGGAGTTGATCTTTTACTATGACGCCCAGCCCGTGATGGCGGTGGCCATGCCGATGGTCATGGACTTGGCCGGCCAGTCATTGTTTGTCGGCAAGTATCAGTGGTCGGCTGAGGAAGTCTTCCGGGGATCGATCGATGAGGTGGCCATCTTTAATCAGCCACTGACGCGCCGGCAAGTGCTGGAATTGTACAGGGCACAAAGCAAATCATTTGGACATGACCCGACGTTGTTGTCGCGCCCGGACGTGGAGCCAATCGTCCAGTCGGAAGCAGGTCGTATCGCCTTGCGCACGCGCTGTGCGCAGATGGGAGATTTGCCCAGGGGCGCCAAGATTCGCGCGACGCTGGGCAAGCGCGTTGCGACAACACCTGTCGACCCGAATGGCCGGCCGATATTGCTGACGCTGGACGTTGCGGATCTTCCAGCCGCGGATCTGACGATCACCGCCTCCGCGATCGACGGGAAGGGTGAGCAAATCGGGCACCCCACCGAAATCAACGTGCATTGGCCGGGGCGCGATGAAATGTTCCGTGGCGTGCGCGTGCTGAACAACCTCGTTTGGGAACTGATCAATGAACGGCAGGTCGCGGTGAAAGGCGAGCGACAATTCACCTTCACGCAGCCGAAACGCCGTTGGATCCATGTGCGCTGTGAAGGGTACAACGTCGATGTCGCGATTAACGGCATCTCGGTAGCGCAGCCGGAGCAGATGCTCTTTCTGCCGGCGGGCAAGCATTTGTTGACATTGAAACCACGCGGAAACGGCACGCGCGTGGATTCACTGATCGTGCGCTCGATACCGCAGTTGGTTTTCGACAGCATGATCCCCGAGCCGCACATTCAATCGGCGATTCCCTACGACGCAGATTTCATTCGTCGTCACATTGTGCCGCATGTGAACACGTTCACGGTGATAGATAGCGGCAAAACACCGCGGCCGCAGCAGCAGTTGTTCCGTGAAATCCGCGGCACCAGCCGCCGTATCATCGGGCATTGCCTGGTGCCGCGTGAAGTAGACAAGCAACCGATCACGGTCGACGGCGCGACAGATTTCGTCGCCAAGACCTGGGGAATGACGCATCCGGAGCTTGACGGCGTGGTGGCGGACGAGTTCGGCATCTCGCGCCCGCATTGCGCGGCATACGCCGGCGCCGTACGCCGGCTGGACGCCTCGCCAAAATTCGCCAATCGCGATTACATCCCGTATGTCGGCGGGCTCTTCACCGGTGAAGACGGGCGCAAGCTCGTGCAGGCGCTGGTCGACACCGGCGGCGCTTTCGCGATGAAGCGATATCTGCGCTGCCCGGCCACCGAGCAGGCGGCGCGCGACTTTGCCTGGCTCTTTCTCGTGCCCTTTGCAGAACGCTACCGGTCACTTTGTCCCGGCTCGATCGAAAGCATGATCGTGTGTTTCGGCTACATGTGTACCCCAAACGAGTTTCTCAACGTCGCGCCGCAGGCCAACTACAAGACCTTCCTTGACATGCAGTTCCAAATTGTCGCTACTCAGCCGGAGTTCTGGGCGACGCGCGGCCTGATGAACTACTTCGTCCACTATGCCGATGAGGAGACGTCACGTTGGATCGCGCAGCTGTACCGCCACTACGGCATCAACGGCGAGGCACAACCCGCCGCGACCGATCCGTTCGACAGCGCTCACCACCTCGCTGACGGCGATTTTTCTGACCCGAAAAAGCACTGGAAAATCACCCCCGCTGCGCTTGACAGCATACGTGTTGTCGATGAGATCCACTTCGGCTGGTTACAAGGCCGTTATCCCTATACACCGCGCGGCGACACTGCGCTTGTCATGGTGCGCAACGCCGGCAAGCCCAACGAGATCTCGCAGCAGATCAAGAATCTGGAGCCGGGCCGACTGTACTCTTTTCGCATGATCACGGGCGAGCACAATGACCTGAAAAAGAAGGAAGAACACGCGGTGAGCATCGGATTGGCCGGTGTCGAGGTCTTCCCCGAGAAATCCTTCCAGGCAATCTTCCACAATTCCTACGCGCACTCGTATGGCGCGTACGACACCACGACCCACGCCTGGATGAATTACCACTGGGTACTGTTTCGCGCCACTGACGCGACCGCCACGCTCACCGTCTCGGACTGGAAGAGCCCCGGCGAACCGGGCGGCCGAATTGGCCAGCCGCTCATGTTTAACTACCTGCAGGTTCATCCGTACCTCGAGGAATGAGGCCGGACAGGTTCAGGCTCAGTTGGAATTCATGTCGGTACGAGATCGAGTTGCCGGACAAACAGGACTGATCGATGAAATCGCGCGTAGGCTCGGCAGTAATCGAGGCTAAGCAACCGGTCCGACAGGGTTCGGACGTCACTCATTCAGGACGGGGACCTGCCATCAATAGTCGTCGTTGACGCTGCTGAAGCGGTCGGGAATCCCGGCGTGAGCGAAGATGTTGTTCTCGTTGGCGACGAGGGAGGCGTACCGCCAGGATTCGGTATGGCCATCGCCGAAAGACACGTTGCAGAAGCCCGAATACTCGTCAATGCCGTCTCGAGTATGACGGGCAGCGGCCTCGCCGTTGCTTGTCGCACCGGAGGTCCAGGTGTCACAAGGCCACACGCCGTCCGGACAATTCACCCAGTCATCCGCTCGGTGCCAGTACGTGTTAGTAACCCCTCCGCCGACTAGTAACATCCTTGTGGTGTTAGTCTGTGAGTCGCCAACCAGCCAAATCTCGGATGGCCGGCTCATTCGAGAGTAGCTCACGTAGTTCGGCGGTATGATTGGCGACGGCGGATCACCTTGGCCCATCTTCATCACATGCGACTGATTGACTCCGTAGCCCGCACCGGCGACCCAATTCCAGGTCCCCGCTCCGGGCGCATCCAGAGAAGGACAACGAAACATGCCTTCGGTAGCAATACCAAACTTCTGCCAGGTATTATTCACCAGGTCGATATCGCCCCGGTTTCCCCAGTTCGATTCCGAGTTCGCCGCATAACCGGCGCTGGAATTGCCCGCGGGCCAATTCACAGACCCGCCGAAGACCATCTGATTGATCCATTTATCTCCCTTATTCCAAGGCTGCCCCAGGTTCATGGCCGGCAGAACGCCGTAATCATCTGCATAGTAAAAGAAGCCAAGTCCCAGCTGCTTCAGGTTGCTCATGCAAGTGATCTGCTTGGCCTTTTCCTTGGCTTGCGACAGGGCCGGCAGGAGCATTGACGCCAGGATGGCGATGATCGCGATGACCACCAGCAATTCGATCAGCGTGAACCTGGCGCCGTGTTTTTCCTTGATCGCAGCCTGGCGATTGAAGGCAGTACGTTTATTTGTGTTCACGGAGTTGTTGCCTTTGAGTTCCAACACGTTATGTCCTACATAATAGCAATATTTTGTCACTCCTGCAAGAGAAATTTCCGTGAAGATCAGGCATTCCCAGCGTCATGGAGCGGGCGCACCTGCAAGCGCTCCCCAGATCTCCACTTCACACAGCTCAAAGGTGTCCCCG
>JASLZG010000330.1:0-293 GCA_030754995.1 Lentisphaeria bacterium
GACTCGGCTTTGTCGATAGTCGCGTACCAGCGGGCGAACATCTCCGGCGTGATCCAGTGGAAGTCTTCCGGGTTCAGCCCGCTGTAGCTGTGCACGCCCTGCTCGACGAAGGCCTTTCGCACGTCGTCCAGGTACTCCTGGATCACCGCGCCGGCCTTCTCGCCGTAGTACGCGGCGCAGAATTCCCTGCGCAGCTCCCGCCAGTCGAGATCCGGATTCCACAGGAGGCGCGCGAGCAGGTACGGCCGCAGGTCGTTCATCTCGCCCCAGAACTGCCGTCCGGCCCAGCCCAT
>JASLZG010000330.1:303-5260 GCA_030754995.1 Lentisphaeria bacterium
TGCCTGGGCGTAGATGCCGGTGACGCCGACCTTTCGCAGGTAGCGCAGGTCATCGGCGAACGTGTCCATGTTGGGATGGACGTAGCACCAGTATCCGAAGTTCACCTTGTAGAGCCAGACGTAGGTCGATTCGCCGCACTTCAGCCAGCCGTCCAGGTTCTCCCGATACATCTGGTTCCGCCAGCAGGTCGGGTGGTCTATGGGGTGGATCTGGCAGAGATTGTTGCCCTCGGCATAGAGGACGTTCAGGCCCTCGTGCCGCTTCGGCTCGGACGGCGGGATATTGTGGTACCCGTACGCCAGGAGGCTGAGCTTCGGCGCGTCCGGCTTGCCCTCGAGCTCTTCCTGCACCCGTGCCGCAAACTGCAGCCAGGCGGCGCCGTGTCCCGGGCCGCGGGCGGGGCCGGGAGTGGACTGTCCGTGGCTCCTGTAGAAGTCCAGGCAGCGCGGGCACTCGCACCAGTCGTCGAGGTCGCCGGCGGAGACGGAATAGTAGAGATCCCCCTCGCTCTGCTGCTTGCGGTGGAAATCCAGCAGCGTCTGCGCCGCGATCTTCGGGACGTCGGGGTGGGTCAGGCAGAGGCCCACCCAGTCGTCCGGCCCCAGGTTCCGGTCGCGGGACCGGCCTGAACGCTTGTCGCCTCCCCAGAAGTAGTCGGGATGCTCCTCGCGGTAGAGCTCGGGAGGCACCATCAGCAGCGCGGTGTGCACGACGAAGGGACTGTGCACGATGCCGGAGCGCCCGCCCTGCTCGAGCCGCAGGCGGGAAAAATCCGCCGTCTGGAAATTGTGAAAGGCCCATTCGTTGTCCAGGCTCGACCAGAAGCCCGCCTCACGCCACTCGAAGGGCGGCGCGTAACGCCGGTCGGTCGGCGGCAGCGTCAGGCGCTCGCGCTTCGGGATGCGCCGCAGCGTCGGGGTGAACCACCGGCAGCCCCATTCCTCCGTCAGCAGGCTGTTGACCCCGTAGGGCACGCCGCGCGGGGAGCCGCCGAGGATGACCAGGTGCCGGCCGGCCGTCCTGATCAGGAACTCCTCGGGGCCGAAGGATTCCCTGTCCACCTCGAGGCCCAGCCGCTCGAGATGGCGGTTGAAACCCACGAGGATCCTGGTGTCGCCCAGGGCGTTGTCGTCCCCGACGATCGGGAGCTCCGCGCCGGTCATTTCCTTGACGTAGCGCTGCAGCTGTTGCGCCGCATAGTACTCCTGCATGGTCGCGTCCAGCGCCACCATGATGCGGTAAGGGCTCTTGCCGTCCTCGACCAGGACCAGGTCCTGCGCCGGGGCCGTCCCTGCAAGGGAGAGCCAGATGCCGATGCACAGCGCCGTCCGGGTAATTGCTCTCATGACGGGTACCCCCTTCAGGGGGAGGGTACACCGTGCCTGTGGGGGTGTCAATCTCTCGGGAATGGGAGGGGACAGATTTTCCTTGTGGTAGCCCATCAGTTACGCGCCTGCTAAGGGATATTCCATAGTCCGTTGGTTGCGCCTTCCTCCCAATCCGTTACACGTCGCCATTCGACATGTGCATCGGAGAACAGATAGTTGGCGCCGCCGGTGTGTCTTTCGGCGCCGGCGAAATTGAACGGTTCAGTGGCCGCTCCGCCAAATGCATTATAGCTGGAGTCAGGCACGTTATTTTGGTTCCAGTCGTCGAGGATGACCCAGGGGGAGTAATTGGGATGGTAGATATAGCGATTCCGGGCATCGGTTATGAGGAAGCAGAGCGGCGGTACGTTATGCAGTTTCGTTGTTGGATATGGCGTAGTGTCGTTCCAGGTACTTGTAAATGGATAGGCAGGTGTAGTCGGACTGGTCGCAGATGAATGCGCAAAGAGGCAACCGTAAGTTGTTGCATCCATCCCGCTTGTGCCTATGGAGCCATCATAAGAACGGCAGACAAGACGATTACCCCTCATGGGATTGCTCCACCATTTCAGATTATCCCAGTCGGGGTCGCTCGGCTGTATCCCGATATACGGGGCATAAACGAATTGCCACTCCCAATCTATAGGGTAAGGAGCCAGCTTGGCGCCATACGGCAGATAACTGTCGTTATCATCTGTATAAAAAATCGTCACCAGGCCGATCTGCTTCAGGTTGTTCTTGCAATCTACGGCTCTTGCTTTTTCTTTTGCCATCCGCAATCCCGGCAGGAGCATCGACGCCAGGATCGCGATGATCGCGATGACTACCAGCAGTTCGATCAAAGTAAACCACGAGCCGACAGTCGGCAGTTGCGGTCTCTCAGCACGCGGCCTCCCCCGAGCAGATCGCATTGTCTCGTGTCTTTTCGAAATACGCATTATTCACCTCGATTGACAATTCGGCGGGCGCGGTCCCAGCTACCGTACCCCGTCTTTCCCAATAAGGGGAACTATTTTGCGAGGTTCACGTATTGAACTGGCCTATCACGTGCGCAGATAAACCGCGTAGAGGTGTGGATCAATACTGCCCTGGCGCGCCATGTTGATCCGCAGGCGAACGACCTGACCGCCGAGCTCGGCAAGGTTGTTTTTCGGCCAGTGCACCCTGCAGTCGAGACCGCCGCTGCCGACAGGCTGCGCGGCGTTCTCGGCGCTGAACCCTTCCAGCAGTGAGAACCGCTCATCGGCGATTTCAATATTTATGCCGGCGACGCCGTCGGCGTTAATCACCACGTCACATCCCTTGTCCGGCAGCCGCACCGGTGTTGACCACACCTCGCCATCCGTATGGTCCGGATCTATCCTGAGCGACCCCCAGCGGTCCCGGTCAAGGGTCGCCAGGGCGATTTCGGCCGAGTAATGCGCCTCGATAACGCCGTTTGCATCCTCGGCATTCAGCCAGCGGCCGTGATAGACCAGGGTCTTGTCGTCGACATTGAGGATGCCGTTGCCCTGGCACAGGCACGTATGGTAATCGTGCCCTGGTACAGGGGTGTGCGGCGACTCGCTGCGGTCAATCCACACATGGCCCTTGACCGGCTCGCGGAAGTGGATGCCGTCGTTGCTCACCACCAGCCCGAGATCGCAGGATATCTCACCGAAATAGAGTTGATACGGCGCGTTGTGCCAGAGACCGTAAATCCCGATACAGACATTTCCGAAGCTTGCCGCGCCAACACCGAGGTGGACCTGGTCATAGCGGCCATCGGCGCTGCGCTGGGCGGGGTCGGCGGGTTCGGGGAGCTTGAACGATTCAGCGTTGGCGTGCAGCCAGTGGTCGAAATCCGGCGACACAAACACATACCCCTGCCGGCCCATCAACGCGCCGCCTTCGCTGTGCACGTGGTTGGTATGCGTGTGACCGTTGACAATGTAGAGGCCGTTGTGCCGGTACAGCGACGCGTTCTCGAGGTAGCAGTCCTGCGACAGTGGATTACGAACATTCTTCCAGGCAATGCCGTCTTCACTGACCGCCGTGTGAAAGTGGGTGTTGTCAACCATGGTGTCGGTACTGTCACGACGCAACGGTACCGCCTCATAGACCATCTTGTAACGCCTCGACGGGTCCGGGTCATCATCGTCGCGAATGACGTTTATCCCTGTCGTCATCGGGTGGGGCAGGTCGAATGCGTTGTTGTCCCTGCCGCCCTTGAACATCAGCTGGCCGAGGTTCGGCTTGAACCAGTTGACGCCGTCCTCCGATTCGGCATAACAGCATGGCCCCATGAACCAGTTTTCCTTGTGGCAGGCCATCAGTTTTGCTTTTCTGCCGCCCCAGTCCGGGTTGCGCCCCAAATGTTCGGCGTAATACCACATGCGGTATTTTCCGCCGAAAGGCCCTGGCTCGTGCAGCACGGTGCCATAAAATTGAGCCGCCCAGTTGTCAGGCTTATTCGAATCTCTCCTGCTTGTCTGCAGTACCGGCTCCAGCCGCACTTCCGGGCGGGTCATATACAGGCCAAGGCGCCTGCGAAACGGCAATGATTCGGTGTCGATCGGCAGCAGCATTACCTGTTTGCCGACCTCGATACCGGTCTGTTGGCTGCGGTTCACAATTGATCACCCCACCGCCAACCGGCTCCAGCAGAGTTGCATCCTGTCGGCATCGCCTTCGTAGTGCAACACCAGGACATCGCCGTCCGGCAGGACGTCCGCAAACGGCAGCCCGTAATTCCAGATACTCATCTCGGCGAGCAATTCGCCCGTGTCGCCCTCACCGGTCGCGAACCCCGTAGGTTCCGCTTCGAGTTTATAGAGCTCAACTTCGGTTTCCGGCAGGAACGGCGCCTCCGGAGTCGCCGACATCCGCGCCTTGATCGACTGCGACTGGAATCGATCGACCCAGGCGAGGACCACCCGGCCGTCGGGCAGGATCGCCGGATGGGACGCTTGATCGGTAATCCCAATGTCTTCGGGCTCTGTCCAGGTGGTGCCGTCGTCGCTGCCGAAGCGGCGCTGAATGTTCAGATATTCCTTGCTTTCGCTGTCGTATGTCCAGCTGTAGGTGACGATCCGCCCGTCGGGACAGATGCCGGCGCGCTGATCCCAGGAAAAAATACGGCCGCTCGGGTCCTGGCAGATGGTCTGGCGGTCATTCCAGGTCCGGCCGCTGTCGTCGGAGAAGAAGTAATCGACGCGCTGATACCATTTGCTGCTGTCGTCATAGTGCTTGTTGGTCTCGATACTCATCGCCAGTCGCCCACTGGGCAGCAGCATGACAGGGTTCGTCAGGCTTGGCGGGCCGACATCGTCGGGGACCGGCATGCTGCGCCAGTCCGTCCAGGCCAGGCCATTGTCGTGCGAATCCTTCAGGGCGATGGCCATTGGCAGCACGCCCTCGGTTTCCTCGTTGAACAGGCCCTTGCCCGGGTACGTTTCGCGGTCGACCAGCAATGCAACGGCCAGCAGACGGGTGCCGCCGAGCGGCGTGATGTAGACTTCCTTCACAGAACTGCCGGTGGCCCGGGGCGCCGGAAACGGCGTCTCCGGCTCGCTCCAGGTGCGGCCGCCGTCGCCGGATCGCCGCACCT
>JASLZG010000331.1 GCA_030754995.1 Lentisphaeria bacterium
AGGCAACAAGCGCTGGGCCGCCGTTGTCCTGCCATGGGTCGCCGCACTGGTGCTGTGCTGGGTGCTGATGGTCGCCGTCTGGCCATGGGCCCATGAAGATCCGCTGCGCAACCCGCTGCGTGCCTTCGGCGCGGCAACATCGTTCCCCCAGCAATACGACGTCCTGTTCGAGGGCCGAATCGTCAGGAGCGATGCCCTGCCCTGGTACTACCTGATCAAGTACATCGTCATCACGACGCCGGTGGCACTGCTCGCCATGAGCGTCGTCGGCATCGCCTACAGCGTCTCCCTGCAGCGTCGGGATTGGCGCAGCAGCGAGGCCGTGCTGTGCAGTCTGCTGCAACTGTGGCTCGTCGTTCCGCTGCTGATCTACCTGATCAAACGCCCGAACATCTACGACGGTCTGCGGCACTTCCTGTTCGTGCTGCCGGCACTGGCGCTCTTCGCCGGACTCGCGGTCAGGTGGGTGGCGCCGCGGACGAAACGAAAATATCTGATCCCGGCAATCGCCGCTGCAGCGCTGCTGGTGCCGGCTGTGAAGATGTACAAGCTGCACCCCTACCAGAGTTCCTATTTCAATTTCATCGCCGGAAAGCAGCCGTCACAGCGCTACGACACCGACTACTGGGTGTCGAGCTACAAGGAAGCGATAGAATGGGTCAACAGCACATCGACCGGGAGCACCCTGGTCCTGGTCGGGGGCAACGAGCAGGCACTGGCATGCGCCACGCCGTTTGCGGCTTCACATGTAGAACTTGTCGGCGTCAACCGCGTCGGCGTGCCGGGGGAGTTGAACGTACCAGACCAGTTCATGCCGGGGGCCATCCGGCAGCTGTACTATGTCGGGCACGTACGCTTCGGTTTCGATGACAACTTTCCCGACAGCCCGATCGTGCACCGTGTCGGCCGTCTCGACGATGTATACACCGTCATCCGCAACGGCCTGCCATAGCCCGTTTCTTCCGTGCAACGGCCGGGGCGGCCGGCCGTTGCACGGAAAAAACGGCATCGACGATTACACGAGGCCGGCGCAACCACCCTACGACTGCCCCTTCGACTCGTCGCGCAGTCGCGCCAGGTAGGCCTGCCATTCCACCGGTACCAGGCTCTGTTTGTTGCTGTTGCACGTCGCACAGCACGGTACGACGTTGCTTTTCGTGGTCCGGCCACCGCGGATGATCGGCACGACGTGATCCATCGTCAGGTCAGCCGGCGTCACCGCCTCGTCGCAATAGTGGCAGCGGCCGCGGCCGCGAATGTTCTTCCACCACTGCGACTGTCGCAGGTCCCGGGCTTTGGCGCGTTCACGGCGGACATGCTCGTCATCGGCCGGGCTGAAAAACAGATCATCACCGAGATTGATGTCCGGCGTAGGTTGATCGTCATCAGTCATGGTGATTCTTTGGGTACCGCTGCAGTGTCGAGATCCTCTGGCCGATCACGGGTGGCCAGCATCAGCACGATCAGGCCGGCAGCGAACAAGACGATATATACCGACATCACCGGCCAGCGCACCTCCGTGCCCTGCCACGGGATCGGCAGGAAAAACGACGAGGCATCCACCGGCGGCACATCCGCTGGCGCCGGCTTCGACATGCTGTGTTTCGACACCATCAGCAGCGTTGCGTTGTTGATCACGTGGAGCAGGACACCGGTCCAGATGCTGCGGGTCTGATAGGCCACCAGGGTCACCACGATACCAACGATCATCGTCGGCAGGATACGGTAAATACTAATGTGGAAAATACCAAACATCAGCGACACCAGCAAGATCGTCGACCACCGTTTCAGGACGGGCCGCAGTCCGGCCATGATCAGGCCGCGGAACAGGAACTCCTCGCAGATGCCGGGAGAAACCGAAAAAACCAGCAGCAGCAGAGGGTCCGGATAATCGACGTCGCCCAGGCCGAGCGCCTTTTCCATCATCTGCTCGAACGCCGCCGGCACCGGCAGCACCAGGTTCTGCAGCCAGCTGGCGAAGGTGCCGAGCACGGCCCAGGAGGTCAATCCCAGGATGATCGCCGCAACCCAGCCCCACAGCGACGGCAGGCGCAGCATGAAAGTCTCCCGGGCATCCAGCTTCAATGCCATGACCAGCACCAAAACAGGCGCCAGCAGCAGGCCCCATTGTGTCACCGCCATGCCCCAGATCAGGTTCGCCTCCTGCACCATCGTGCCGAGATAAAGCAGCACGACAAGCGCGATGCAGAATACCGAGACCGACAGCGCCGGCGTGGCCCGCCGCACACCGTCGATCGTCGGACGCATCCGGAATATGTCGCCGAGCCCGCCGTGGCCGCCCAGTAGAATCTGCTCGGTAGTAAAAATACGCACCGCCACGACCAGGGCCAGAACCGAGTAACCGACATTGGCGATCAGCACCAGCGTCAGCATCTCGAGGCGCGGCGGCTCACTCATCAGATCGCGCATCAGCAGCACGACGTTGAGCACCGGCACACCGGCGGTGAAGCCGGTCAGCTTGACGCCCGGCAGTCCGACCATGGTCACCGGAATGATGATCAGCATGTAGACCGGCGTCAGATAATTCTGCGCCTCCTTGTAGCTTCTTGCGAACACCGCAACCGCCATCATCAGCGCCGCAAACAGCAGAGCGATCGGGATAAGCTGCAGAAAAACCATGCCGATCGTGCCGGCATCAATGCGGAAGGCGATTTCCGACTCCCCCGGCAGGCCCCTGACCACCCAGGCAAAGGCTGCCGCCATGCTGGCCAGATTCGCCATGGCCGATGCCATCGACACGCAGAAGACAGTCATGAACTTACCGAAAATAATTTCCAGCGGCTGCGCCGGCGCCGTCAGCAGTGTCTGCATCGTGCCACGCTCCTTTTCGCCGGCGGTAAGGTCGACGGCCGGGTAGAAGGCGCCGAGCAGCACCATCATGATCAGGATCAGCGGCAGCACACGGCCGGCAAGATAACCGCCACGCTTGTGCGGCTGCGCAATATTCTCGTCGAATATGCGCAGCGGCAAAAAGAAATCCTCGCTGAGATCGGGGTGCTGCGCCAGACGTTCCAGGACAACCTGCGCGCGGTACGACTGCAGCAGGGCAAACAGCCGGTCGTTGACGGCTCGCGATTCGTCGATCGTGTTGTCATAAAGGATGACGATCGACGAAGTATCCTCCCTCTCGAGCCGCTCCTGGGAGTCGCCGGCAATGACCAGAACCGCATGGGCCTCGACATTCTTGAGCACCTCGTGGGTCCAGCCGGTCAAGGCGTCGACCTCGGGATCCTCGACATCATCACCCAGCGTTGCCGGCGCTGGCGGTGACTGCTCGAGCTGCAGCAGTTTGAGATTCAGCTGGTCCGCGGCCGGCTTCTCCCCATCCGCCGCCAGCACCTCGGTCAGCGCCTCGGGAATCTCACCGACGACGGCGACCAGGCCCTCCATCGCGTGCAGTTGCGACACCTGGTGACTGGCGACCTGCATGAAGCCGATGAGCAGCAGCGGATACAGCACGACCGGCAGGATCAGCATGACCACCAGCGTCCGCCGGTCGCGGACGGTTTCGAGCAGCTCCTTGCGGAAGATTGCCAGGGCTATTCGCCAACGCATGAAATTTCCGGGTTGTCGCTTGGGGTGTCGATATCGACCGTTTCGCCGACCAGCTGCAGAAACGCCTCGGCAAGCGATACGGCACCGGTGCGGGCACGCAGCTCGTCACGGGTGCCCGCGGCACATACCCTGCCCTTGTGGATGACGACAATGCGGTCGCACAGGTACTCGGCTTCCGACATGATGTGAGTGGAAAACAATACGGCTTTGCCCTCGGCCCGGGCGCGCCGGATAGTTTCGAGGATGAAACTGCCGGTCACAATATCCAGCGACACCGTCGGTTCATCAAGAATCAGCACCGGCGGGTCGTGCACCAGGGTGCGGGCGATGTTGGCTTTCTGCTGCTGCCCCGTGGACAGCATTTCGCAGTGGCGATCGGCGAAGTCCCCCATGCCCAGACGCTCGATCAGCGCCGCACTGCGCGACTCGATCAACACATCTTCCATGTCGTGCAGCCGTCCGAAATACCGCAGGGCCTCGCGCGGCGACAGGCGTTTGTACAGCGCCGTGTCGCCGGAAAGAAAGCCGAGCTGCTGCTTCGCTTTCAACGCCTCGGTGCTGGTATCGAATCCGCAGACCGCGGCGCGCCCCGATGTCGGTGTGAGTATCGATGCGAACATGCGGAGCGCCGTCGTCTTGCCGGCGCCATTCGGCCCCAGCAAGCCGACTACTTCGCCGGCCCGCACCGCCAGGTCGAGATGGTCGAGCGCCACAACCCGCGGATATTCCTTGCGAAGGGCGACGGCTTCGAGCAGGATGTTGGATTCTTTGGTCTCAGTCATTGGCCTGATGTAGCGCATACAGATCGGACCGCAATCGCCACCAGGAGTGGCATGATACCGCACAACGTAACCGTGCGACAACGTCACGTGAAACGACCGCCCGAATTAATTTCGGCAACTGCAAAGGCCCTGCCGTCGGTAGGCGCACGCGTCGGGGTTCGACACTTCAACGTGTCTTCAGCCCTGAACAAGCTGCCCCGTGGACTCCAGCAGCCCGGCGGCGGCGGCAGCGGCATCTTCGACGCAACTCTGCAACTCTCCTTGTTCTCGACGCCGCTTCCGGTATTGTTTTGGTTTGGCGCAATGTAGCAATGTAAACACTCAGCAGTCCATCGAATGCCACACGCCTACACACTTGGCTTTCTCGAGCTGACCTTCATCCTGGTGATGATCCTGCTGCTGCACAGCGCCCGGCGCCTGATCGGCAACAGCGGCTTCTACCTTGCACTCGGTTCGCTCATGGTGCTGGCGCAGATCCTCACCGCCGTCGACCTGCAAATGGTTGTCGGCGAGGAGGGGTATGCGGTCAACATGGGGCCGATCTTCTTCATCCCATTCATGGCCGCGCTGCTGATCACCTACACGCTGGAGGGCACCAATGAAGCCCAGCGCATGATCGTCGGCTTCGCCATCGTCGTCGGGATCTTTGTGTACATATCGTATCTGTCCGAGCACCAGTTCATACTCGACGGCTACGACATCTCGCCGCTGTTCCCGCCGCTGTTCATGCACAAGCTGTTCAATGCCAGTCGCGTCTACATGGTTATCGGCCTCGTCTCCGTGGTCGTCGAATTTTTCATCCTGCCAGTGATCTATCAGTTGTTCAGGAACTGGGGACTGCATCTGATCTTCTGCGTGTTCGCCGCATTGATCCTGACACAGG
>JASLZG010000332.1 GCA_030754995.1 Lentisphaeria bacterium
GCGGCCTGTTCAGCCTCAAGATCGGTGGCGTCAACGACATGTCGGCGGTCTCATTCGATGTCGCCTATGAGCTCGAGCTCACGGTCGACGGTGACCTGCTGTCGCCGAACACGCCGCTGTGCTCGGCGCCGTACGCCCTTGGCGTTGTCGGTGGCGCGCAGGGGCCGCAGGGCAAGCAGGGTGCCGATGGTGCTGCTGGTGCAGTCGGGGCCGCCGGTGCAGCCGGTGCTCAAGGCCCGCAAGGCAAGCAGGGTGATGCGGGGCCGGTCGGCTCGGAATTCTGGGACGCCAGCGGCAACGACATCCACAACACGAATTCCGGCAATATCGGCATCGGGGTAACACCACCGGCAACACACAGTGCGGTAACGAACCTCAGTCTCGGTGGCAACGCAACCATCTCCGGAGATAAAGCACCATCAGCCGGTGCTGTATTGGATATTGCTCAAAATATCTATTTTAACACAGGTGCTTCTTGGACAAAGTTAAGTAATGATGAATCAAGTCGATATCGTCAAGGTGGTGGCGTCCACACATTTTATACTGCTCCATCGGGAACTGGAGCTGCTGCTGAATCTGTTGTAATGACTCTTACCAATGACGGCAAAGTCGGCGTCGGGACGGATTCGGGCATAACGGAACACCTTACTGTCATGGGTAATATTCTGCTGCGTGACGACGGCGGCAGTAAACACACCTTGATCCGCGCCCAGGGCAGCAATACGAATATCCAGTCGGAAAGGGCCACGACCTCTAAAATGCGCTTGGAAATGCCCGCAGGCGGCGGCCTTACGGTTTGGGGGCAGGGTGGTGGCCAAGGGTCTTTTGTCGGTATCGGCACCGACGATCCCACCGCCAAGCTTGAGGTTGCAGGGCAGGTGAAAATTACCGGCGGCACCCCCGGTGCAGGTAAAGTCCTGACCTCCGATGCCGATGGCTTGGCGACCTGGGAAGACGCCGCGGGCGGCGGAGCGGACACCGACTGGACCGAGATCGGCGGTAACGTCCAACGCACGACCGGCAACGTTGGTGTCGGCGCCGCGGACAACGGTGTGCGTTTCAACGTGCGCCAGGCGGCGAGCGAAATCGTGTTCAATGTCGAGTCGGATACAGGCGACACACTCTTTCGGATCCATCCCGACGGCAACACTAGTGTGTACCAGGACACACTGATATCAGGTAAGGCGGGGGTCCGTCATCTGGCCAATGGTATCGGCTTGAATGTCCGCGGCGACGGCAGCGACACCTTTGTCCTGAATGTCGAAGACTCTGGCGGCACTGGTCTGTTGCAGGTCCTGCCCGGTGGTATAGTCCGGATTCCCGGTCAAGCGGAGGTCACCGGGGTGCTGACAGTCGGCGGCGGCACCACGATCGGCGGCAACACCACCATGGCCGGGTCAGCGACGGTGTCGGGCGACACTAGGCTTTCGGACACGGGCGTCAATACCAATCCAATCGCGGTCGCCGGGTTATATGTCAAGGAGACAGGAAACCACAGTCTGGGCGCTCTTCTGGTCGAGGAAATGGGCGGCACCGGCCAGGCACTGCTGAAGTGCGGCACTGGCTACGGCACCCAGATCCGCGGCCAATTAGAGGTTCTGAACGACAACTCTGCTATTTACGGTTCGGGCATGATTAAGGCGGATTGGGACGTGATCAGCGGGCACGACCTTTTTGTCCCCAACCTCGCGACGACGTTCGACCTCAAAGTCAACGGCGTGCCGAGTGCGAACCAGGCCAGCTTCACTATCATCTCCGACCGCAGTGTCAAGAAGAACGTCACGGCGATCGACGGGGCGCTCGACAAGATGATGCAGCTGTCTGGCGTCGAGTACGAATACAAACGCCCCGAGGACTACGGTAACTTCACGTCGGCGCAGATGGGCTTTGTGGCACAGGACGTCGAGAGTGTATTTCCCGAATGGGTCGGTGAGACCGAGGACGGCAAGAAGTGTTTGACGATCCGCGGCTTTGAAGCCTTGACGGTCGAGTCGATCCGTGAGCAGCAGGCATTGATCGCGGATTTGCGTGCCGAAGTTGAACGGCTCAAGGCGCAGGTTACTGCACAGCCGTAAGCAGCCGGAATTTTAGCGAGAAAAACGTACCCGCACGTCTGAAGATTATCGGACATGCGGGTATATTTT
Organism: Lentisphaeria bacterium; assembly: GCA_030754995.1. Taxonomy (GTDB): domain Bacteria; phylum Verrucomicrobiota; class Lentisphaeria; order JABSQK01; family CAJWLW01; genus CAJWLW01. Next base: position 2,145 of record JASLZG010000332.1, read on the forward strand.
TGTCTGACCATCACCCGGCGAGGAAGCGTTTTGGCATCACCGATCAAAGTTGGCATCATCCGCTGTGACACACACGGGGTTTACTACGGCCCGCTGATGGCCCCGCATGATCCGCTGAAATTGCGAACCCCGGTGCCGGTGGAAGCGGATCCGCCGTATTCCTGGCAGAACGGCGCGACGCACTATTACTTCTATCAGTTCTGTGCCGATCCGACACTGCTCACGGTGGAAGCAGTGGATGGATTCGAGATCGTCAAAGTATGGGATGTCGACCGGGCATCGGCGGAGCAGTTTGCCGATCTGCTCGACAGCCGCCCGCGAGTCTGCAACAGCTTTGCAGAGGTCAGCGACGACGTGGACCTGGTGTTTATCGCCGACTGCAACGAAGACGGGAGCGACCATCTTGAGCTGGCCACACCGGGATTGAAAAAGGGCGTTCCGACCTTCATCGACAAGCCGTTGGCCAACGAGATGAAGGATGTCTATGCGATTCTCGACCTGGCCCAGACGAGCCAGGCACCTGTGTTCAGCGCCTCGATCCTGCGGCACATTCCGGGTGCCTTCCAATTCCGTTCGCGGCTGCCGGAGATAGGCGGTGCGGACAGCGGTTTCATCCGTGGCGGCAGTTGTCATATTGCCGGTGCCATTCACACAGTCAGCCTGGCCCAGGCGGTGTTCGGCAATGGCATCGAGGAAGTACGCTGCACGGGGCCGAAGGATCTGGGTATCGTGTTTCTGTCCTGGGGCGAGCGTGACGACCGGCCGCGCAGTGGTGTCGTGCTGCACCACGCCGTAAAGGAGTACTATCACTGCGCCTCGCACGTCAGCGCTTACGGCAAGGACGGCGCGATCCTGCAGAAAAACAATATCAACGACTGGAATTTTCCCTATGGCGCAGCCCATGTTCTGCGGTTGGTCAGGCACATGGTGAAGACCGGCGAAGTGGACGACACGATGAACGACATGATCGAGGCCGTCGCAGTTGTAAACGCCGCCCGGTTGTCGCAACAGAACGGCAGCCGTCCTGTGCAGTTGACGGAAATCACCCGCGATTGACAAGCCAATCGGCACGAATCCGGAAAGGAGTTCGAGAGATGGAAACCTTTAGCCTGCGTAAACGCATCCACGACCGGTCCAAACCGCCGCTGGTCATTTTCCCGATCACCCTGGCCCATCCGGCGTTGGTCGAGATCGCCGGGTACGCGGGCGCGGAAGCCGTGCTGCTCGACTGCGAGCACGGCATGATGAGTTCCGAAACGATCCGTGACATGCTCAGTTGTGCGTCGGCATCCGGGACCTCAGCTGTTTTTCGCCCTCGAAGTTTCGACGCCGTTGCCTGTCGTCAGGCGCTGGACGCCGGTGCCGCCGGCGTGCATGTCTCGCATGTCGATACCGCGGACGAGGCGCGCGCCGTCGTCGATGCCTGCCGCTATGCCCCGGTCGGTTGCCGGGAGATGAGTCTGGGGCGTGCGGTGCATTTCAAGGCGGAGAATCTCAAGCCCTACGTCGCCCAGGCCAATGACGACCAGCTGTTGACGGTGATGATCGAATCACTCGCCGGTGTCGACAATGTGGAAGCGATCGCGGCTGTCCCCGGCCTGGATGTCCTCCACATCGGCGCGGCCGACCTGTCGCATGCCATGGGACACGTCCTCGAATACGACACGGCACAGTTCCAGGATGCGGTTGACCGCATTCTCGCCGCTGCCGAGGCAAACAATATTGTTGTAGGATTTCCAACTGATTCTCCCGAGCTGGTCGCTGAATTGACAACAAGGGGCATGCGTTATTTCGAAGCCGACACCCCGGACTGGTTGTTGCGCGAAGTCTATGCCGACCGAATCGCCGCCCTCGACGGGGTTTTCGCGGCGTTGCACTGACAAATCCGGGACCCCATGCCCATCCCTCCGGAAATCCATTATGTAGCGCGTGCCAGTCGCGAACATCCGCGGCACGGCGGCGCCGACATGGTCGAGCTGGCCGACGGCAGCATCTTCATGCTCAAGATGCTGATCCACGAGAGCAATCTGGATCAAGGTGCCGGCGACGATGCGCCGTCCGACCTGGTAACCCTCCGGTCCACCGACAGCGGCCGCACGTGGAGCGACAGCACCGTTTTTCTGCAACCCGGCCCCGACGAGACCGCGGCGTACACCCCGGGGCTTCTTCGCCTGCGGGACGGGCGCATCCTGTTGCGCTACGAGATGTATCACAAGTTCGTTGTCAACGAGCCGTTTTCCATATCGTCGTACGCCTGTCTCAGCAGCGACGAGTGCACGACCTTTTCCGAACCGGTGGCGATCTGGCGCCGGTCGTCGAATCTGTGCGGATCGATGAATGATCTGCGGCAACTCTCGACCGGGCGTATTGTCATCCCTACCTGTCACATGGAAGGTACGGCCTTGCAGGAAGAAGGCGAAGGCCATCTGGCGCCGACCAATACCAGTGTTGCCGGCACCTTTTACAGCGATGACAACGGCCGGACCTGGCACGGTTGTGACAACTATGTTTACCTGCCGATGCGCGGCTGCATGGAGCCGAAGATCGAGGAACTCAAAGACGGTCGGGTCATGATGTTGATGCGAACGCAGCTCGGCAGTTTGTTTCAGTCCTTCTCCGATGACGGCGGCGCCAGTTGGTCACAGCCGCAGACGTCCGGCTTGCACGCTCCGGAGTCCTGTCCGCTGCTGATGCGAATTCCGCAAACCGACGATCTGCTGCTGATCTACAATGACAGCGCGTACGATCCGAAATTCGATCACTACGGTGTTCGCTCACCATTGACTATGGCCGTCTCCAGCGACAGCGGTGTGAACTGGGCTATTCGAAAGAACATCGAAACCGCCCCTGAATGGGAATTCACCAATCCGGCGGCGATCATCACCCGCGACAATAACGTTGTCGTTGCTTACGAAGCGTCGCAGTACGCCAGCCTGGAACATCCGGGCCAACTGGGCCGCACGCAGATGCACCTCAAGTTGGCAATCATCGACATCGACTGGCTGTACTCATAGAGCAACCGGCAACCAGGGATGAGAACCATGGCTTCACTCAATTTGATCGATTCCGGCATCGTCTACATCAACCCG
>JASLZG010000333.1 GCA_030754995.1 Lentisphaeria bacterium
GCATTCGCATCGGCGAATCCGATTTCATGGAATCGGAGACCGCCCGATTCATTGTCGATGTGCCATGGCAGATCGCTCAGATACGAGTCACCAACAAGGGTGGCTACAGCAGGTACATCCGCCTGCGCTCGGTCGATATCGTCACGCGCGGCGGCGAACGCATCGAGCACGGGATGTACGTCAAGATTCCGGCCAACGACTCGCACACGGTCACTCTCGAGAAACCCGTCCAAGCCCAGCAGGTTCATGTCACCATCGTTCACAAAACCAGCGGCATCGTGGTCGACGCCGTACCGGTATCGCCTCGCTATTGAGTCGACACTCGCCGCTCTTGTGCTGATCCTGCTCGCTGCGGGCTGCGGCCGCGACCCCCAAAGCAGTGCCGCGACGCCCTGGCAATCGCTCGACGCGCGCCCGAAGCTGCCGAACAGTTTCATCTGGTCCACGGACATCGGGCGCGATGCCGACGCCGGCGAGGCGCTCAGGCTCCGCCTCGCCGGCACCACCGCGATGGTTGATACAGCGATCGAAGCCGGCCGCTGCAATGTCTGGCTGATTGCCGGCAAGGATCAGCGCGAAAAACTTGTCGAGTCCGCAATCTCCCTGACCGCTGGCACCACAATCTCGGCCTGTGTGGAAGCCGGGCTGCTGTCGATTTTCGTTGACGGCCAACGGCTCACCGTCGCAACGTTGCCGTTGCAGAAATGGCGTTCGGGCAGCTGGTCATGGCGCCCGCAGCAGCGGGATTCACCGGCCCTGGTCGGCGAGACGACTTTTCAGAAAACCGGTCCCGTGTTTTTCGACGAAGACTTCATGCACACCGAGAACGACCTCGGTGAGTGGACTGTCCGCGAGGGCCGCTGGAGCGTGGTTGCGCTGAACAATCCGACGCGCAGCGCCAATCCATTCTCGCTCACCAGCAAAGCACCACAAGGCGTCATCACCGCGGGTTACCCGTTCTGGCGCAACTACGAGTTTTCTTGTGCCGTATACACAGAGGGTGTCGTGCGGTTCGGGCTGCTGCTGTGCTATACCGGGGCGGCCGAATACCGGCTGGTGTTTGAACCGGGTACAGGTATCGACAAGCTGATCCTCACACGGCGGAATGGCGAACAGGTCACCGAGCTCGGGCAGGTCGAAGTCACCGGCATCGCCAATCAGTGGACCGTATTGCGAATCTCGCAGTTCCACGGATATCTCAAGGTCTGGCACGATGACATTCCGCTCATGTCAGTCGTCGACCCGGCGCCGTTGCTCGGCGGTGCCGTCGGAGTTTCGACCAAGCACGCTGATTCTGTCAGGTTCGACGATGCGTCGGTGCGGCCGGTGACGCGCCTGGATATGGATGCCGGGCGTGGCGATCCGGCGCTGCACGCCCTGGTACTGGCCAATGTCACGGTGGCGGCCCGGGTCGAGTCGATTGGCGACGGCGTCACCCTGTACGCCCGCCGCAACGGCCTCGGCGACGGGGTCACGGCGACCTTGAAAGCGGACGCCGCGGGCAATCTGCAGGTCGCCGTCGGCGGCGCCGCTGCAGAGTCCGCAACTGTCGAGGCACCGCCGAGCGGCCCCTTCGATCTGGCCTTGCACGTCCTCGACCACGACGCCTGGTGCAGCATCAACGAGCGGATCGTAGCGTTCGGCAAGTGCGGCCGGGCCACGGCTCCCGGCACCGCGGGTGTCGACGGTGAAGTCATCCGGTATTCCGTGGCGGCAGCGACGCCGCTGCCGGCGATCGAGAATCGCGTCCGGGCCTTCGAGCACGAAAAGACGATGCACAGCTGGAGCGGGCCGACAACGGACTGGTTCCAAAGCCCGGCCGATGGCGGCAAGATCTACTGGCATCGCTCCGATTTCTGGAGCGACGCCAGTATCGAACAGGACTTGCGACCGTGGACGTCGTTGCTGGAGACGCAATCCATCGCGGTGCTCCTCGCCGGTGAAACCACCAGCGAGGAAGCCGACGTGATCGAGCTGAAAATCGCCCCGGCCAAGGCGGCGGACGGATACCTCATCACGCTTCGTGCCGACGGTGACACCCGATCGACACGGTACGAGGGAGACACACCGCCGAAGCTTCTGCGCCTGGCGCGGCGCGGCGGCAAGATTCTCGCATGGATCGATGGCAACCTGTGGCAGTACCTGGACACACCGGAATCGCTCCGGGAGCTGTGCCGGGTCGGCTCCCGGGCCCGTTTCGGGGACGATTCCTGGGCCGACACGATCGTCATCGGCGCCGCCGGCGTAGGCAGTTACTCGTTTCGTGCCGCACCGGTTGACTGGTCCGCCGTCGCCGGCGACTGGCTGGTGACCAACCGCTGGCAATGCGATCCGCGGTGGTCGTTCTATTCGGGCTATAAACGCAACGGCGTCGCCTGTAACTGGCACAAAAGCAACCACGGCGATAATGTGACGCTCGATTTTTTCGTTGGCCCGAAGATGCAGAAGGAACGCGGCAGCAACTACGAATACATTGCCGACTTCAACGCGGTCCTGGCAGCTGACGGCCAGAACGTCAACAGCGGCTACAGCTTCATGCTCGGCGGCTGTGACAACACCGGATCGATTGTCCTGCGCGGCGACGACGAACTCAACTTCAACGGAGCGGTCAAGCTGCCGAGAGTCAGCGCTACACACCGCCGCTGGTTCCACGTCAAGATCCGCAAGCACGGCAATCGGCTGCGCTTCTGGGTCGACAACAAGCTGGCCGGCGACGTAACCGACGACAACCCGCTGCAGGGACGGCGCTTCGGGCTGTGGACCTGGGACAACGGCATGATGATCGCCCAGTTCCGTATCTCGACCAATGTCGACCTGGAAACAGCCCCGGCGATCAACCAGCCGCCCATACCAAAGACACCATATGATACGATCTATACCAGCGCTGATGCTGGTTCTAGGACTGGTGACAGGATGTAGCCGGCCCGGCATCCTCGAATTCGAGTCGCAGCCCCCACAAGCCGGTATCTGGGTCGATGACGAGCTGCACGGCCAGGCTCCCGTGGAACTGCCGCCTCCGGCCTCCGGCCAGACGGTTCATGTCCGTGCCGTGCTGTCCGGTTACGTCGACTGGGAAGCGAGCTACGACCGGGCGACCTGGCCGGACGAGCCCGTGCAGATCGTGCTGCAGAAACGACCGGCCCTGGAGCTGTCGATCACTTCGCAGCCGACCGGCGCCATCGTTTTTGTCGACAGTGAACAGCGCGGCCGCACACCCCTTACGTTCGACGAGCTCGAGCCCGGCTCTTACCAGCTGATGCTGCAGTTGCCGGGGCGCCAAAGCGTCAGGCGCGATATCGACCTGCAGGCGTCGGAAAAGTTGCACGTCAAGCTGCCGAACCCGGCGATTGCCATGTACCGCCAGCGTATTGCCGAAAATCCCAAGCCGCTTTACAATTATGTGGACCTGGTGCACGAGCTGATGCTGGACGGCGAAATGACTGACGCGATGGAGGTGCTCGCGGCCGGCATGCCGGCAGCAGTCGCAGAAGGCCCGGGCGCCGCCAAACGATTCTGGTCCGAGATCGACAAAATCGCCAATGAACAGTACGAGTACGGCTCGAAAGCCGAGGTTTCCCGGGCGCGCATCGGACTGCAGGCTGTTTTCTTCAATTACAAAGTCGTTGATCCCAACGCCAGTTCGCTTTTCTACGCTAAATTCACCCGGATCATGTTGCTCAGCGGCGAAAGGGAGCTGGCGAAAGAAATCTGTCTCGAAGGCCTGCAGATTCACGGCAAACACAAGGACCTGGCGAAGGTCGCCGCCGAGGTCGGGGTCAAATTCTAAAACAAACAGCAGAGGAACTGCAGTAGAAAAATGAAAAAAACACGACTCGTCCAGATCGGTGCCGGCGGTTACGGTGAATTTTACATGGAGCAATACCTGTCCGGGGCGCACGAGAACATAACGCTCGCCGGCGTCGTCGATCCGTTCATCGACCGCTGCAGCACCCATGACACCCTGCTGGCGCAAGGCATACCGATTTTCGACGACCTGGAGGCCTTTTACGCCGGGCACAGCGCCGAGCTGGCGGTGATCGCGTCGCCAATCCATTTTCACATGCCGCAGACCATCGTCGCCCTGCAGAACGGCAGTCATGTGCTCTGCGAAAAACCACTGGGCGCCACCTGGCAGGAGGTGCGGCAGATGATCGACGCCCGCGACGCCGCCAACCGTTTCGTCGCCATCGGCTTCCAGGCATCGTTCTCGACGCCGGTGCAGCAACTCAAGGCTGATATAATGTCCGGGCGTTTCGGGGCGCCAAAACGCCTGAAGACAATTGCTCTGTGGCGCCGTTTCAACGGCTACTACGAACGTGCCAGCTGGGGCGGTCAACTGCGCCGGCCAGGCGGCGACTGGGTGCTGGACAGCCCAGCCAACAATGCCACGGCACACTACCTGCACAACAGCCTTTACGTCATCGGCCCGGCGGTCGACCGCAGCGCCACACCGGCGACGGTCAGCGCTGAACTTTATCGAGCCAATGAGATCACCAGCTTTGACACCGTGGCGGCGCGGATCGCGACGACAGAAGGCGTCGAAATTCTGTTCTACACCTCCCACGCTGCCGACGGCGAAGAAAATCTCGGACCGGTCTTCCACTACGAGTTCGAGGATGCCACGGTCCAATATGAGCTGGACAGCCCGATCGTCGCCCGCCACAACGGCGAGGTCATCGAAACCTACGGCGACCCCAGCGAAGGCTCGGCCTGCAAATTAATCGCTGCCGCAGACGCCGCTGCCGGCAATCGTGCCATCCTCTGCGGCCCCGAGGCGGCCGGCATGCAGACGCTGTGCATCAACGGCATGCACGAATCGATGCCGAACATCTGCGAGTGGCCGGCGGAGCTGATCACCATCGGCAATCTCGAAGAAGAACACTCGGAGCAGTACCGGCAGGTAACCGGCCTGCAGCAGGTTCTCAAGGCGTGCTACGACCAGAATCAACTGCCCTCGGAGTGCGGCACACCATGGGCAGTCGCCGGCGACACCGTCGACATGAGTGGTTACGAAGCATTCCCCCGAGACCCGGCGCGGTTCCCGTGAGTACCGAAATCGAGCGCAAGTTTCTGGTCGTCGATGACGCCTGGCGTGCGGCTGCCGCACCGGTACGTTACTGCCAGGGCTACCTGGACAGTGCAAAGCTTGCAACGGTTCGGGTGCGTGTTGCAGGCAACGCCGGGTACCTCACCGTCAAGGGGCCGACGATTGGCGTCAGCCGATCGGAGT
>JASLZG010000334.1 GCA_030754995.1 Lentisphaeria bacterium
AAGGCTGCGTCGACGTGACCATTCAACTGGACGAGAACATCCTCTTTCACGATAAATTCGCCGGTGCGCCCGCTGCCCAGCGAGTGGCGGTAGATGTTGCGCGCGGCGGCATTCTACGGTGGCGGGTCCGTGCCTTGACCAGGGACTGGCATGATTCAAACAATCACGTGGTATGGGGCGCACCGACACTAATAAAGTAAAGCGGCCTGTCCGGGCAGCACCGGCGTTGCTGATCGGCGCAGTGCTGGTGATCGGGGTGCTGCTGTGGCGACAGTTCCAGGGCCAGCCGGACGGCACTGCCGGGGACAGGCCGGACGCCGCGTCGCCCGCCGCCAGACCCGACCAGGCAGCCGCGGGTGCGGATGATGCGCCGATTCCCATCGGTGATATCACCCGTCCGAGCCGCCCGAAAACGCTTGTCGATGAGCTGGCCGACAAGGTCGATCCCGCCCGTGACGGATGGGACACCGAGGTGCTGACCGATGCGGTCGGCGTGCAACTCAAGGCCATGGCCAAGCTCATCGAGCATCCCGAGCGAATCGACGCCGGGCATCTTTCGAGCCTGGCCAGCGACGAGTTCGCCTGTGATGACCTGCGGCCGGCACCGCTCGATGAGGTCTTGAATGACGGGACCATGCGCGTGCTCCGGTGGAACGGCGAGTCGACATCGTCGCAAATCGGTAACAGCCTCGCCAGGGCGCTGAAGCACCTGGTCGCAGGCTTGGGCGCCGGTGATGACATCCGGGCAAGTTTCAAGGTGGTTGGCATCGACAATGCCGAGGCATTCTTCACCACCCGCCTGTTCGGTGAATTCAGCAACCGCACCAACGGGTCGGGGGTACAGCAGAATGCGGTCTGGCAATGCCGCTGGTCATTTCCCAAGGCCGCATCCGCGACGCCGCCGCGTTTGCAGTGGATCGGCCTGGTGGCGTACGACGAAGTCGTGACCAAGGTGGACGGTGGCCAGCTGTTCGCGGACTGCACGGCATCGGTGATGGGGCGCAATGCGTCGTACCAGGATCAGGTGTTGCCGGGCATCGATCACTGGCTGACCCGGCTGCCGCGCAGCTTGATGGTTATCTTCCACGGCTTCCACGGACTGGCCCTCGGTGACGTCAACGGGGACGACCTCGAGGACGTCTATGCCTGTGACGGTGGCGGGCTGCCCAACCGCCTCTATGTTCAGAATGTTGACGGGACGGTTACCGATGTCGCCGCGGCCGCCGGTGTCGATTGGCTCGAATACTCGACCGCGGCACTGCTGATCGATCTCGACAACGACGGCGATCAGGACCTGGTGGTCGCCGCGGATCCGGTATTGCTGCTGTTGGAAAACGACGGTGATGGACGGTTCACGCTGCGGGCGCGCCCGCGGGCCGTCGCCGAAGCGTACTCACTTGCCGCCGCCGACTACGACGAAGACGGTGATCTGGATGTTTTCGTCTGCTGCTACCGCGGCGACACAACGACGCTTGACCGGCCGCCTTTGCCGGCGCCGTTCCCGTTTTACGATGCCAACAACGGTGGCGCCAATGCGCTGTTCCGCAACGACGGTGACTTCAGGTTTGTTAATGTGACCGAGGCAACCGGGCTCGACGCGAACAACACGCGCTTCAGCTACTCTGCTGTCTGGGAAGACTATGACAACGATGGCGACGTCGATCTTTACGTTGCCAACGATTTCGGCCGCAACAGCCTGTACGGTAATGACGGCGGGCAGTTCACGGATGTCGCCCCCGAAGCCGGTGTCGAGGACATGGCCACGGGCATGTCCGTCTCCTGGGGCGACTGCAATCGCGATGGGTTCATGGACCTGTACGTCGGCAACATGTTCTCGAGTGCCGGCAGCCGGGTCACCTATCAACCCATGGTCACCCAGGCGCACCGGTCCGACACCGTCGCGAACTTCCAGCGGCTGGCGCGCGGCAACACCCTGTTTACCAACGCCGGGGACGGCACCTTCAACGACGTCAGCGAAGCCGCCGGCGTGACCAAGGGCCGCTGGGCCTGGGCTTCGAAGTTCGTCGACTTCAACAATGATACCTGGCTCGACCTGGTTGTTGCCAACGGCTTTGTGACAAACTCCGACAGCGGTGACTTGTGAAGTTTCTTCTGGCGGCAGGTCGTGTCGCTTTCACCGAGGGACGCCGAAGTCACCTACCCGCCGGACGGGTATCTGGCGCTGTTCCAAGCCATGGGACGACTCGTGCAGCAGGGGCAATCGTGGAGCGGCAACGAGCGCAACACGGCTTTTCTCAATTGTGGCGGCACGCGCTTCGCCAACGTCTCAGCCGCCACCGGCCTCGATTTCGCCGATGACGCCCGCGCGCTGGGAACGGTGGACTGGGACCATGACGGTGACCTCGACATATGGCTGCAAAATCGCACCGGCCCGCGTCTGCGCCTGATGTTGAACCAAACCGACAACAACGCGACCGGGCACAGCTTCGTCGCCGTCAAACTCCGCGGCACGACCTGCAACCGTGACGCCATCGGCGCCCGGGTGGAAGTCGTCGTAAAACCGCGAAACTCTGAATCCCGGCCACCAAACACTGAACAGTCTCGATTGATTCAAACGCTATACGCCGGTGACGGCTTCATTTCGCAATCGAGCAAGTGGCTGCATTTCGGATTAGGCCGCAGCCTGGATATCCAGCACATCATCGTGCGATGGCCCGGCGGGGAGCCTGAACAGTTCAGCGACATTGCAGCTGATAGGCGCTATGTGTTGATTCAGAACAGCGGTGCGCCCGTGGAATGGCGGCCGCCACGAAAGACCCCGGTCCTGCCGCCGGCGCCGCAGGTTGTACCCGAGAGTACTGAACAGGCGCAAATTACGTTGTCCAGCCGCCTGCCGATGCCGCGGCTGCCGTACAGGCAGTTCGGCAGCGCCACGGAACATGCCGTCGCGCCACGGTCAAAACCATTGCTGATCAACCTGTGGGCCAGCTGGTGTGTACCGTGCATTGCCGAGCTCAAGGAATTCACGACACAGAAAGAGACATTGCGTGCTGCCGGTCTCGAGGTGCTCGCCTTGAGCGTCGACGGGCTGGCGGAGAACAATCGCACGCAGCCGGCCGATGCACAGCGGCTTGTCGAGCGAATCGCATTCCCGTTCGAGTCCGGCCTGGCAACGCTCGAGCTGCTCGACAAGATCGAGCGGGTGCAGGATCTACTCTTCGTCATGACTGCGCCCTTTGCGGTCCCTGTCAGTCTCCTGCTGGACAGCGAGGGACGACTGGCGGTGATCTACCGGGGGCGAGTCGATATTGCCGGCTTGTTACAGGATGTGGCGAACCTCGAGGTCTCACGCCAGCAGTGGCGCGATGCATCGGTGCCGTTTGCCGGCCGTTGGTACCGGGCGCCGGACGAACGGGATCTTCGCTCTATGGCTCGTATCTTCGAGGACCTGTATTTCGACGATGCGAGCCGGTATCTCGAGCTCGCAGTCGAACAGCATGCCACACGGCCGCGGCCACCGTCGCTGACTGCAGAGGAACGGTCCCTTATGGACCGCGACCTGGCCGATACCCATGTGCTCCTGGCCGAGGCACGACAAAAGCAGGAACGTCCGGACGAGGCGATCAGCCATTATCGAAAGGCGCTGGCGCTGGCGCCCGACTCGACGCGGGTACACTACAAACTGGGTAATGTCCTGGGCTCGCAGCGTCACCTCGATGACGCGATCGAGCACTATCAGCAGGTACTGCAGCGTGATCCGAAATATGCCAAAGCGCACTTTTACCTGGCGCTGGCGTATCGTCAGCAGGGCAGGATCGACGAAGCGCTCCACCATTTTCAGCAGGCCGTGACCCTCAAGCCCGACTTCGCCGACGGGCATCATCGCCTGGGGTTGACACTGGCAAGCACGGGACGCGGTGATGAGGCTTGTAGACACTTTGAGCAATGCATCCGCCTGAAGCCGGACTGGCCGTTGCCCTTGAACGCCCTGGCGTGGATCCTGGCGACCGCCGCCGACAGCGACATTCGTCAAGCAGAGGCGGCTGTCCGCCATGCGGAACGCGCTGTCGAATTGACTGACAATGAGAACCCGACGATGCTCGACACATTGGCTGCAGCCTATGCCGCGGCGGCACAGTTCGAACGGGCTGTGGCGACAGCGGAAGCGGCACTCTCACTGGTTTCCGGTGCCGAATCCAATCGACTGGCGGAAAAGATCGCCAAACGCCTCGAACTCTACCGGCAAGGACGGCCCTATCGGGAAGATTGACCGTCCGGTTCGGCCCGATATATTCAACCTGTTCAACAAGCCGGACTCGCGCATTTCTGACATCTGCAACTCGAAACTGCCTCCGGGAAAACATCATGCCACGAACTGGACCGATCGTCGTTGCCCATCGCGGCAACTCAATACGCGCACCGGAGAACACGCTTGCTTCCATGCGCGAAGCGTTTGAACTTGGCGCCGATGCCGTCGAGCTCGACCTGCGGCTGACGCAGGATGGCGTACCGGTCCTGCTGCACGACGCCACCGTCGACCGGACGACGAATGGAACAGGTCCGGTGTCGGCCATGACACTGGCGGACGTCAAGGAGCTGGACGCGGGCAGCTGGAAGGATCAGCGATATGCCGGGGAGCCGGTGCCGACGTTGACCGAAGCTCTTGAGTTTGGAAGAGGGCGGGGGCTGCTCCTGATCGATGCCCCGCGCACCGATGACATTCCGGCGATGGTGCAGGCAATCGACGCCGCGGCCATGAAGGATGAGGTGCTGATTTGCGGCTGTTGTGTCGACACGGCGCCTGATGTGCATCGGTGCGACAGTGAGTTGCGGGTCTGCTTGAACGTCGATGCCGAAGTCGAGAAACTTGCGCAGCGGGAAGACAAGTCGGATTTCAACCGCACCTACATCCGCCAGGCGTCCCGTACGCAGTTGGGACCGCTGATTGTCTGGCACGGATATGTCACCGGTGAACTGATGCAGTTGGCGCATTGCCGCGGCATCGCGGTGTGGCCGTGGACGATTGATGACGAGCCCGACATGCGCCGCTTCATCGAGCTGGGCGCCGATGCCATCGTCACCAATGACCCCGAACGCCTGATTCGCATCCTGAAGCGCGCCTTCCACGGCACCACCATTCTTGCCGGAAAGAATATATTTAGCGCTGGCTTTCGGCACGACTTTGAAACCCTGAACTTCCAAATCAAAACGCAGCACAGTTACAACTTCGCCCTT
>JASLZG010000335.1 GCA_030754995.1 Lentisphaeria bacterium
TACGCCTCGACGGTCATCTCCGGGTACACGGGCGGCGTTTCGGGCAGATACCCGACCCGACGACGCACCGCGAGGGAGTCCTGTAGGACGTCGTGGCCGGCCACGGTGGCGCGGCCGTGAACAATGTCGACCCCGGCGTTGTCAAGGATCGATTCGTAGATGCCGTTGAGCCGCAGGATCTCGCTGTTCTTGTTGGCGATCAAGGCCGGCCAGTCGAAACTGCTATCGGCGATGGTCCAGCCGAAGCCGGCGGCGGCGCAAAACTCCTCATGAAAGTGGGAGGCATAGACCAGCAACTTCTTCGGCACGCATCCCACATTGACGCAGGTGCCGCCGAGCGGCCCCATTTCGGCGACCGCGGCGGTGGCACCGTATTGCGTCGCCATTCTGCTGGCCCGGACGCCGCCGGAACCGGCACCGATGGTAAACAGATCATAGTCGTAACTCATCAATGCCTCGCTTCAGTCCAGGCCCAGGGCAACACCACCGCGCCGTGGGTCGCCGGCACCGTGAAAAATCCGGCGCCCAACGTCGACGAGGATCGAATTGGCAGCGCCCATGACGCTTTTTTCCTTTACCCCGTGTCCTTTGAACTTCAGGAGCGCAACCGTATCGGCACTGATGCCGTGTTCCAACCGCAGCTCGTCGGGCAGCCACTGATGATGGACGCGCGGGGCGTTGACCGCTTCCTGCAGATTCATGTCGAAGTCGATGACGTTGACGATGACCTGCAGCGTCGTGGTGATTATGCGCGAGCCGCCGGGGCTGCCGGTGACCAGAAACGGCTCGCCGTCCTTCAGCACGATGGTCGGCGACATGGAGCTGAGCATTCGTTTGTTTGGGGCCACGGCGTTGGCGGTTCCGCCGATCAGGCCGTAGGCGTTTGGCACCCCGGGCTTGGCGCTGAAGTCGTCCATTTCGTTGTTCAGCAGGAAGCCGGTGCCCGGCACGACGATGCCGGAGCCGAATCCGAAGTTGATGGTGTAGGTATTCGAGACGGCGTTGTCGTGACGATCCACGATCGAGAAGTGCGTCGTTTCGTCACTTTCCCAACCGGGCGGTGTCCCCGCTTTGATCTCCTGGCTCGGCGTGGCGGTGTCGGTGATGCCGCGCCGTAAAACCTCGGCGTAATCCTTGGCGGTGAGTCCGGCGACCGGCACGTTCGCAAAGTCGGGGTCGCCGAGGTACACCGAGCGGTCGGCGTAGGCGCGTTTCATCGCCTCGGCCATCCAGTGAATCGATTGGGCGCTGTTGTGGCCGGCGGCGGCCAGGTCGAAGCCGTCGAGGATGTTGAGGATCTGCACGATATGCACCCCCCCGGAGCTGGGCGGCGACATGCTGTAGACGTCGTAACTGCGATAGGTGCCGTGCACGGCGTGGCGCATCCGCGGCTGGTAGGCTGCCATGTCGGCTCGCGTGATGAGACCACCGTGTGCCCGCATCTCCCGCTCGATCAGCGTCGCGGTCTCGCCTTCGTAAAAGGCTGATGGTCCGTTCTCGGCGATGGCGCGCAGTGTGCCGGCGAGTTGCGGCTGCCGAAAAACATCACCAGCTTCGTAGGGAGCACCGCCGGCCTTGAAAAAGACGGCGGCACTGGCGGGCCATTGCTTGAGGCGCTTCTCGTACGCCTTAGTGTTGCCGGCAAACTGTCCGCTGACGATGAAGCCGTTTTCCGCCAGGTCGATGGCGGGGCGCAGTGCGTCGCCCAGGGATATCGTGCCGGCCTGCTCCAGGGCCAGGGCCAGGCCGGCGACGGTTCCCGGGACGCCGGCGGAGAGGTGCGAGAATCGGCTCTTCTGCGGGTCGGCGTTGCCATCGGCATCGAGGAACATGTCGCGATGTGCGGCTGCCGGTGCGGTTTCGCGATAATCGATGACCTCGACTCGTTCGCCGTCCCGGCGCTTGATCAGCATGAAGCCGCCGCCGCCGATGTTGCCGGCTCGCGGCCGCACGACAGCAAGCGCGAAGCCGATGGTGACCGCGGCGTCGACCGCATTGCCGCCGTCCCGCAGGACATCGACGCCGATGCGGGTGGCGATCGGTTCGCTGGTGACCACCATGCCGCCGCTGGCGGTGACCGGCCGGACGATGGCATTGGCGTCGAGCGCCAATGGATCGGCGCTGGCGGTGGTTATGTTCAGGGCCACTGCGAGGACCGGGCATGCGAATCGTTTCACCGTGATACTCCGTGTGAGCTGTCGTTGTTATTCGTCGTCGTCGTCGTCATCGCCAGCGGTCTCGAGATCGGCGGTGAGCCGTTCAAATTCCCGTTGGCAGAACTCCGGGGATTCGACATCGGGGCAGAAGCAGATGCTGCCGTGGTAGTTCTGGCGCTGAAGCGCCTGGCACCATTCGGTGAGCCGCTGCGGCCGCGGCCGCAGGCCGAGTGCCGGTTCATAGTTGGTGCGCAGCACGGCGACTCTGAAGAGGTATTGCTTGACGAGACCTGCCAGATCGAACTCCTCGGGCAGATCGAACGGAAAAACATCGAGCGTAAGCTGGCAGTTCGGATGCATGATTTCATTTGCCAACCGCAGGCCGCCGGCGTTGATAATGTCATCGCCGCGGGTGACCGGCACACGGAGATCGACGCAGAGGACGATCTCGAGGGCTTCGGCCAGAGGCATGAGCGAGAGCAGCAGCTCGACGCGACGGTCGAGGGCGTCATTCCACTTGGTGCCGGCATCGACGGTGAGACCGAAATCCAGGGTTGCGGTCCGCACCGACATGGCGGCGGCGCGCTCGAGCAGGCGCCGGAGGTGGTCAGTCAGCCGGTTGCGGGTAGCGATGGGGGCTTCGGGCAGGTTGCGGGTGACCGGGGTGGGCAGCAGCTCGTGAACATGGAGCACGGGCAGGGGCAGGCGATCGACCAGTCCGGACCACAGGGAATCGTCGTCGAGTGCGGTGCCGTGCAGTTCAATTCCATGCCATTCACCGGCAATGTTGGGCAGCCATTGAATGTCGGCTTCGACGACGCTGGTGGGCAGGCTCAGTATCAGGTCCATGGCATCACAGGTGTTGGTTGACAATCCAGGCAAGCGCCGCGACGACAGCCGTCTCGACGCGCAGAATCCAGCGGCCGATGGCCAGTGGCTGCGCCTGCCTGGCCTTCAAGGTTTCGAGTTCATCGTCGTTGAAGCCGCCTTCCGGGCCGATCCACAGCCACAACTGGCCAGCTGCTTCGACAGTGCGCCGGTCAATCGGCGGCGGTACGGCCGGCCCATCGGTGTCACCCGGTGCCCACCCAACATACGCCGGCGCGGACATTTCCGCGACGGCATCGGCGAACTCGGCAATTTCGGCGAGGTGCGGCAGGAAAGGGTTGCCGGATTGTTTGATCGCTTCGCCGGCGTCGGTACGCCAATGATCGGTGGCCCCGGCATCCGGCCGGGAGACGCCGAAGGCGGTCTGGACGGGGCGGATCTCGGCAACCCCGAGTTCGGTGGCTTGGCGCACAATGCGGCCCATCGCCTTGCCGCGCGGCGGCGCCACGGCCAGCACGAGACGGACGGCGGGCGGTTCGTGTTGCGTGACCTCGATGATCGAGCAGGTAACCGGCTGGTGGCGGCTGCCGGTTGGCTTGGCGATCGCGCGGGCGCAACTGCCGCGACCGTCGAGCAAGGTGATTTCTTCCTCCTGCCGCAGCCGCAGGATGGTGCGCAGGTGATAGGACTCCGGCTCGGAAAGGGTGACTGACTGGCCGGCGGCAGGGAGATCGGGGCATAGAAAACGTCGGTTCATGGGATGGCGGAGAGGTGTTCGGGAATTTTCTGTTTGACGATCCACGCGTTGCTGCCATCCGGCTTGCTCAGAACGGCATGCAACGAACGGGATCCATTGGCTGGCGATATTTGCAATCCCAGCGTGTAGTCGAACGGATCCTGGACGCCGACGATGCGGATGTTGCGGTTCCGATCGAGGCGGGCGTTCAGTTGCGCGGCAATGGCGTTGAGGTCGAGATCCACCGGGCCGTTGGCGGTGCCGCGCGGGACGTCGATACGAACCCGGTGGCTGCTGCCGCGGCCGAGTGGCGAACTGACCTCGAGCATCATGGTCAGTTTATTGGCGACCGCGACGGCGGTATCGAGCATCGGCTCGATAGGCGGCGGCGGCTGAAATTCGGTGGCCTGCCTGGTGGTACAGCAGCCACCGGCCAGCACCAGGATACCGACAATCAGTTTAGTCTTTGAATTCAACGTAGATTCTGGGTGGTTGGCTCAGGAAATCCTTCGTGTCGTCGGTGTCGAACGTCCATTTGGCGCGATTTTTTCGGTATTCTGACGCCGAGGTATCGACGATTGTTCCGGGCACGGTAACGATGAGGTTGAGGTACAGTCCGTCCCACAGTTCGCGTCGGGCGTCTTCCCCGGCGGGGTCGGCCGATTCCGGCAGGCGCGCCGTCAGACGAGTGTTGGCGCCGACCGACTCGAGTTTCCAGGCGCCGAGCTTGCCCGATGCGAACGCGCGTTCGAGGTCATCGATGCGGCCTTCGATGCGGACGTGCCGACGCGCATCCCGATCGAAAACGCGGTAGCGCGTAACCGAGAGGCCGGAACCGTCCTCATAGAGCTTCTGGCCACGGCGGATATCGAACAGTTGTCGCCAGGCCAAATGCTGGGAATTATCCGGATCAGCCAACTTGTCGGCCGTCGCCCGAGGCACTGAGAAAAAGATGCGAAACTTGCCGCTGTTGTTGTTGTCCAGGTTGATTTCCTGTTCGAGGTGCAGGCAACCGGCGACGAACGCCAGGAGTGCAAGCATGATGGCTGATTTCAAGGTGAATTGCATGCTGCAAGGATAGCACCCGGATGGGGTGCTGCCAAGAGGGCGGCGGCGACCTCGAAGGCGATTTGCCGCAGCCTTCCTGTTGCGGAGTTGTGGAAATCACTGAAGGCTGATGAAATGGTGCCTCTACCGGCTCGTCGATGGGGCTCCGATCCTTGATTTTCGGCCTTAAATGCGTAGACTTAAGCCTTTCGTGCCGGTCACGTCAGATTAATGCCAAAGCGAAGACGAGGTTTGCGGACAGGCCAGCCGTGACCCGCTCGGCATCTCCGGAGCCGGGTTATTGCAGTTCTCGGAGGAGAATCGGCCAAAGTGAATGCGACGAGCATGAAATCCTGCGTCTTGTGCCTGTAGCGACTACTGTCTCCCGCCCGGACTTTGACTACCCCTGCGGACCTTCTGCATGC
>JASLZG010000336.1 GCA_030754995.1 Lentisphaeria bacterium
GCCGTACATCAGGCCGACGTCGAAGATCGAGATCGTCGCCTGCGATTCCGGCACCAGCTCGCCATTGATATATACGTGCCGCTCAGAGGCCATCGGTTCCCCCGGGATTGCCGCCGACGACTGCCCCGACGTCGCGGGCGTGAATGCCTGGATATGCGGCAAATTGCTGCAGCAGCCGCTCGAATGTTGCAAAGCGATCGGCGGTGTACATGCAGATCGGATGTGCCAGTACGGTTGCAACGCCGCCGGCGGCGGCGATATGCGTGACCTGCTCCATCACTAATTCGCCCCACCTCTCGATCGTGAACGACTCACTCGTGGGCTCGCTCGTAAACGACCAGTTCTCGCGCTGCTTTTCAACGTAGGCCGGCGTCCGATGGGCGTGATAAAGATGATCATGGTCCATTATCACGTTAACTGGATGGGAAATCAAACCGCTGTCGAGCTGTTCGGGATGGAGCTTGTCCCAGTTCAGGTCATCGGAAACATAACGAATGCCGTGGGCGTACAGGATTTCGTCGGTGTTGGCATCGTGAACGAAGCCGTGGTTACGCCAGGAAACGATTGGCGCGCCCAGGCGTTCCAGGGCAATCCCGCACATCCTGCGCACGTCTTCGTCCTGGTCTTCATAGCTGCCATGCGTACCGGCATGTGAAGTCGCAACGCCGCCACCTGCCATCGTTTTCTGTCGCTCACTGGCCGGCCGCGGAAAAGCCTCGAACGTGTGCCCGGCGACTTCACAGATCTCCACCTTAGCGATCGGTTCAAACTGCGTCCACTGGTCGGCCAGCGTACGCCCGGTCACATACAGCGTGCACTTGACGTCGTACTTCGCACACAACTGCACATATTCGAGGCTGACATCGACCTCAGAGATCGTCTGCCCCTGCTCGCGCAGCCACAGTTGCTCGTTCGTATCGAGCCTGTCGTGATGGGTATCGCCGGTAAGGCAGATCATCGTTGCGCCTTGATTGTGCTGTCTTGCCATGGCACGGCCGGCTGGGCCGTTGAATTGAAACTTACAGTACAAATGCAAAAACCGAACCTGTCGTACCGTCGCATGAACGGCTCAGCCGACCGTTCCACGGCAAGACGAACAGTTCACAACAGCTCTCGTGCGATGTGGTTGGCGAACAGCAGGCCGCGCCGCGTCGGGCGCAGATGGTCGTCGTTGTGTTCAAGCAGGCCATCCGCGATCAGCGCCTCGAGCTGCGGACTCCGCAATTCGAAAAAGTCATAGCCGGTACGCTGGCGATACTCCGGTCGCTGCCAGCCGGCAGTCGTGCGCAGCCCGGTCGCCAGGATTTCTGCGGCGCGCGCCGGCGGCGACACCGAATCGAGCTGCGGCGCCTCCCCGTCGAACCAGGCATCGAGGCCCGGCGGATTCTGCCAGCGCCCGGCCTCGTCGAACCAGCAGGCGGACGGCCCGGCGGCGAGAAATCGGTGCCCCTTCCAGATGCGGCAGTTGTGTCGGCATTCATGTCCGGGACGGGCGTGATTGGATACTTCGTAGCGCTGCATGCCGCAATTCGCCGCGAGGATACTGTCGGCGGCCTCCCACATGGCGACCAGCCCGTCGTCGTCGCGCTCGCAAACGCCACGGTCCGCCAGCGGCGTGCCGGGTTCGACAATCAGTGAATAGGCGGACACGTGATCGGGTCCAAGGTCCGAGAGTCGACGGAGATCGGCAGTGGCGCTTTCGACCGTTTGCCGCGGTACCGCGAAAATAAGGTCACAGTTGATGCTGCGAACCTTACACTGACGGAGGTCATCGAATACCTCGTAGACCCGGTGTACGTCGCCGCCGCGACCAATGGCCCGGCGGGTGTCCTCGGAAAAACTCTGGACGCCTATGGAAATCCGGTTGACGCCACCGCCCAGGAGGATTTCGATCTTGTCGCGGGTCAGTGACCGCGGGTTGCCTTCGCAGGTGAACTCGCAGTCGTCGCGCCGGCTGAAATGCCGGCCGATCATCGTCATCAGTCGCAGCAGCTCGCCCGGGGCGAAATGCGTCGGCGTACCGCCGCCGAGGTAGATCGTCGCGAGCGCACCGCAGCGCCCACTCAGCATCTCGAGTTCGCACTCGAGGCGATCGAGGAAACGGCCGCGCAGGCTGCGATCTGACCCTTCGATCGAGAGAAAGGCGCAATAGTCGCACTTGTGCGCACAGAACGGCAGGTGCACATAGATATCTGAAATGACTGAAGCCGACACCATTGTGCCCCGGTTTGGAATCGCAGAACAGGGAACAGTACCTTATCACATGAAAGTTCACGACCACCCGGCCCGGCAATGATCTCTTTGAACGGTACTCCCGATGCCGCGCGGCAACGCAACCACCGGTTCGCGACATTCACGGCGCGCTGGCACTACAGCCTCGTGATGCTGGTCGCGCATCTCGGCCTTTTTCACGCCTGGATGCAGGCGCCCGCGCGTACAGCCGCAACCGTCACCGGCGTGTCCGTGTGTGCGGCGCTGGTGCTCTACATGCTGCTGGTACCGCAATACTTCGCGAACGGCATGGACCGGCTGGCGCATGGCATGGTGATCCTCGACCTGCTGCTCGAAACGCTGCTGCCGGTCATCCACGGCCACCATGGCTTCTATCTCTGCGCCCTGGCGTTCACTGCCATCGTCGGCGGGCACCGGGCGTGGCTGCTGTCCCGGCCGGCCGGCAACGACACACCGCAACAATGAGAATACTGCGCCACATCTGCCTGTTGTTGATGACCACGGCGGCCTCCCTGACCACGGCGGCGGAGTTCGCCGCGCCAAATATCGTGTACGTCGGCTGCACGGTACACGACACACCGTGGCGCGGCGACCTCGAGGCGTGGCGGCACTCGCGCCGGCTGATCGGTGCGGCGCTGGCGAAATGGTTCGGCGTCGGCGCCGCGCGGCAGCATCACCTGATCAATCCAAGCGCCGACGAGCTCGAGACGTTTCTCACGGAAACGCTGCCGCCGACTTTGCAGGACAACGACATTGTCGTGCTCTACCTCGGCGCGCACCACCGGAAGAAAGGCGGTATCCTGCTGGGCGCCCGCACGAAGATTGCCGATCATCAGCTCGGTGAATGGCTGCAGCGCATCCCGCAACGGACGCTGCTGCTGGCGGACGTCTGCTTTGCGACGCGCCTGGAGGACGACGCCGATTTTCCGGACAACGTCATGCGGGTGTACGGCGCGAGTCGCCGGCAGGCAGCAACCGACCTCAACCTGGATGGCAAGCATCGCAAGACCAAACGGTTTTTCGCGGCTACGCAGCGGGTCGTCAGCGAAGACCTCGAAACGAACGAGACGCTGTTCAGCATCATGGGCTACGTCTGCGTGCACGCCATGCTGCAGATGCGGCAGCAGTCCGGCGACCGCCTGGCAGCGAGTGCCCTCGCCGAGCTGATGCGGTCCGAGCAGGAACGGATGCGGCAGTATACCAGGCGCACATCGAAGACGCCGACCCTGTCGATCGCGAATCCGCAGCCATGGCTGCTGGCCGAGCGCCCTCCGGAAGGGCCCGGGCCGTTGGCGAATGCCGGGCGCGAGGGCCTGCAGGTGACGACGATCGAGGCGATGCTGGCACTCGACGAGCAGGATGTGGACATCGGCCACGGCAACCTGTTGATCGGCAAGCTGTATGATCCCGAAATTGACCTGCCGTATTTTGCCGGGCAACTCGACGCCATGGCGTACGAGCTGCGTGAGCGCATCCAGGACCCGGCCGACCGCACCCACGTGGCGGCGACAATGGCCGACTACATCTTCAGCGAAAAAGGTTTCGTGGCGGATGCCGACCCGTACGACAAAGATTTCCTGCTGCACGTCCTGCTGGAAACAAAGCACGGCCGTTGCAGTGCGCTGGTGGCGTTGTACATGGCCCTGGCGGAGCGCCTCGACCTGCCCTTTCAGAGCGTCTGCATCCCCGAGCACATCTACATTCACTGGCCGGCCTCGGGCAACGGCGGAGCGCTGAACATCGAGACGACGCAGGACGGTGTGGTCCTGGCGGACAACATTTACCTCGAGCGCGCCGGCAGCAAGCTCAGCGAAAAAGGGAAGAAGTTTTACCTGCAGCCGCAGAGCAAGCGCCAGACTCTCGCCGCCTTGCTGAGCCCGCTGGGCAGTGCACTGCGCGAAAAGGAGCGCTACGACGAAGCAATCACCGCCTGCCGGCTCGCCATTTCGATCAATGTGCACGACGCCGAGGCGTGGAACAATCTCGGCATGGCCTACCGGTTGAGCGACAGCGGCGAATTGGCCAGGGTGTCATACCGCAAGGCGCTGGAGATCAATCCCGACTTCGCGGCGGTGTGGAACAACCTGGGCACCGTCACCGACAACGTCGAGGAGCGCATCGGGCATTACAAGAAGGCAGCGGCACTCGACCCCAAGCTGGCCGATGCCTGGCAGAACCTGGCGCGCGCCTATTTCGACAACGGCGACTACCAGCTCAGCCTCGCTTGTGTGCGGCGCTATCACGCCCTGGGCCACCTGATGCCGCAGGAGTTCCTGGTGAAGCTGAAGGGGAAGATGTAGGCCGCGGATCGCATCGCCTTGATCTGCTTAGCCTTGATCCATTGAAGCTCGAAAAATCGGTGAAAACGCCGCTGGATTGAGGAACTCGAATTCGACTCGGGTCACGCCACCAGCTCATCGACGCTCTCGAGCTGTACCGGATAGGAGCTAGTCGATGGCTTGAAGCTCCAGCGTGACTTCCCGCTGCCGACCGTTGTTCTTGAGCGAGACCCTGACTGTCTCACCGACCTTGCGCTGGTCGAGGATTTTGAACAGGTCATCGCTGTCACGGACCTTCTCGTCGTCGATCGCCACGATCACGTCCCCGAGCCGGTAGCGGCCGAAGGCGCCCCAACGAATTCCCTTGATGCCGGCACGGTCGGCAGCGCCGCGACGAAGCACATCGTGGACGATCACGCCCTCGAGGTCGAGCCGCTCATTCAGGTAATCATCGATCTCCACGCCGAGGCCCGGGCGTACGATCTTGCCATACACGATCAATTTCGGCACGATCCGGTTGACCGTATCCGCGGGCACGGCAAACCCGACCCCGGCATAGGCGCCGGAGGGGCTGTAAATCATCGTATTCACACCGATCAAACGCCCCGCACTGTCCAGCAGCGGACCGCCGGAATTGCCGGGATTGATGGCAGCATCGGTCTGGATGACATTCTGGATCG
>JASLZG010000337.1 GCA_030754995.1 Lentisphaeria bacterium
ATCGGCATGTGCGCCGCAATGACGCTGGTGGCCCCGGGGTCGGCTGTTGCCCAGGGCGGCGATGCGACATCGGCGCTGGATGAACTGTTGGGGTCGGGCGCCGCGGCCTGGAAAATCACCCGTGCCCCAGCCGCCGGCATCGTCTCGAACGCGGACGGCCGCATCGATCTGGCCCCAGGGCAGGGCGGTTCGATCACCCTGCAGAGCGGCGCCGATTGCGGGCCGGGGGTCGAGCATCTGTTGGAGTTGCGTTTTCTATCGCCTAAAATCAATTCCGGTACCGTCGACATCAGGATGGGACGCGACGATGCGGCGCCCGACAAGAAGCCATTGGTGTTCTTTTTGGGCGTGTCCAATGAGGCCAGCCTCCGTTATGACTTTCGCAACCACCTGATCGAGCCCCCGGTAAAGAGCGTCGTCAACGGCGACTACAAGCTGCTCGGGTTCAACACGCGCCAACTCAATTGGCCGGAGGATTATCGCAAACGCGTTGAATGGGCGTACGCCGGGTTGGCGACGGTCACGGAGCGGTCGTTCGCACTGCGCGTCACCAGCCGGCCCGACCGGGTGCAGATCTTTCTCGACGACGGCCTGATCGCCGAATGGCTGGTCGACGACGGCGTTGTCAACGGCAGCGTCGAGATCGAGCTGCGGGGTGAAGTTTTGCTTAGCTCGCTGCAGACCCGCGAGGTGGATCTCGATTCGCCGTATTTCCCCGTTCCCCTGGATCATCATGTCAACGCCTCCGCGATAAACGGCGGCACGGTGGCTCGGGAATCATTGCCGACGACGGACGATGCGGTGCGCGTTGGCGGCGTTCCGTTCCTCCTGGCCAGGCCCGATGCCGCCGGCAACGATCACGTCGATGTCGGGCAGAGTTGGTTTGAGCACGGCAACCTGGCCGGTTACCTGCAGAACTTCAACGGGCCGTTCGGCGGCCGCTGGAAAAGTTTTATGACTGTCAATCCGACACGTCTTCAATTCGCGGTGCCGAAACAACCGTACTGCAGGCTGCATGTCCTGGCCGCGGCAGACGACGAGACGGACAGCCTGCCGGCGTTCTCGGCGCAGTTTTATCTGCCGGATTCCGGCTTTCCGGTCAGTGCGGAAGCGCCGGTGCCGGCCTTCACGGCTGACGCCACCAGTGTCGAACGTCTGCCGGTTGAACTGACGGACGGTACCGCTGGCGCCCTGCACCTGGTCACCTTCGAACTGGACATTGATCAGATCGCCGGGCTCAGCAAGCTCGAATCGCTGTCGGTCCAGACCCGGTACACGAAGGGACACACCATGCTGGGGCTGGAGTTGACCAAATCGGTAGAACTCTTCCGCAGCTACCCGGATCCGATTTCCTACAGCTTCCACGGCGCCGGCCTGCCCAGCGCCGTGCACGTCTACGCGATGACGCTGGAACGGCCGCGGCTCGAGCTGGCGTTCGAGCCGGACAAGCTGGCCCACGTCTGGATAGCTCCGGAAAGCCCGTCGTACACGGTCAAGCTCACGAACCACACAGATGCCGCGCGCGCCGTGTCGCTGCGGTTGCGCACTGCCAGCTACGACGGCGAAGAAACGACAGACCGGAAGGAAACGCGCACGGTCATGCCGGGCACGACGATGACCGTGCCGTTTTCGCTCAGCCTGCAGCGCTACGGCAGCCACACGGTGGAACTGACGCTGGTTGATGGCGACCAGACCTGGACGGCCGGCCGGCGCCTGGCGTACCTGCATGCCGACACCCGTACCCGTGGCGGCTGGGAACGCGGCAAAGGCGCGCTGTGGGGGTACTGGGGCTATAGCACCGGGCACTATGGTGTGCCGCGGGAGGATGAGACGCTGATCATGGCGCAGGCGGGCTGTGAGACTATGTCCTTCGTAACCTTCGGCGAAACGACGCCCGAGGTACAGGCGATCGGCAGGAAGTTCGGGATGAAAACGCTACCCGGTTTCGAGGGCTACGATAAGTGGTTGTTGGGCCAATTCAGCTACAACCTCAAAGGCGGCATGGCGCCGGAGGAGGCGGAGGCGATACTGCTGAAGGAGCTGAAGACGCGGAGACGGTCATCCAGCGATCTGGACGAGGCGCGGTATATCGGCTTTTTCCCGGAGCCCAATATCGGCCACATCACGCACGGCAACCTGCCGGTTTATTACGGCGAACCGGAATACGTTCCGAGCGAGGAGGAACAGAAGAATCTGGACAATCTGCGCGACGCCTTCCTGCGCGGCGTCAAGATGGTGAAGGAGCATTGGCCGGAAGTCGAGATCATGATGCCCTGGGGGGATCCGATGTTTCTCCCGCCGTTCCTTCGGCAAGACCCGAAATTGGCCGACCTCATCGATGCACAGGGTATTGACGAACCGCTTTTCGAGCGCCTGCCGGAAGCGCAGATCGGGCAGGCTACGGGGCACCGCAAATGGCAGCTGCGCCAGGAATGGAAGAGGATCGGCAAGGAGCCGGAGTTCATTTTTGTCGAAGGCAATTTCATCCCGGCAGTGCCCGGCGGCGTCACCGTAGCCGAGCAGGCCGACTATGTCGTGCGGCACCTCCTCCACTTCCTTGCCTATGAAATGTATAACCTGCCGGCCGGCGTGACCGGTGTGAGTTCCGCCAACTGGTACGGTGAAGAACACTACGGTACCGGTTACCTGGTCGACCGCCGCCCGTATCTGTCGCCGAACCCGGGGTATGCAACGTTTGCGACGTTGACCCGGCATCTGAACCGCAAGAATTTTTCCCGTTACCTGCCGACCGGCAGTCTCTCGGTGTTTTGTCTGCAGTTCGAGCATCATGAAACCGGTGAACTCACGCATGTGATGTGGACGGTGCGCGGTGAGCGGCCCGTCTCCCTGAACGTCGGCGGAGGCGGCAAGCCGACGGTCTATGACCAGATGGACAACCGGGTCAGGACAACGCGCAAAGGCCCCGAGATTCGTTTCACGATCGGCTCGTCACCGGTGTTTATCGAAGGGCTTGCCGATGCCCCCGTGGTAGAGCTCGGGGCGCCGGACCATGCCGACTCAGCTCCGGCCGAACTCACCACGAAGCTGACCAACTTCGGCGCCGGGAACTGGTCGATCAGCGAAGCTCGTGACGAGACGTACGAGCATAATCACCCGCATCAGATGGCCCGCTTCCAGGGCAAGATGCGTATCAAGAAAACGCCGGCACCGAAGGATCAGGGCGGCAGGGCGTTGTCGATCCATTTGCAGAAGCAGGACAAGGAGCGTGTGACCATGCCGTGGTACACGACGTTGATCCCTGAGAACCCGATCGTCATTCCGGGCCAGGCCAGTCACCTGGGGCTTTGGGTGAACGGCCACAGCGACTGGGGCCGGGTCATCTACAGCCTGCGTGATGCGCAAGGCGAACGCTGGGTCAGCATCGGCACAAAGGGACAGTGGAACTGCGACGACATTCACGGTTGGAGTGCCTTCAACTTCGATGGCTGGCGCTACCTGCGCTTCGAGATGCCGGCCCACGCGCCTTATGACAGCTTCCGCGAGGCCGGCACGACTTGGTGGGGTCACTTCGAGAAGGGCGACGGCATTGTCGATCTGCCGCTGCAAATCGAGAAAGTAATCGTTGAGCGTCGCACCCACGTGATGTACGTCAATGAACCTGTTGAAGCAAAGAACGAGGACGTCCTGTTCGGCGACTTGTTTGCCGAGTATGCCAGCGCCGCGGACCAGGGCGACGAGGCGGTGCGCCTCTCACGGTTGCGCATGCCGTTGCCGGCCAACCCGCCGGCGCTGCAGAACCCGATCGCCGAAATGATCGAGTCCGGCATCGGAGCACCGATGCAGATCAGCGGTACCGAACTTCCCATGCACGGCCCGGATGGAACGAAGTGCCATGTGAACTTCGATCTGGTCGAGGGCGCCACCAGTTACGACGTCTGGGCCTCGCCCTACGCCGACGGCCGGGGCGCCATGCGTCTCAGGTCGGGCCTCACGGAGTCGCGCCAGATGGTGGACGGCTTCCGGCCGGAAATAGACTTTTACCTGTTCATTGTATACAACGATAAAGACGGCAAACCGTCGAAGCCGTCGGCGCCGTTCAAGATCCGGCTCCAGGACCTGTTCCTGCAGAAGTAGTCTTGACGCCGCAACTCTGTCGACCGGTCGTCCCGGCAGGGGGACGTTCCCGTTGCCGTTGGGAAGCCAGGCAATGAGCAAGATGATGCAGCACCAACACAAGGCAATCATCCAGGGAGTAACCCTTGCAGCAGCAGTGTTGCTGGCGCCGCAATTTGCCTCCGGGAAAACCCTTTTCCTGGCCCATTACGACGAGAGCGTCGATGCGGACTTCGCAGTCGGGACCGCCGAGGCGCGCCCGGTGAAGGGATACCAACGCGCCGGCATCGTGACCGCCGGGCACTGGGGCGGCGCCGTCGACCTGACCGACAGCAACCGCACCTGTACTTACCGGGCGCTGAAGAACCTCAATCCACGCCGTGGCACTGTCGACTTCCGGTTCGCCATTGACGAGGACCGCCCGACGCCGGCGCCGGCCATGTACCATCCCCTGTTCGGCTGGTACAACATGCCGAAACAGCCTGGCGACGGCAAACGCGAAACCGCGTTCGAACTGTACTTCCAGGGGCGGGCGCTGACCTTCGACATTTACGCCCCGAAAAGCGCGCCCGCCAGTGGCAGCATCGACGCAGTCGTCGGCAAATGGTATCATCTGGAAATCAACTGGGACTGCACCGGTGGCGACGGCGCCAGTGAATACAATGTCTATCTCGATGGCCGCAGCGTCATTCGGGCAACCGACCGGCTGAGTCTCAAGGAGGCCGGTGGCCTGCTGCACCTGGGAATCTGGGACTATGGATTCGGGCACCAGTTGAAGGGGCGTATCGACGAGCTGCGGATCACCGACCAGATCGAACACCGGGCCTCTTTCACACCCCCGGCCCAGGCGTACCCGATCCCCGGCACGAGGAACGGCGTCAAGCTTGCCTATAAACAGACGATGCAGAGCCTGGGTGCATTGAAAACAGAAATCCGCTGGCTCGAATCCGCCGCAAAAGAACAGCCGATGCAGACCAGTAAAAAGATCCGCGACAACCGGGCGGTCATGTTGAACGCTGCCAGTTCGATGGCGAAGATTCGGGCGTTGCTGCCAGCCGCAAAGGCGCGCTGTCCGGAACTCCAGAAAGATC
>JASLZG010000338.1:0-326 GCA_030754995.1 Lentisphaeria bacterium
GGCGGTGTGTTCGGCGACTGTTATAATCCGACTTGAACACCACTCGCGGCGTCACCGATTTCTCCGGCTGGTACGCCGGATCGACACTGAACGTGTAAAGCTGTTCCTCGCCGGGTTCCAGCTCGAGCTCCCTGGGGCCGTCGACCGTGATGTTGGTATCGCGCACGCCGACCCCGTAAATCTTCAGCACGTGGTCACCGCCATTAGTCACCCTGACCTCACTTGAGGTCAGGTCGTATACACCGTCGGTCAACGTGAATATGAGGCGTCTCGGAACGAAATCCCAGCTCGGCGTGATATCCGCCTTGATGAGCATGACCTGGACC
>JASLZG010000338.1:336-5160 GCA_030754995.1 Lentisphaeria bacterium
ATTGATGACGTCGTTGCTGGTGAAGGTAATCGACTTGCGCACCGTGCTCATCTTTCCCTTCGGGTCGAAGGTGATGGTGAGCACCGTGGTTTCGCCAGGCTCGAGCACGTTCTTCTCGAGCACGCCCGTGGTGCAGCCGCAGCCCGGTTTCACCGATTTGATTTTCAGCGTCCGGCGCCCGCTGTTGCGCAGGGTGATGTCTGTCCCCACCTTTGCCTTGTCGCTGATCTTTCCAAAGTTGTGTTCCTTGACCATCGACAGCTTCTGCGCGGCAGCTGTTCCGGCGGCAAGGACCAGGAATATGACAAGGGTAAGACGCATGATTCCGCTGGCGTTGGTTGTCCGGTGATACGGGTTTTGCCGGTGCACGGGCTCGTTCAATACTATAGGCGCAGGTTAGGTTCCTGTACAACTGCCGCACACCATCGGCCGGCTCAACATCCCGCGGTGGTATTGAGTTCGCGAGACAACAGAGGGAAAAGGATCATTTCATTGGGCGCTTGTATTGCGACGATTCCCAAGGGAATATAGCATGCCGTATGCCCCTGTATCGGGGTGCAGCAGGCAAGGGCGAACATGTCTACCGAATCTTCGACCACGACTGAACCTCTCGACCGCCGGTCGGTGTTCAGTTGGGCCATGTACGACTGGGCCAACTCAGCGTATGCCACCAGCGTGATGGTGGTATTTGCACCGATCCTCTTCACCGGTGTCTGGGCGGCTGAGCTTGGAAAAACCGACAACACATTCCGCTGGGGCGTGATCAGTTCCATCACGTCGGCGGTCGTGGCGGTGCTCGCCCCCGTCCTCGGCGCCGTTGCCGACCGCTGCGGCAGGCGCAAGGGGTTGCTGCTGGCCTTCGCATTCATCGGCGCCACGGCGACCATCGGCCTGAGCTTCATCGCCCACGGTCATTGGCAGCTCGCCGCGATCGTCTACATCATCTCCGGCATCGGTTTTTCCGGCGCCAATGTGTTTTACGATTCACTGATTGTCAGCGTTGCACCGGCATCGGCCCGTGACCGGGTGTCGGCCCTGGGCTACGCGCTTGGGTATCTCGGCGGCGGACTGATGCTGGCAGCGCACGTCTTCCTGGTGCTGGGACACGACCGCTTCCACCTCACCGAGATCGAGGCGCAACGCATCTGCATCATCACCGCGGCGCTGTGGTGGATGGTGTTCTGTATCCCGCTGTGGCGATGTGTCCGTGAAACGACAGTTCCGCACACCGGCATCGCCGAGGCCGTCCGTCGTTCCTTCGGTGAAGTGGTCGGTACCGTGCGGCAATTGCGACAGCATCGGCCGGTGCTCATCTTTCTGTTGGCATACTGGCTGTACATCGACGGTGTCGACACGATCATCCGCATGGCCGTGCCCTATGGCAAGAACATCGGTGTCGGCGAGGCCGACCTGATCAAGGCGATCCTGCTGACGCAATTCATTGCCTTTCCGGCAGCCATCGTCTTCGGCCGGCTGGGCGAGCGGATCGGCACCCGCCGATCGATTCTGATCGCCATCGGCGGTTACATCGCGATCACCGGTTGGGCGGCGAGCATGACGGCGGCTTGGGAATTTCACGTACTGGCAGCGGCGGTCGGCCTGGTGCAGGGCGGTATTCAGTCGCTGAGCCGTTCGATGTACAGCCGGCTGATCCCGCCGGAGAAGGCGTCGGAATACTTCGGCCTGTACAATCTGCTGGGGAAATCCGCCGCCGTAATCGGCCCGCTGCTGATGGGGTGGATCGCCGTGGCAACGGACAACGACCGCGTCGGCATCCTGTCGATCCTGGTCCTGTTCATCGCCGGCGGGGCGCTGTTATTGCAAGTTCGCGAGGATGCCCAACAATAGCACCGCGAGCTTCCGCGCCGGTGATTGCCCGCAATGGCCCGGGCTCTTCCCCGGCCGCCGGCCTTAAGCCTCTTGATTCGTTCGCATATCGCCGGGATCAAGGCGGCAAGGATTTCTGTCCCCAACTATTCCGGTACCGGGCCATCTTCTGTGATGCGCACGCGCTGCATCCGCGGGCATGAGGATTGGTCACTCGTGCGGCCGGGACAAAAATAGAAGATCAGCGCCACATCAGGTTCCGCTTCGACCATGAAGCCATTGAACCAGCAATCGTGATCGAGCAGTGTACCGGCGTCCCAGTTGACCCCCCCATCGACGCTCGTGTGCAGCCCCAAACCGGTTTCGCGACCGACAACCGCCAGGTACCCCGATTGGGTGGCAATCATCTGCGGGCCGCCGGAAGGCGAAAACGGCAGGTAGGTGCAGCATTGCCAGGTACGACCACCGTCGTCCGAGTGAGTCTGCCAGCCATAGGGCGACCGATACGGCCGGCAGACGGCGACGATACGGCCGGACGGCAATTCCGCGAACGCCGTCTCCGACCAACCGCCATGCGGGCTGTCCGGTTCAACGCCGTCGAACAATGCGGCGTTGTCCATGGGTACCGGCACCTGCCATGTCAATCCGTTGTCTTCGCTTCGTGAAACATAGGGCTGGGCAATATTTGTGCCCCAGGTTCCTTCGCCCAGTTTGCGGATGCGTTTGTAATCGTTTGAATAATGATGCAGAAAAAGGGTCAGCAGGGTGCCGTCGCGCAATTGCGTGAAACCATAGACGTGATTATGACAGCCGGTGCGGTAGATCTCCTTGCTCCAGTTGCCCACCAACGCTGCCGGCTGCGGCGCCGTCCAGGTCAGCCCTTGGTCGTCCGAGTCCCGGTAGGACAGGATATCCTCCGGCTTCTCGATGTCCTTCAACCGCTCGATGGCACCCTTCACCGCAGGCCCGTGGCAAAAGGCGCGAATCACGCCGGGCTTCGGCTCGAACCAGCGAATCCCCCACGGCATGTTGTACGGCACCTGCTGAGCCGGCGGCGCCACGGTCGCAGGTGCCGGCAGGGCGTCGCCGTGCCGCTGCCAGCTGCGGCCGGCATCCCGCGACAGGTACAAGCGGACCTGGGCATGCTTGTCGCCTTCCCATGTAAAGAAGGCGGCATCCTGGCTGCAGATACCGGCGAGAAGGTCGCCGTTGTGCAGCTTCAGCAAAGTGAAAGTCTGCCGGACCTTGCCGTAACCGGTGTCGGTGTCGGGCTGGAACCACATCTGCCTGCGCTCGCCGGCTGCCGGCCAGCTGCGGCTCTCGTCTGCCGTACCGGTAAGCTGCAGGTTGGTCACCCGGTAGTCGGTGTGGCCACTGACTCCAGCCCAACCGGCGCCGTACGTATCATCGATCGCAAACGGCCCCTTGACGCCATTCATATACATCTGAATTTGATCGCCACGCCGCACGACTTTCATCGAAAGCCGGGCGTTCCAGTGGGCCGGCACGCCGGGCATCAACATCAGCGCAACATTGCGCGCGTGCCCGGTACCGTCGACCCGGGCGATGGCGGCGTAAACCGCCCGGGCCCGCCAGTTCTGCCCCCAACGCGGCAGATATGCCCAGTAATAATGGCCACGGTCCTGGGCGCCGAACACCAGGCCGAACTGCCCCTCGGGCGAATGCAGGATAAAGTCGCATTCGATGGTCTCGTCGGCGAGGCAGAGATCGGTTCGGATCGCCATGCTCGACTCTGAGAGGTTGCGTGGCGGCAGCATCAGCCCCAGCTCCGGCGTGACCTCCCAGCGCTGGCGATTACGGGTTGCCGGCACGGCTTCACGGGCGTTGAGATAGCCGGCTCGCAAAACCCATCCCTGTTGGCGTGACGACGGTGAGCCGCCGCTACCGCTGAAGCTGCGCACGACGATCAGGTGCGGGCCCGGCTCGAAGCGGCAGTTGAACCCAAAATCCGTCTTGCTCCACTCGAACGAGTCGTTGCCGCCGCGCAGGGTACTGAGCACTTCCTTGCCGTCAACCCACCATTGCATCCAATAGTCGCTGCCGGTGCCGATCGTCACCTCGGTCGGTTTGCCGAAGGTGACCTCGGCCATTGCATACGCGTTATACCCGCGCGCCTTCCTGGTGAGCTTGTACAGGGCGCCGAAATCGAGGGTGTCCCGCCGCCGCTTCAGGTCCCGGCCTTCAAACTGTTGGTCGCCGACGGTGAGCCGCTCCGGTATCGCCGTCAGGTCGGCAATGTCGGCGCTGACACCAGGCTCGCACAATGAGCCGCCGGCCTCGCCCCCGCCGTCGACAAAGGTTACGGTCTCCGGCATCAGCGGACCGAAGATTCGCCAGGTGCGGGGGAAGCCGGTGGTGGTGTCGGGTTTTCTGCCGACGGAACGGAGCACGCCGCCGGCACCGCAAAAATCCCAGGGATGTGTCTCTTCAGTGGTCATTCGATCGTCCTTACGTGATGCAGCCCGCAAAAATCTCCCACGCCCGTACGAAACGACGACATGCCGGCGGATCCGGAACGGACTGTCCACCGGAGACACGCCGGCCGCATCCTCTGCCCCGCCCGCTGCAAAGACGTCGATGAGTTGACCCCAACGCGCCATGCCGAACAGTCAGTTCACCCGCATACGTGCTCGGGGTGTTGTCGGCCTCGCCGCACCGGGTCTTCTGTCAGGGCATTTTTTTCGGTTGTTTATCGAACTTCGCTTTCGCTTTTTTTTCCTTTTTTTTCTGCTGCTGTTTCACGCCCTTGTCCTTGTCCTTCTTGCCTTTGTCTCCCATTGGATCCCTCCTTTTTCTGGTTTCATCCATTTTCTCGGCGTGAGCAATATTGGCGCGTCAACATGGTTGCCGCGGCTCGTACTAAATATAGGTCTAATTCTTTGCTTGCAAATTCCGCCGCAGATCGCCGGCGCCGGCGATCAGCCGCGTTGCAATTTCAACGGTCCACGTCGAGGTCTGCCGCCGGGTGAAGCGGGG
>JASLZG010000339.1 GCA_030754995.1 Lentisphaeria bacterium
ATAGAGCCAGAATCTTTGTGAGAAGTGGCAAGGGTGGTGATGGCTGCATGAGTTTCCGTAGGGAAAAATATATTCCAAAGGGTGGTCCTAACGGAGGCGATGGAGGTGATGGTGGAGATGTCATTCTTGTTGGCGAAATGCGCGACCTCGAGACTATCCGGGCGGCCGTGACTGCTGCGGAAACCGGGCATCTGGTGTTTGGCACCCTGCATACGACCGGTGCGGCAGCGACCGTCGACCGTATTGTTGATGCGTTCCCGGCCGACCAGCAGGAGCAAATTCGCACGCAGCTCGCCGCCTCGCTGGTGGCCGTGATCTCACAGGTGCTAATGCCGAGGCACGACCGCCCGGGGCGCATTGCCGGGTTCGAGATTATGATCTGCACACCTTCGATCAAGGCGCTGATTCGTGACAACAAGACTTACCGTATCACCTCGGATATCCAGACAGGAGCCAAGTGGGGTATGAACACCCTCGATTCACACCTGATCCAACTGTACGAAGAGGGTGCCATTTCGTATGGCGCGCTCATCACCACGTCAGCCGATGCGCCCGGGGTCATTCAAAAACTCGAGCAGCAGGCGGGCTGATAGGCTTGCAAAAACCGCCGCCGCGGCCTATTTTTCCGCACTATCGCTGTAACGTAAGAACAGGGCGTTGCGCCGAGGCGGCAGGTTCCACAGACACCGCCAGTCGGCTAGAGCCGACGATCACATACAACGGAGGATCCTCCCATGCCGATGTACACATATGCGGCCATGGACGGCCAGGGCAAGGAGCAGAAAGGCCGTATCGAGGCGGGCAACGAGAACGAAGCCGCTTCCAAGTTGAAAGAACAGGGATTGTTCCCAACCAATATTTCCGAAGCCAGAAGCGGTGCCGCCGCCGCCGACAAGAAGAAGGGCGCCAAGACCAAGAAGGCGAAAAGCAAGGGGATGACCTTAAACGTCACCTTCGGCGCCCAGAAGATCAAGACAAAACAGCTCTGTACCGTGACCCGCCAGCTTGCCACCCTGCTCGACGCCGGGCTGCCGCTGGTGCGCGGGCTCCGCACCCTCGAGAAACAGGCCAAAGACCCGGCGCTTAATCACGTGCTCAACGATGTCGGCAACGCCGTCGAAGGCGGTCTGACATTTTCGGAAGCGCTCAATGGCCACCCGAAGTCCTTCAACAAGCTCTATGTCAACATGATCCGTGCCGGCGAAGCTTCCGGCGCCCTGGAGCAGGTGCTCAACCGACTGGCTGAGTTCATGGAAAAGGCGGCGCGCCTCAAGTCGAAAATCAAGTCGGCACTTACCTACCCGGTCGTCGTGTTGGTCATCGCCTTGACTATCACCTCCGGCCTCATGGTCTTCATCGTGCCGAAATTCGCCCAAATCTTCTCAGACATGCTTGCCGGTGAACCATTGCCTGGCCTGACTGCCTTTGTCATGGCTATCAGTGATTTCATGACGCAGAAGTTTCTGTTGGGGGTCTGTATCCTTGTCGGCATAGTTGTTGTTTTCAAAATGCTCATGAAAACGAAAAACGGGTCGTATTTGTTCGATCTCGTGGCAATAAAGATGCCGCCATTCGGCGGCCTTGTCACCAAGACCTCGGTGGCACGTTTCTGCTCGACTCTCGGCACGCTGATGAGTTCCGGCGTGTCCGTGCTCAACGCTCTGCAGATCGTCCGCGACACCGCCGGCAACGAAGTGGTCGCCCGCGCCGTGCAGGTTGTTCATGATGCCGTGAAAGAAGGTGAAGGCATGACCAAGCCGTTGGAGTCGACCCAGATCTTTCCGGCCATGGTCGTGAGTATGATCGAGGTGGGAGAGGAAACCGGTGCCTTGCCGGAGATGCTTAGCCGTATCTCCGAAACCTATGAAGACGAAGTCGACAATGCGGTCGAAGCCATGACCTCCCTGATCGAGCCGGTGATGATTGTCGTGCTCGCCGTCGTCATCGGTGGTATCGTCATCGCCCTCTTCCTGCCGCTCATCAGCCTCATCGAAAAACTCGGCGGCTGACGCCGGCGACGACCATTCAAAAAGCCTTCCGGGCAGTTCCCGGAAGGCTTTTTTGTTTCTGGACGCCGTCCTGAGGACAGTTGCAGGGCAATATGGCAGACGGTTTTTTATATGTGTCCAGATGGATAATTCCGCCGGCAATGAATGCTGCCTGCGCCCCGGCAGGGGCGGCGGAAAAAATTTATTCCCTTGTCTTCCTGCAAGCCATGGAAAATCAGCGGCACAGGACACCCGGCGAACTCATCGGGAACCAGCGCTGATCGGTCAGTGATCTGATGGAAGTTTTGCTTCCTGGCGTCGTGCCGATTGGTCGCGCTGGGCCCGTCCGACATTCCGCACTGAAGATCGCCGGACGAACTTCAACGTTATCAATGGCGTTCAATTGCAGGCGTAGCGGTCGGTATATTGTGGCGCCGGGTCGAACAATCGAGGGCCACCGCCGAGCCTCGGCGGACTCTCGATGGACAAAAAAACGCCGCCTTTTTACAGGCGGCGCTTTTTGCGAATGTGTAGCAGTGTGCCTTTTACTCTTCTGGCGCTGCAAACATGCCTTCGTTCTTGGAGGCGATTTTGGCGATATTGTCAGCGTCGATCAGCAGATAGCGCTTCTCAAAGGCTTCCGTAATATCGGAGGGCACAGAGTCCTGAAAGTTGTATTCGGAGGACGGGTTGTAATGGACCACGGCGTTGATGTAGTTTTCGGCGATCGCATCGTAGAGCTCGTAAACCTGCCCGTTGGTGACAATCAGCTTCGGCCGCTTTTCGTCCTCCGTTTGCCAAAATTCCATTTCCTTCCAGTTCATCGGCAAGCCGACCAACGAGAGAATCAGGTTGGCTCCGGAGTTGTCTTCGATGATTTCGTCGAAGGCTTCCGCAGTGAACATCGTCTCGAACATCGGTGGCATGCCGTCCTGGCTCTCCGGTGACTCGAGATGAACCGTGCCGGCGATGGTCAGCTTGCCGTCGAAAACTTCTTTGAGCGCACCCTCGATGGTGTCGAGGCGGTTATCGGAATATTCGCTGGAACCGGCGATTTTCGGCGAGGCGATCAGCAACACGGAGTGGTCGGCAAACTTGCGTTTCATATAGCCGCCGAGGTACTGGAACTGCGCGTCGGTGTAACGGAGTTCCTTATCGAGGATGGCAGTCTGCCTCGCCTTTTTCTCGCAACCGAAAGACGTCGAGAAGATTGATGACAACGCCAGTACCAGTGCCCCCACGCCGAACAGTCCGGCTACCGGACGTCCCCACGCCACGCCTTTGGTCTTATACTGCCTGTTGGCCCAGTACATGCCGATTGCACAGATAACCATCAATGTATAAAGAACCATTCGAGACCCCCTGAAACGTTACAAGCAATGCTTGCAGTTGTTTGATTGTGAGGGAACGTTCCCTCGTTCTACGCCCCGTGTACATGCAGAAACATGGGCGAATATATCCACGCGCTGCCAAATTGTCCAGTAGGCGAAATCGCAAAAAGGCAAAAGAAAAATCGGCCTTATTTAGCCCGTGATTTGCAGATCAATACTGCCAAGATCAAAGCACCGATGACTTTGACTGCGATCCACACCGAATCCTGCGAACTGTACTGAGTCGTCTTGTCGTCTGCGAGAAAGTTGATGAGCTTGTCGACCACCCAGTCGACGACGAACCACCAGCCGGTCGCGGCGATCACAGCCGACAGCAGCACCAGAAAATTTCGACTCGCCCATTCGCTGCATTCTGTGGCCGGCGAGCGCTCATATGCGGGTCCGATTGTGCGTCGTTTCATGGAGGTCTCCAGAGTTGTTGGCGCTGCCTCTTGTCGGCGGTGTGGCGTTTGTCGCCGCGAAAAAGTTGCAGGTAGTTCAATTGGCCCGGCGCCTGTAGTATGACAGGGCTTCGGGCAGGTGATGTTCGATGTCGCGGATGCGTCGGCTGTCGGCGGGGTGCGTCGACAGCAGCTCCGGCGGTTTTTGTTTCCCGCTGGTGGCCATACGCTGCCAGAAACCGCTGGCGGCACGCGGGTCGTATCCTGCTTTGGCCATGAGGATGAGGCCGATGCGGTCGGCTTCCGACTCCTGCAGCCGGCTGAATGGCAAGACATATCCCAGCTGGACGCCGACGCCGGCAGCGGCCATGAATATTTGGCGCGTCCGTTCCGGTTCGGATTTGATCGCCTCTGTAAGGGCTGCGTGCCCGAGCTGCGTCAGCAAGGCACCGCTCATCCGCTCGTTGCTGTGCTTTGCGAGAGCGTGGGCAACTTCGTGGCCCATGACGACGGCGATACCGGTTTCGTCCTGGCAATACGGCAGGATCCCGGTGTAGAAAGCGACTCTGCCGCCCGGCATGGCCCAGGCGTTGGCCTGGCTGTCATCCTCAATCAGGTTGAAGGTCCAGTCGAACTTCATGTTCATGCCATTCTCGGCGACAAACGACTCGGCTGCCTGCGCCACATGTTTGCCGACCCGGCGGATTTGCCCGACCTGCCTGGCCTGGGTCGACAGCTTCACGTTGCCCAGGGCTTCGTCGTACTGCTGGAAGCTCAGGGCATGCATCTGCGCCGCCGGTATGAGCGTGAGCTGGCGCCGATTAGTCACCGGCACAGTCGCGCAACCGCAGAGGAGGGCCGTGAGCAGGGAGAGGATCAGGAGTCTGTGCATGATTTTATCGGGCATCTGCGACGCCAAATCTGCGACCTTCGGCACAACTGCTGCCGGTCATCGCCGTACAAGTAACATACGGATGTCGTGCGTCTACGGCAATTCCTTAGAAATTGTTCGTTTCCGCAAAGGCCTGCGCCTGTTCCTGCAGGCCGTGCTCGATGGCCTGTGCCGGCTCAAGTCCGTGTTCGCGGGCGTAGTCGCGGACGTCCTGGGTGATTTTCATGGAGCAGAATTTCGGCCCGCACATCGAGCAGAAATGGGCCACCTTGGCGGCGTCTTTCGGCAGCGTTTCGTCGTGATATTCTCGGGCCCGTTCGGGGTCGAGTGCGAGGTTGAATTGGTCGTTCCAGCGGAATTCGAACCTTGCCTTGGACAGCGCATCGTCGCGCTGCTGGGCGCTCGGGTGCCCCTTCGCCAGGTCGGCGGCATGTGCAGCTATCTTGTAGGCAACGATGCCTTCGCGCACATCTTCGCGGTCCGGCAGGCCGAGATGCTCTTTCGG
>JASLZG010000033.1:0-20156 GCA_030754995.1 Lentisphaeria bacterium
CTGGCGGCTCCATGACAGGCGAGCTGAAAGAAACACCCACCGCGACGGCGACAGGGCGCCTCGTGGCGGTCGCAGTCGCGAACTCCGCAATCGCAGTGCCTGCCGGCAGCTTTTGCCTGTGGCTCAGCCGGAAGTCTCCGGACGCAGCGAGCTGATCGCCGCCGCGACCCCGTCGGGATTGCGAAACACACTGGTGCCGGCTACCAGATTACGCGCCCCGGCTTGATACACCAGCGGTGCGGTATCGCTGTCGATACCGCCGTCCACCTGCAGATGCACTTGCGAGCCCTGTTCGTCGAGCCAGCCGCGAATGGTCTCGATCTTCGGCAGCATGTCGTGGCGAAAGGATTGGCCGCCGAATCCCGGCTCAACCGTCATTACGAGGACCAGTTCGACGGTGTCGAGGAAGGGGCGCACTGCCGCCGCCGGGGTTCCGGGGCGCAGGGAAATTCCGGCGTTGACGCCCTGCCCGTGGATCAGCTCGAGGGTCGCGGCAACATCACTGTCGGACTCGACATGAATGGTGATGCTGTCGGCGCCCGCATCGATGAACGGCTGGATGTACTCGGCCGGATGCGTCAGCATCAGGTGGACGTCGAACAGCAGTTCGGAATGCGGTCGCAGTGCATGTATTATCGGTGGGCCCATCGACAGGTTCGGCACGAAATGGCCGTCCATGATATCGATGTGCAGCAGATCGGCGCCGGCGGATTCCACCGCCTCGATCTGCGCCGCCAGGCACGCGAAGTCCGCCGCCAGGATGGAGGGGGCGATCAGGCTCTGGTCGTGCCGCAGTTCGCGAAGATCACGCACAGGCATCGGGGGTCGCTACTTGTCCCAGGAATTGACGTTGTCTTCGTTGTCGGCGTGGGCGTCTGTGGAGTCGTGGTCACCGTCCGGGCCGGCAGACCAGATGACAATTTCAGTATTCTTGGTACCGGCGCCGTAAATCAGCGAGCTGTCGATGGAACTGTCGTAGTTGAGGTCGAGCACGACGCTCAGTTCCTCGTCCCAGGCGTCGTCATAGTCGGCATCAGACAAGTCCAGAAACTTGATGCCGCGTGGGTTGAGCGATGTATCGCTGCCCTCGAGCGTGGTCAGCAGGTCAACGTAGTCGCTGTTTGTCGGAGAACCGGGTTCATAGAGGATGGACTTGTCGGCATTCTCGCCGGTGAAGGGCAGGAAGCCGTACGTCGATTCGTACTGTTTGATTGCCAGTCGCAAAGAGTTGATCACCGCCTTGGTCTGGCTTTGCTTGACCTTTTCCATGACCGTGCCGATGGTCGGAATGAGAATACCGATGAGAATTGCGATAACGGCGACGACTACGAGCATTTCAATGAGGGTAAAATGACGACGCTTCATGGGCGAAAGTCCTCTCGAGTTCAAGTGAGTAAGTGGCACACGCCGGAGATCCACGGAGCATATGCCGGACCATCGATTCCGTCGCACCATCAACCGGTTAGCAACCATACATTTGCGGCGCGACAGTGGTTTCAGCATAGCGGCGGAAGATGGGCCGATATAACATCCATGGCTCATTTTTCGGACCGGACCCGCGACTACCTATACTATATGCAAACGGTGGTGCGATACAATCAGCAGCGACAGCTTTCGGGTATCGGCTTGCGACCGGCATACCCTTCGTCAATGCCGTGGTAATACAGCAGTTCAGGCTCATCGCTGCGCCAGCACAGCAGCACCTCGTCGCCCTCGATGACGGCCGGAAAATCAATCAGCCCGATCTCGAAATCCCAATCGCGATAGGAGCAGCCAATGTTTTCCAGCTCGCCGAACAACTCACGCAGAGTCGACTTCAATTGCCTCACCCGGGTGTTGTCATCGAACTTCTCGCCGAGCTCTGCTGCCAGCGTCCGCAGTTGGCGGCCGGTGTCGAGAATATCATCGACCACTCGCCGTACCAGGGGCAATGTCTGATTGGCGCTGGCTGGGCTGAAAAGCTGGTCTGAACAGGTGGTCGTTTCGGGCAT
Source organism: Lentisphaeria bacterium (assembly GCA_030754995.1). GTDB lineage: Bacteria > Verrucomicrobiota > Lentisphaeria > JABSQK01 > CAJWLW01 > CAJWLW01. The sequence goes on from JASLZG010000033.1 coordinate 1,992, forward strand.
TTTCAGGGCACCCCACTGCGGGCTATCGTTTAGACGATACACTATACCATGTACCGCCACGGAGACAAGTCGGTCTGGTCACCGAAGGAAATAATTGCAGTAGCCGTCGACCAGAATGTCCAGCGGGTCTTCAAGCATGCCGTAGGTCACGATGAATTCCCAGAATGCCTTGTCCACCGCGGTCTCGCGGTTGGCCCGCAGTTCCGTGCGAAATCGGGATGAGACGTCGTCGTAGAGCGCCGCATCCGTCGCCAGGTCTGCCACGTTGACCTGGCGCCCGTCGGACGATTCAAATATGAATCCGAGCGTTTGATCCAGCAGGACCCAATGGTTTTCAATCATCACCTCGGCCATCACATGGCCACGGGCGAACACCAGGCGGGACGGCATTCCGGCGATCTGGCTCAGCGCCACCAGCACACGCGCCTGCTCGTTGCACCAGCCGACACCGGATTCGATCAATGCTTCCTCCGTGAACCCGCGCCCCATCTCCCCGGGGTAGCCCAGGCTGCAAAAGTGCTTTATCCGTGGCGGCAACCCGGCCGCCAGGGCGCGCACCGTGGCCAGGTCGGGGCCGGCGTCAGGCGCCAGCTCCGCCAGAAAATTTTCGAGTACAGGTCGCGAACCGGCGCGGTAGAACGTGCGCGGATAGGTAAACGCGGTGTAAAACCATTCCAGCGGCAGGCCGGCAGCAGACACATAGTTCAGTGACTGCACCAGGTCAAGACCTGTCACCGGCGGCACAAAACGCTCAGTGATCACGGCGAACTCGGATTCGGTTGGCGGTCGCATCGCATGATATTAGATGTATGCCCGTCAATTGTCCAGCCGAACTGCGAGATGTTCCGCATCTCCATGAAGCCCGGCATCTGCCGCGGCGGCCGGGTTGCCCGCGGTTTCGGGCCACTGTTTCCGGCCCATCGGCTCGTTGCCATTCCGACTGGTTGGGGTTAGGTTTAATCCGGGTCGAATATCGGCGGGGACGGCCGCTGCGCCTTCGTTGAAGGCTCAGAGGAAAGTCCGGACTTCGCAGGACAGGGAGTCCCGGAGAAACCCGGGATACCGTGGACAAGACGCCACGGGCAGGACAGTGCCACAGAAAATATACCGCCCCGTCGCCGGGGTAAGGGTGAAATGGTGGGGTAAGAGCCCACCGGGCCAGGACGAGAGTCCGGCTGCAGGGCAAACCCCTCCCGAAGCAAGGTCGAACAGGAATAAGGTGTCGTCCGCACCGCCCGGCATCGCCGGATAGTTCCGGGTAGATCGCAAAGATGAATGGTCGTCGCCTGGCATTGCCAGGATACTGAATCCGGCTTACACCGCCGATATTCGATCTCTTTCCCGGTGCGCCTGGTATCCGGATCAATTCACATGGCCATCGCTGTCGCCAAAGGAATCGAAGCCACATGAATACCGCGCCGGCATGACGACGGCAGGCCGCCCTGCCGGCGTCTCTGGATCTGCCGTACGTCCCGCCGGCCGCCGCGCCGGCCAGTTGATTCGCGCCCGACTAATCACTATACTAAGACAGTAGGGCAACGTTCGCGCCTCGAGTTGAGCAGGGCACTGCAGGATCTTGAATGGTGCGGGAACTTATGGAGATTGCCGGGATGAATTATGACGAAAATGAGATGCAGGAACAGATGCCCGACGAAACGATGTTCCTGAAGATCGACCGTGAGGCTCTGCTGGCCTCTCCGGTAGTACCGGCCAAGCAGCGCATCAAGCGGCCGAAACAGGCCCCCCCCCTGCAGGCAGTCCCGGCGCCGCTGGTGGAACCGGAACCGCCCGCCGTCTCGCCGGGCGTTTCCGCCGTCGAATCCGCCAAAGGAATGCAGGTGTATCAGGAATTCACGCAGAGTGTGTACGACGGCGTTGTCCTGACTGAGTACGAAGGCACGATCGTCGATGCCAACATGCGCGCCGCGGAGTTTTTCCTGCTTGAGCAGGAGCAGTTGCGTGAACTGCGCATCACGGATCTGCTGATTGGTGCCGACGACGAGACCATGTCGCAGATTGTCGCGAATCTCAACAACAATCGGCGCACCGTCATTGAAGCTGACTGCGCCCGGAGCGACAACACGACCTTTTCCGCGGAAATCACCGTTAACGTCCTGCATCTCACGGACGAGGGGCAACTTTGCTTTTTCATCCGCAACGTCACGCGCCGCCGGGAAATGCTCAATGCGCTGCACGAGAGTGAGCAGCGTTTTCGCGACATTGCGGAGAGCATGTCCGATTGGATCTGGCAGATCGACCTGGATGGTGCCTGCCAATTCTGTACAGAAAAAGTCGTCGACATCCTGGGCTACAACGTCAAGGATATGGTTGGCAAATCCCTGTTCGAGTATGTCATCGAGGAACATGCGGAAGAGGCAACTGGAATGTTCCAGTCTTACATTCGGAGCGGCCAGAATCTCACCCAGCTCGAAGTGTGGATGCGTGGGCGCGACGGTGACCAGCGCTGCATCTCGTTTTCCGGCTGCCCGGTGTTCAATGACCAGGAAGAATGCACGGGTTACCGCGGCATCGCGTCGAACGTCACCGACCGGAAACTCAGGGAGCAGGAACTCGATCGTTACCGTCATCACCTCGAGGAACTGGTGCGGGAGCGAACCTCGGAAGCGGTGGCGGCCAAGGAGGACGCGGAGGCGGCGAACCGCGCCAAGAGCGATTTCCTGGCCAATATGAGTCACGAAATCCGCACGCCCATGCACGGCATCCTGAGCTTCGCGAACTTCGGCATCAAGCGCATTGATCGCGTTGAGAAACACAATCTGCTCGATTTTTTTCAGGAGATCAAGGATAGTGGCGAACGCCTGCTGCACCTGCTCAACGATCTGCTGGACCTGTCCAAACTCGAGGCCGGTCTGATGGTTTACGACCGGGTGGAGATGGAACTGTACAGCATCGTCGATACCGCGGTGACGCAGTTTGTGCCGTTGATTCAGGAGAAAAACCTGACCATCAACCTTGAGCAGCCAGATTTTCTCGCCGTCGCCGAGGTCGACGAGAACCGGATCATCCAGGTCATTTCGAACCTCATCTCCAACGCCATCAAATTTACCCCCGAGGGGGCGGCGATCGACATCGAATTTCGCCGGGGCAGCATCAAGCGCGGCGACGGCATCAACGATGCCATCGAGATCTCGATCACCGACCAGGGCATCGGTATTTCCGAGGAGGAACTCAAGACGGTGTTCCGCAAATTCACCCAGAGCAGCCACACCCACACGGCTGCCGGCGGCACCGGGCTCGGCCTGGCGATCTGCCACGAGATTGTCGTCAACGGACACAAGGGGCTGATCTGGGCCGAGCAGAATCCGCAGGGCCAGGGGGTCGTTTTCATTACATCATTACCGGTCAAGCGCATTGAGCAGACGCAGGTCGAATCAAGCGACAATTAGCCTGTCCGGGGTCGTGTCAGATGTCAGAGAAAAAACGTATCATGATCGTCGATGACGACCCCAAGAACGTCAAGATCCTGAAGATGCTTTTCCAGAATACCGCGGAGTTGGCGGTCGCGAACAATGGCGAGGAGGCCCTCGAAAAAATACCGCAATTCAAGCCGAACCTGGTGCTGCTGGATCTGATGATGCCCGGTATCGAAGGCTATGAAGTATGCCAGTGGATCAAGGGTGACGAGCGCTTCTGCAACACCAAGGTCGTCATCGTGTCGAGCCGCGCCATGAGCCATGAATTAAAACGCGGCTTCGAGGTCGGGGCCAACGAATATTTTTCCAAGCCATTCGATCACGACGCGCTCCTTGCCAGGGTGCACGAGCTGCTCGACGAGAGCACGACCGGGGGCGCCGCTGGCAATGTCGCGACGGGGAACCATGAACCGGCCGCCGCGGGCCACGGCGACGGAATGGTGGACCAGGGGCAGGGGCCGGCAAGAATCCTGATCGTCGATGACGACTCGCGCAACGTCAAGATCGTCAAGTTGATCTTGACCGAGCACGACTATGATCTGGCGACGGCTGAGACCGGCAGTGAAACGCTGGAAAAGGTCGCGGAGTTCAATCCCGACCTGATCCTTCTCGATGTCATGATGCCGGACATCAGCGGCTGCGAAGTGGCCAAACGCATCAAGGACAACCCCGCCACGCACCAGATTCCCATCATCATGCTGACCGCCCGCTCGGACATGGAAACACTTGAGGAATCTTTCCACGCCGGCGCCATGGACTACATCCGCAAGCCATTCAACGACCGCGAGCTCATACTCCGTGTCCAGAACGCGCTGGCCTTGAAATTCAGCATCGACGAAAATCGCCGCTGGCAGGAGCAGATGCTGCGCGACCTCGACCTCGCGGGGTCGCTGCAGAAATCGATTCTCGCGCCGCAGCCGTCTTACACCAGGCACTTCGATGCCTACCTGGCGTTGCAGTCGTCCATCGCTGTCGGCGGCGACGTCTTCGACGTGCTCGACCTGCCCGACGGCCGCTCATGCGTCTATGTCGGCGACGTTGCCGGTCACGGCGTTGGACCGGCCATGGCGTCGTGCCTGGTCAAGGCCATGCTCTCGGAACTTCTGCGGACCTCCAGCCTGGTTACACCGCTGTCGATCTGTCGTGAACTGGAGAACCGGTTCCGCCATTTTATCCCCGACCCGTCCATGTACATGACACTTTTCCTGATGATCCTGGACGAAGCCAACCAGTGCTGGAATTGCCTGTCGTGCGGCCACCCGCCGCCGTTGGTTTACCAGAACGATGAACTGATTCTCGAAGAGCAGTTCAACTCCACCGGTGGCTTGCCGATCGGCTTCAATACGCAGGCCGGACTCACCTACAATGCCGAGGACGAATGCCAGATCCCGTGTGTTCCCGGCATGCAGATCGTGATGTTCACCGATGGCCTGTTCGAGGCCGCCCACAGGGGCACGGGCGAGATGTGTGAACGTCGGGGCGTCGATCGGGTCTTCAGGAAATTACGCCAGGCCGGCGACACGCGCGATATGGCCCGCCGGTTGATCCGCGCCATCGATGCCGAAGGTTATCGGACCGAAGCGGATGATTGCTCTGCGATCACGCTGGACTTCGTGCCGACCAACGGTTATGCTTGCTACAGTATCTCGCCGAACACCGATGCCGTGCGGTCGTACGCGCATCGAATCAGCGAAGGACTGCTTGAGGTCAACTGGCCGGAAGAAACGGCACACGCCATCGAACTGTTGATCGTCGAGTATATCAACAACGTGATCGACCACAGCCATCTGGCCACCGACGAGAGCATTGATCTTGTCGTCCGCCAGTACGGAGACGAACTTGGCCTGGTTTTTTCAGACTACGGGCCGGCTTGGGACCTGGAAAGCTATCGGACGGAATCTCAACAGACCGGATCGCTTGCCATGCGCGGCCGCGGCCTGGCAATCATCGAAGAAATTGCCAGTGACCTGCACTTTTTCCGCATCGATTCGCAGAACTACTGCATGTTGAACGTGAAACGAGACTGGCAGACCGCCAACGAAACTGAAGCGGTGCCCGCCGGGGCCGACTGACCGGCTGCCGACAGCGCGTTTTCCAGTTGTCTTTACACGCCTGTCAAGGACCGAATATGGACATCACAATGGGCCAACACGACGGCATCGGCCTCGTCAACCTCGCCGGCATGCTGACGTCCGACACCTCCGAATCCGTGCGCGCCCGCGTCCAGTCCTGGTACGAGCAGCAGGACTGCCCCGATGTCGTCTTCGACCTCAGCAGGCTTGACTTTATGGACAGTACCGGTCTCGGCGTCCTCATGGCGATCCTGAAGATGATCAATGAAAAAAGCGGCCAGATGAGAATCGCCAGCATGCAGAAAAAACCCTCGACCCTGCTCTCGATTACCCGGGCCTACCGCGTCCTCGACATCTACGACACGGTCGATGCAGCTCTCGCCAGCTTCCAGAACCAGGTCGACGAAACCGAGGCGGAGTAGCATGAGCCTTTTCGGCAAGCGCGAATCGACGCTCGAAATGCTTGTAGACGGAAAGTTTGTCTGCACCGAATGCAACAAGCTGCTGCACCTGGCGAGCTACACGCCCCTTGTCGCCGGCCAGTGCGAACACTGCCACAAGGTTAATTTCATCCCGATGAAGGTCGGCGACTTTTTCCTGATCGGTCCGCTCGGCGGTGGCGGCATGGGCGCTGTCTACCGCTCGCTGCGGGTCAATTCCACCGAGGAATACGCCGTCAAGGTACTGCCGCGCGGCGACTTGGCCGACGCCGACCTGATCGGCAACCTGCAATCTGAGGCCGAGGTGGCAAACGCCCTGCGCTCGCACCCCTGCCTGGCTAATCTCGTGGTCTCCGGTTTTGCCGACGGTGAGCATTACCTGGCCATGGAGTTCATCAAGGGCGAACGCCTCGACAGCCACATCGAGCGCCTCTCCAAGCTGCCCGAGTTCGACGTCCTGCTGATCGGCCTTCGACTGCTGTCCGCCCTTGCCCACATTTATTCGTGCGGCTACCTGTTCCGGGACATGAAGCCGCAGAACGTCATTGTCACCGCCGACGCCGGCGCGTTTCTTTTCGATTTCGGAATCTGCATGAGCCTCGAGGATTCGCTGCTCGATCACGGCGACACCATCGTGGGCTCGCCGATCTACTTCCCGCCGGAGCGGATCCTCGGCGAGGGCGAACGTGGCTGCAGCGAGATTTACAGCCTCGGCATGGTTTTGTATTTCGCCATCACCGGCGCCAATTACTTCACCGCCAAGGAAATTGACGCCATCGCCCGGCAACATGTGCGCAGTGCCCGGCTGTCGACCATGGAACACAAACTCAAAGACATCAGCCCCGATATCGCATCGATCATCGATCGCATGATCCGCCGGCCCATGGATGAACGATACCAGACCTTCGCGGAGGTCGAGCGTGACATGACACGGTCTCTGCAGACACGGCTTAACCCCGCCAATGCCGCCTGAGGCGCGGACCATTCTGCCTCAAAAGAGCCAATGCAAGATGACGTGCAGGTGCAGTGCCCCGGATGCCGGCAACAACTGGTTGTGGCACCGCAGCATATTGGCGCTGAACTGGAGTGCCCCCAGTGCCGTACCCGGTTTGAAGTGCCGGACGGCAACCAGGAAGTTGAGATTCCGCCGGACGAGATCGCCATGCTGGAGCGGCGCGATGCCACTGTCGTTGCCCGCCTCAAGGAACTTACTGCCCGGCCGATGTGGCACTATGCCGTCCTCTCCGCAGTACTCGCCAATCGCATGCAGGGGTTGACTCAGAGCGTTCACAAGCAGGACCGGCAGAAGCAGGGCAACCAGTCCATATTCAGCCGCTCGAAAGGCCGGTTCCTGGCCACCATCGACCAGGACGGCATGACCTATTGCGACATCGTCAATGGCCTCCAGGACATGCTTATTCAGCACTTGGCCAGCGAGCGGATGCCGCCCGAGCCCCCGGCTTCTGTTGCCTGCGGCGATGTTGTCGAGCCGTACTGTGTCCAGCTGGCCGAATTCCATGAGGCGGTTTGCACCCGCAGTCTGTTTCCGGGCGACACCCAGCAGCAGATCCAGCTCATCATCATGGGCTGGGTACCGTATGCCTGGCAGACCCTGAACAACCTGGTTATCCACCTCGAGGCCGCCAGCCAGCACCACAACGACAACCGCGAAGCCTACGCGATGTCCAACGTCTTCATCCCCCCTTCATTTGCGCTCTTCCACCATTATCGAACACGCCTGTAGAGTCGTCCCCCGATCGTCCCTTGATCACTGATTCATATCACGGGGTTTGGGGAGGGACTGTCCATATTTGACTGGCGCCGGGGCAAAGGGCCTCGGCGGGCCGCGGCCGGGCGGTTGCATTCCGGTCGGGCGCCATTAATTTTACCCGGCTCAATCAACGATATACAACGTCAAATAAGCTCGGAGGCCGCCCGATGGCCCTTGTTCCAATGCGCCTGCTGCTTGACCACGCGGCCGAAAACGACTTCGGCATTCCGGCGTTCAATGTCAATAATTTGGAACAGGTCATCGCGATCATGCAGGCCGCCGATGCCGTCGACAGCCCGGTTATTATCCAGGCCTCCCGGGGTGCCAGAAAGTACGCCGGTGAGGCATTTCTGCGGCACCTCATCCTCGGCGCTGTCGAATCTTATCCGCATATCCCCATCGCCATGCATCTCGATCACGGCAATGAACCGGCCACCTGCTACACCGCTATGCGTAACGGTTTCAGCAGCGTTATGATGGATGGTTCCCTGGAACCCGACGGCAAGAGCCCTGCCAGCTACGAATACAACTGCACGGTCACCCGCGAGGTCGTGGACGTGGCCCATGCCATGGGGGTCAGCGTCGAGGGCGAGCTCGGTTGCCTCGGTTCGCTCGAGACCGGCGAGGGCGGCCAGGAGAACGACCCCGGGCCCGGGGGCGCCTTGAGCCACGGCAGGCTGCTGACCGATCCGGATCAGGCTGAAGAATTCGTCGCCAAGACCGGGGTCGACGCCCTGGCAGTAGCCATCGGCACCAGCCACGGCGCCTACAAGTTCAGCAAGAAGCCGGAAGATGAGATCCTGCGGATGGATCTGATCATTGAACTGCACAAACGCCTGCCCGACACCCACATCGTCATGCACGGTTCGTCGTCGGTGCCCGCGGAACTTGTGCAGGTGGTCAACGACAACGGCGGCGAGATCGTCAATGCTTACGGTGTTCCGGTCGAGGAAATCCAGCTCGGCATCAAGCACGGTGTCCGCAAGGTCAATGTCGATACTGACAACCGCCTGGCCATCACCGGGGCGATCCGCGCGGCGTTGAACGACGACAAGAGCAATTTCGACCCGCGCCACTACCTCAAGCCCGCCATCGCCGAAATGCGCCGGGTCTGCGAGTCCCGTTACCAGGCGTTCGGCTGCGCCGGGCAGGGCGGCAAGGTCAAGCAGGTCAGCACCCACGTCTTCGCCGCAACGTACTGAGGGTGACAATTCAGCCTTCCTGCCGGTTGCCCTCGGCACCATTGCATCCCGCCACAACTTCAGATAACTTAGGAACTTACCTGAACCTCGAACCCCCTCACACTCAGCATCCGGCACAACGACAAGCCGGATCGGGATCATGGTGCGTTGATGGCGCCTGTGAAGACAGCACTGGTTACCGGCGGCACCCGCGGCATCGGCCTTGGCATCGCCAAGGCCCTGGCGGCAGCGGGGTACAGGACCGCGGTGTGCGGCCGGCGCCCGGCGGCCGACGTTGCGGATGTCGTCGATGAACTTGCAGCGTCGGGTCCTGGCGCCAGTTATTTTCAGGCGGACGTCGGTTCGGTGACGGACCGCGGCCGGCTGGTGGACGAGGTCCGGGCGGTTTTTGGCGGGCTGAACCTGCTGGTCAACAACGCTGGTATCGCCCCGCGCCTGCGCGCCGACATTCTGGACGCCGGTGAGGACAGTTTTGAAGATCTCATGCGGATCAACCTGCAGGGGCCGTATTTCCTGACCCAGACCGTTGCCCGGATGATGATCGAACAGCGGCAGACCAAGCCCGACAGCGGCGCCTGCATCGTCAATGTCACGTCGATTTCTGCAGTCGTCGCATCAGTCAATCGCGGCGACTACTGCATTTCCAAAGCCGGTTTGAGCATGGCCTCCAAATTGTGGGCCGTGCGGCTGGCGGAGCATGGTATTCCCGTGTACGAAATTCAACCTGGCATCATCGCAACCGACATGACTGCCGGTGTCCGGGAAAAGTATGACCGTCTGATTTCCGATGGCCTGCTGCTGGAGCCGCGCTGGGGCACGCCCGAGGATATCGGCAACATTGTCGCAGCCCTGGCGCGCGGTGACATCCCGTACGCGACCGGGCAGGTGATCGTACCCGATGGTGGTTTGACAACCCTGCGATTATGAGGCCGCCTGCGCCGGCAGTGATCGGCGCATATCGCAGTTCATGACCGTCAATTAACTATCGAGACTTTCGGAGAAACAATCTCATGCCAGACATCAAATATGCTTCAATGCCGGTGATCTCGCTGGACGATCGGCAATGGCCCAGCGCCGCGATCACAACCTCGCCGACATGGTGCGCCGTCGACCTGCGCGACGGCAACCAGGCTTTGCCCAACCCAATGACGCCGCAGCAGAAGCAGCGGTATTTCGATCTGCTCATCGACATCGGTTTCAAGGAGATCGAGGTCGGCTTCCCGGCGGCTTCTCAGGACGACTTTGATTTCGTCCGGAACCTGATCGAAAACGGTCACATTCCGGACGATGTCACCATCTCGGTCCTGACCCAGTGCCGCCCGCACCTGATCGAGAGGACATTTGAGGCGATTGTCGGCATCAAGAACTGTATCTTCCATGTCTATATCGCCACCAGCGAGCTGCATCGCTGGTTTGTATTCGGGCTCGACGACCAGCAGGTCATTGACACGGCGGTCACCTCCATACGCCAGATCCGCGACGGCGTCCGCGCCATGAATGACAGCAAGGTCATGCTGGAATTCTCGCCCGAGGAATTTACCGACACGACGCTCGACTATTCCCTGGCGGTTTGCGACGCGGTCGTTGACGAGTGGGCCCCGGACCCCGGTGAAAAGGTCATCCTCAATCTGCCGCAGACCGTCGAGCGCCGTCTGCCCAATCAGTATGCCGACATGATTGAGGCGTTTTCGCAACGCTGCAAGTACCCCGAGCAATCGATCATTTCGCTGCATGTCCACAACGACATGGGCATGGCCGTAGCGTCTACGACCCAGGCGCTGATGGCGGGGGGGCAGCGTGTCGAGGGCACGCTGTTCGGGCACGGTGAGCGCACCGGCAACGTCGACCTGATCACCGTCGCGCTCAACCTCGAATACCTGGGCATCGACACCGGGCTCGACTTCAGCCGCCTGCCGGAGATCAGCCAGTTGGTGGCCGAAGTCACGCAGATTGAGCCGCACCCGCGCACGCCCTATTCGGGTGAGTTGGTATTCACCGCTTTTTCCGGTTCGCACCAGGACGCCATCCACAAGGGGCTGAGCCGCAAGGACGAGCTGGCAACGCATTTCGACGGTTGGAAAGTGCCGTACCTGCACGTCAGCCCATCGGCGCTCGGCCGTGAGTACGAGCGCTTCATCCGCATCAACAGCCAGTCCGGCAAAGGCGGCATCGCGCACGTACTCGAGCGTGATTTTCATGTGCAGCTGCCGCGCTGGGTGCAGATCGACTTTGCCAGGCACATCCAATCCCGCGCCGACGACACCTCCCGTGAACTGTCGCGCGACGAGGTCTGGGACGAGTTTACGAAGACCTATGTCCAGAGCGAACGGCCGATCAAGCTCATCAACTACTGGCCGCGTCCGTCGGACGAGGATCCCTCGATCATCGACGGTGAGGTGCACCTCACCTACAACGACGAACAGCAGGTGCTCAAGGACAGCGGCAACGGGCCCATTTCCGCCTTCGTCCATGCCTTGAAGCAGATCGACAGCATGCCCGAATTCGTCCTCGACGATTACGAGGAGGAAACAATGGGGCGTACTGCCGATGCCGAGGCTGTTTGTTTCGTCCTTCTCTCCAACTGCGACACCGGACAGCAGTTCATCGGTGTCGGATTCGGGGGCAATATCGACCAGGCTGCCGTGCGTGCCGTGATGTCTGGCGTCAACCGTATGCTTGGCACCTGAAAGCTACGGCAGCCGGAGCGGTGAGGTTGCCCGCACCGCTCCGGCTGCACACCCCAGGGGTTGCAGATGAACAGTATGACCGGCTTCGGCCATGGAACTTGCAGCCGGCCGCCGCACACCGTCGATGTGCAGATCAGCTCGTACAACCGCAAACAGCGCGACACCCGAGTCAAGATGTCGCGCGGCCTCGACTCCATCGAGCAGGATGTCCGGGCGCTCGTCGACGGTGCGGTCGCGAGAGGCGCCGTGTTCGTCAACGTCGCGCTTGCCACCGACGGCATCGGGGCCGCGGAGGTAAAGGTCGATACCGAGCTGGCCCGTCGTGTACACACGGCTGCCGCCGGCATTGCCGCCGAGTTGGGGTTAGACGATCAATTGAGTATCCGCGACCTGCTCCAGGTGCCCGACCTTTTCGTTGTACGGCCGCCCGAGCTCGACGAGGCCACCGCCCGTGCCATGGTGCATGACGCGGTGCAACCGGCGTTGACGGAACTGGCTGAAATGCGTGCCGCCGAAGGCGCCGCCATGCTCTCCGACCTGGCGGCCCGCGGCGGCGCCCTGCAGGAAATGATGCAGGGCATCCGCACCATCGGCCCGGCAACGGTCGAGCGTTATCGCGCCAAACTGCTCGAGCGCGTTGGCGAGTTGATCAGCGGCATTGAACATGACGACGAGCGGTTGCATCGCGAAGTGGTTGTGTTCGCCGATCGTTGCGACATCACCGAGGAACTCACCCGGCTCGACAGCCATCTCGAACAGATGCACACGCTGTTCGCGGCGACCGAGCCGGTCGGGCGCAAGCTCGATTTCCTGATCCAGGAAATGGTGCGCGAGATCAATACCATTGGCTCAAAATCTCAGGAAGTGGAGATCGCCCGGATCGTCGTCGATTTCAAAACCGAGCTGGATCGGATCCGTGAACAGATTCAGAACGTCGAATAGTTTACGCGGCCACCATGCCATCCCAACGCCAGGCAACCGTCGTTATTTCACCAGCCGAAGCCGGCCGGCGTCTTGATACGTGGCTCGCTCACCGCTTTACCTACCGCTCTCGTCGGCAATGGCAGCAGAGCGTGCGCGCCGGTGAGATTCAGCTCAACGGGCAGCCGGCGAAGGCGGCGGCGCTCGTGCAGCCGGGAGACGCGGTCGAATATCGCCTGCCGGAGGCGGCGGAACCGCCGGTCGACGTTGCCATGCACACCCTCTACGAGGACGATACGGTTTTGGCCGTGGCGAAATCCGGTGACCTGCCGTGCCATCCGGGCGGCCGCTACTTTGGCAACACGCTGTGGTCCGTGTTGCGGCGGCAGTTTGACAATGTCCACCTGGTCAACCGCCTGGATCGCGAAACCTCGGGTGTCGTGCTGATCGCCAAAGAGGCGGCGGCTGCCAGCGCCCTGATGTCCCAGTTCGCCGGCCAGACAGTGGCCAAGTCGTACCTGGCGCTGGTCTACGGCGCCTTCCCGCCGCAGCTCGATACGGATGGCGTGCTGGTCCCAGATGCCGCCAGCGAGGTGCGCAAGAAGCGGGCCTTCGTGGCTGATCCTGACGCCGCCGGTGAAGCCACCCGGACAATCTTCACCTGCCTCGACTCAAGCGCCGGGCTTTCGTTGATTCGCGCCGTGCCGGCGACCGGCCGGCTGCATCAGATCCGGGCCACGCTGTGCAGCCTGGGCTTCCCGCTGGTCGGCGACAAACTTTACGGGCCGGACGACCGGATATACCTGCGCTGCATCGCCGACGAACTTACCGACGCCGATCGCACTGCGCTGCGCATGGGCCGTCAGGCGCTGCATGCTTATCGTCTCGTCTTCAACCATCCCGCCGATGGTCGGCAGATCCGGGTGACGGCGCCGTTGCCGGCGGATCTGCAGCAGACAATGGCGACGGCAGGCTTGCAAGCCGGTGCGGAGTTACAGTGTTAGACCAGGTCCAGATCGAACTCCTGTACCGGCACGGCCACTACGCCGCCTTTGTATTGGGCGCTTGCCTCGGCAGTTTCCTGAACGTCTGCATTTGGCGCATCCCGAACAACATGTCGATCATCACGCCCGGCTCGCACTGTCCAAAGTGCAGCCATGCGCTGTCCTGGCACGAGAACATTCCCATCCTGGCCTGGCTGCTCTTACGGGCCAGGTGCCGGTGGTGCAAGAGCCGGATCTCGGTGCGTTACCCGCTGGTCGAAGCGCTGGTGGCCATCCTTTTCGTCGCCGTCTGGCAGCGTGCTGCGGAGTTCGGCTGGCCGCTTCCGTCCCTGTTCGTCGGATGGTTCCTCGTTTGCATTCTGGTGGCCGTCACTTTGGTCGACTGCGATCACCGGATCATCCCCAACAAGTTCACCTACACCGGGCTTGTCATCGCTCTGGCCGCGGCCCTGATCTGGCCGCAAACACATGCCCTCGATCGGATCACTGCGGAGTTCGCACAAATGGTTGCCCGGTGCTGGGACGGGATTTACGGCCGGCGCCAGATTGTCGTTCTTGACCTGGTGCTCGGCGTCATCCTGAGCGGTGGCGTGTTTTGGCTTTTTTCGGCCGTTGGCCATGTCATCCTGGGCCGTGACCGGCAACAGCTTGAGCCACCGGCAACGGTCGTGTTGACCCCTGATAATCTTCAGATCGCCGCCGCCGAACCGACCGCCTGGAAAGACGTTCTGTATACCGACGCGGACCGGGTGGAACTCATTGGGAAAGTCGTTGCCGCCGACTTCAAGGACCCCGAATCCGACCCGACCCTGGCCCCTGGCGAGGATGAAGTAAGAATTGTCGCCGACGATATGGGGATCAACGCCGGCGGCGTGACGGTACCGATGACGGCGGTCGGGCTCGTCGTCGTGGAAGCCCGGCAGATCGTGCTGCCGCGGCTGGCGATCGGGCTTGGTGATGTTAAGCTTTTCGCCGTCCTGGGCGCCTTTTTCGGTCCCGCCGGTGCGGTAATCGTCCTGGTCATGTCGTGCAGTATCGGCTTTGTCGCCGGCCTCGGCTTCGGCATCGTGCGACTGCTGCGGGGCCGCCGCTGGGACGGGAGCATTTGCTTCGGTCCGTATATTTCGGTTGCCGCGCTGATATATCTGTTGCGCCGCGACGAGATTCTGTCGTTTGTGCTGTGGCACTGGCTGCGGTTGGGTTAGCCGTAATGTGGACGTCTTGGCGGATTGCGACGCTTTGCCACTATTATGTCAGAACACGTTGACACTGCGGGAGTGCTGGGTATTGTAACTCATAACTTACTTGAAAGACTGAACATAAGCAGATTCGTAGTGTTCCGCGCGTGATGCCACACGCTGGTGCCGTACATTTCGTTGATGGAGGAGTGGAATGGCAATTCTCAACAAGATCTTGAATATCCTAACCCTGTTGCTTGCCGCGGTCGCGTTGTTTTTCGGTTACAGCCTGTCCGAGCGGCGTGTCGAGCTGCGCAGCCACAGTGAAATGGTGGCCAAATCGATGACCAAAGTCGTCAAGCGCTTGGATGTCGCCAGCAACACGGACGTGGCGGCGGCAGTCGGTGACCTGGGCTGGAAGGCATTCCACGATACACGTAGCGATGCCGGCACCTACGAGGCCTTCAGGAACGCCAAGCTTTCGAAGATTGAAGGGCAGGTGGAAACGATCATGAAACAGCGTGACGACCTCGCCAACGCTTTGGCCGAAATCGCCCATAACGTCGATCGCGACTCACTCAAACCGGAGATTTTTCAGAATGTCGAGGATTACGAAGCAGGCGTCACCGACTTGATCGAGAGGGTCGTTGAGGTGAAAGACCGGGACAAGCTGATTTTCACCCGGATCCATGACATCGCCTTCAACCTCACCATGCCGCTGCCCGAAGGTTCCCTGAAGGACCCGACACAGTGCAAGGCGGCCCTCAAGAAGTTTGGCGACGACCTCAATAATCTGAACAAACGCAGCGCCGCCTACGTCAAGACGATCGTCGTTGCCGTCGATACAATCGGCCAGCACGATTGGCAGGTCAACAAGGACCGCTTGAGGAGCTCGACCGATTACGAGGGAGAGCTCGCCGCCATCGAGAATGATTGCGCCGAGATCAACGATGACCTGATAGCCTACGGCAGGATCGGTGCCGATCTCGAAAAGGTCAAGTCGGAACTGGACGACAAGAAGAACGAGTTGAACGACGTGAACAAGAATCTCCTGGCGCGCGAAATCGACCTCGACAATTGCAAGACTGAACTGGCACGCTGCAAAAGGGGACCCGGTTCCATGATGATGGACCCGAAGGACCCAAGCAAACCGTTGAACCCGGGCGATTCCGTCGTCACGAACGTCGAGGGCAAGATCATCGATGTCAACTACGATTGGAACTATGTGATCATCGACCTCGGCCGCCGGGACCTGATTCCGAAGAACATGGGTTTTCGGGTTGCCCGCGGCGGCGAGTACATCTGCAAGGTCAAAGTCACGCGCGTACTGGACGAGTACTGTGTGGCCGATATTCTGCCGCACCTCAAGGAAGGTGTGGTGATGGAGGGCGATCGTGTTATCCAGTAAGCTCGTCTTCGTCATCAACCTGCTCGCTTTCCTGGTCTTCGGCGCGGTTGTCGCCCTCGAGATTCTGGAGGCACAGGAATACGGTATGTCCATCATGGACCTCATGATGATGGGCGACAAGTGACCGCCATGCGCTGTCTCCTCCTCCTGTTGTTTATCGGCCTCGTCGGTGGCTGCACCGTCATCGATGAAAGCCGTGTCCACAACGGCCAGGATGACTCCCTGCCGTGGACCGGCCGTGCCGACTGGGAAGGCAAGAGCGTCGGTATCCCCGTTCAGTAGCGGATCCTCCCCCCCCCCCCCGAATTCTGTGTCCGAAACCTGGTACACCTGGCACGACGGCTCGCGTGCCGCCGCCGAAAACATGGCCGTCGATGACGCCCTCCTGCGTACTGCCTCCAGCCGTGCCTGGCCCCTGTTGCGCTTTTATGGCTGGACCCGTCCGTCACTCACCATCGGGTATTTTCAGCGTTATGCGGCGGTCGCCCGCGATGGCTTCGAAGTTGTCCGGCGCCCGACCGGCGGTGGTGTGGTCAATCACCTCAACGATCTGACCTGCACCATCGCCGTACCCCGTGGACACTGGTATCTCGATGTCGATCGATTCGAAAGCTATCGTCTGGTCAATCAAGCGATCGTCGACGGTTTGGAATTTCTGGGCATCCCGGCATCCCTGACCGCCGAGGACACGACGCGGACAGAGGATCGCGAAACCATGCAATGCTTCACGGCACCAACGCGTTACGACGTCATCAGCGGTGACTGCAAAGCGGCGGGCGGCGCCCAGCGGCGCACGGCCGACGGTCTGCTCTACCAGGGCAGCATCTCCCTCGATGCCCTGCCGCCCCTCGATCGACCGGCATTAATCAGCGCTGTTGAACAGGGCCTTGCGAAAATCTTCGACTGTTGTTTCAGACCGTTCGAAAACCCTGCCGCGTTCCAGGCCATCGTCGATGAGCTCACCGCATCACGTTACGGCAACGACGCCTGGAACCGCCGCCGCTGAGGCCGCTGCCACCGGGGCCCGGACCCCCGTCGTGCTCAGCGGGGATAGGTCAAATAGCCGTCCAGCCCGAGCGGCAGGCCGAGGGTCAACCACCCGAGCAACAGCACGGTCCAGACGATCGAGAAGGCGATGGTATACGGCAGCATCAGCGAGATAAGGGTGCCCATGCCGCCTTTGGGGACGTACTTCTGCATGAACACCAGAATAATGATCAGGTACGGATTCAACGGCGTAATGATATTGCTCACCGAGTCGCCGATGCGGTAGGCGGCCTGGGTCAACTCCGGACTGATGCCCACCATCATCAGCATCGGGATGAAAATCGGCGCAAACATCGCGTACTTCGCGGACATCGAGCCGATGAAGAGATTGAATACCATGGTCACCAGGATGAAAGCGATGATCAATGCCCACACCGGCATGTCTGCCTTGCCAAGGGCCTGGCCGCCGGCCATCGCCAGCATCTTGTCCAGCCCCGAGTATTTGAAACTCTCGATGAACTGCGCCGCGAAGAAAGCCAGCACGATGATCGGCGCCATTGCCGCCATTGATCCTGTCAGTGCCTGTGTAACGTCCTTCTCGCTGCGAACCTCGCCTGCCGCCAGGCCGTAGGCAATTGCGGGAATCAGGAACACAAAGAACAGCAACGGTACCATCGCTCGAACCCAACGTTTGAAGGGCGATGCGGATTTGACCACGACCACCCCGTTGTCGAGCGTCACGGCGCCCTCCGGCAAAGGTTCGTCGAGGCTGAGCTCGAGGCGCTCGGCCGGCGACCCGGCGGCATCCGGCATCGAATAGGTGTACAACGGTGCACCCGGTGTCAGGATCGCCGTGAGAATGAGCGCCATCGTCACTACGAACGCCAGCGCTGCCGCCACCAGCCCCTTGCGCTCGCTCGCTTGCAGCTTGAACGCCGTTGATTCCGTCGCATCGGGCACTCGCGGCCCACCCTCAGCCTCCGGTTTCTGTGACATGCGGCGCTCGACGAACCAGGTCGTCACCGCCCAGCCGGTCAAGGTGATCACTACCGTCGAGGCAA
>JASLZG010000033.1:20166-25000 GCA_030754995.1 Lentisphaeria bacterium
AAATACCAGTTGCATCCCGGATTCACCTGGTATGTCGCATCGACGACTTGGGCGCCTTCGTTGCTGAGCTGTGCCAGCATGGGATCGAGCCCGGTGATCAGCAGATTGGCGTTGAACCCTGCGGCAACACCAGCGAACACCGCTGCCAGCCCGACCAGTGGCGATCGGCCGGCCGCCAGGTACAGCGCCGCCGCCAGCGGCGGCAGCACGACATAGCCCGCATCGAGGGTGATCGACGACATGATCCCCAGGAATACCATGGCCGGCGTCAGCAGCGAACCTGGCACGACCGCCATGAACGCTTTGAGCAACGCCCGGATCAGCCCCGTGCGCTCGGCGACACCGATGCCGAGCATGCCGACCAGGACAACCCCTAACGGGCGAAATCCCATGAAATTCGTCACCAGGTGGCTGACCAGCCAGAAGAACCCGTCGCGGGTCAGCAAGCTCTTGGCACGATACGTCTCGCCTGTCGTCAGCCAGGTAACCCGTGGCTGCCCGTCCTTGTCCAGCACCTGCTCGTTGACCACGACACCATCGCGTTCCACCTGGATGGTGGCTACTTCCGGCAGTTGCTGTGCCACCGTCCACGCCTGGCTGGCCGCGATTGCCGAGATGACGACCACGATCACCGTGCCGATGAGAAACAGCGTTGCCGGGTCGGGCAGCCGATTGCCGCCGCGCTCGACCATGTCCAGGATGCCGCGGCGATTTTTCGTTGTGTTGTCCTTGCTCATGACAGCCTCCTGACAATGTCGCACTGTCCAACGGGAATTCCAGACACTGGATAGACGCCGCATTAGGTTGTACTGTTGTGTTGCACACATCAACGAGGGGAAGACATGTCTGTATCCATTGTCGGTTGGGGCCACACAAAGTTCGGCAAGCTCGAGCTGGACGTCGAAGACCTGATCATCGAGGCGGCGGCCGCTGCGATTGCCGATGCCGGGGTGCCGGCGGCCGATATCGATGCGGTCTATCTGGGCTGGTACAATGGTGGATTCAGCGCCCAGGACTTCGGCTCGTCGCTGGTGATGAACGGTATCGACGAGCTGCGATTCAAGCCTGCGACGCGGGTGGAAAACGCCTGCGCCACCGGTTCCGCCGCGGTCTATCAGGGGGCCAATCTCATCGACTCCGGCCGGGCGCGCTTTGTTCTCGTTGTCGGCGTCGAGAAAATGACCACGTCGCCGCCGGACGAGATCGGCCCGATCCTGATGAAAGCCTCGTATATGAAGGAGGAGTGTGAGCCGGGCTGCGGCTTCGTCGATGTCTTCGGGCAGATCGCCGCAACCTATTTCAACGAGTACGGTGACAAATCCGATGCCCTGGCGATGATTGCTGCCAAGAACCATGCCAACGGCTGTGACAACCCGCTGGCGCATCTGCGCAAGGACCTGGGCTACGAATTCTGTGCCACCATTTCCGAGAAGAACCCACAGGTCGCCGGCCCGCTCCGGCGCACCGACTGTTCACTGGTCTCCGACGGCGCTGCGGCCGTTGTGCTGACCGACGGGGCGACGGCACGGTCGATGCCGCGGCGCGTATCGATCGCCGCACGATGCCAGGTCAATGATTACCTGCCGATGAGCAAGCGGGACTTGCTGTCCTTCGAAGGCTGCGCCCGGGCCTGGAGCGGGGCGATGGACATCGCCGGCATCACCCTCGACGACCTCGACCTGGTCGAGACCCACGACTGCTTCACGGTGGCCGAGCTCATGCAGTACGAAGCCATGGGGCTGACGCCGCCGGGGCAGGGCGCCACGGCGGCGCTCAGCGGGTTGACGGCCAAGGACGGCAAGCTGCCGGTCAACCGTTCCGGCGGCCTCAAGGCCAAAGGCCATCCGATCGGCGCCACTGGTGTGTCGATGCACGTCATGACGGCAATGCAGCTCACCGGAACCGCCGGCGACCTGCAGTTGCCGAGCGCCGAAATCGGCGGCGTCTTCAACATGGGCGGTGTTGCCGTGGCAAACTACTGCTCTATTCTCAAGGCCGGCTGAGCGTTGCCCGCTTTCGACCGCGCCGGCCTCAGTGGTCGAAGCGCGTCTGCAGCTCGTACATCTTGCGGTACAGTCCGGGGCGGGCCAGCAGCTCGGCGTGGCTGCCGCGATCAACGATCCGCCCCTGGTGCAGCACCACGATGTTGTCGACATCCCGAATCGTCGACAGGCGATGGGCAATGAGAATGGTCGTTTTCTGCTGTATCACATAGTCCAGGGCCTTCTGGATCATCATTTCCGTGCGCGTATCGATGTTGGCGGTGGCCTCGTCGAAAATCAGGATATCAGCCGGCGACGCCAGGGCCCGGGCCAGGGCGATCAACTGGCGCTGCCCCATCGACAGGTTGGCGCCTTCGCTCTCGAGCACCGTCCGGTAGCCGTCCGGCAGTTGGCGGATGAATTCGTCCGCCATAATGTCGCGGCAGATTCCCTCGACCTGCGCTTCGGTCATCTCCGGCCGGTTCAGCGCAATATTGTAAAAGACGGTCTCATGAAAGATTGACGGCTCCTGCGGCACCAGCACGACCGTTTCCTTGAGGCGCTGCCGCGGTATCTGCCGGATCGATGTGCCGCCAAGCAGGATTTCACCATTGTCCGGCCCGAGATCATACTGTCGCGTCAGCAGCCGGACGATCGTCGATTTTCCGGAACCGGTCGGCCCGACGATAGCCAGGCTGCTGCCCGGCGCCACCTGCAGGTCGATGCCGTTCAAGACCGGTTCGTCCCGGATGTAGGAGAAGTTGATGTTCTGCAATTCGAGGTCGGTGCCGGCAACGGCTTCCGCACCGGTGTCGTCCGGCAGCGGTGTCGACATCACCTGGTGAATCTTGTTGACCGCGGCCAGGGCTGACTGCAGGACCGCAAAGCGGCCGCCCATCTGCTTGATCGGCGGGAAGATCAGCCACAGCCACTGGATGTACGCGACGATGCCGCCGATCCTCAGGCCGTCGTCAATCAGCGACGACCGTGCGACGAGAATGAGGACGGCGCCGATGGCGATGAATGACAGGCCGTCGATGATCGAGAACAGCAGTGCTTCGTAGCTGATCGTCTGGATGTTCTTGTCGCGGTACTCGTGGCTCTGCTTCCTGAAGTCCGCCATGAAGGCGGTTGTCATATTGAAGTTTTGCAGTTCGAACACCATGGTCAGGGCTTCGTTGGTGCGAGCTGTCAGGCGGCCGTTGACCGTGCGGATCTGATCGAAGAGCCGTCGCAGAATCCGCCGGAAAACGTCGACGATCAGAATCAGCAGCGGCAGAAGAATCAGCGACCACAGGCCGAGCTGCACATTGACCAGCAGGATGTTGACGAAGATGAAGAGAATCAGCAGCGCGTCGCCGATCAGATTGGTGAGCCCCGCGGTCATCGTTTCACCGATCGCCTCGACATCACTCGTCGTGCGGCTGACGTAGACGCCGAGCGGCTGTTTGTCGTAGCGGTCTTTGCCGAGGGAACAAATGTGCCGCATCACCTGCGCCCGGATCCCGGCAAGCGTGCGGATGCCGGCGGACTGCATGCTGATGTTCTGAGCGATCATCGTGCCGAACGCCAGCAACACGAGGCCGAGATAGACGAACCCTGCCGTGATGGTGTATTCCAGATCGCCCTTCATGATGCCGAAGTCGATGGCGCGCTGCGTCACGATCGGTGAGATCGACATCAAGGCGGCATACATGGGCATCAGTGTGAACGCCAGCAGAAAGCGCCATTTGTGGCGGCGCGTGAAGCCGAGGAAAAAGCGGATGAGCCTGCTATCGGTCATTTCTCCAGCTCCAGCAGTTGCTGTTCAACGACCTGATGCTCGTAGGTCTGTCGATACTCTTCGTGGCGGCCGAACAGCTCATCATGGGTGCCGCGGTCAACGATGCAGCCGTCTGCCATGACCAGAATCTGGTCGCACGGGATCAGGGCCGAGATGCGATGGGAAATAATGATCAGCGTCTCATCGGGCAGTCGTGAATACAGGGCTGTCAGGATCCGGCTTTCGGTCTCGTGGTCGACCGCGGAAATGATGTCGTCCAGCACCAGGACCTGGCGCGGCTTGAGCAGGGCCCGCAGAATAGCCAGGCGCTGGCGCTGGCCGCCGGAGAGCCGGATGCCGTGTTCCCCGATGACCGTGTCGAGCCCGGCGTTGAACAGCGTCAGGTCGTTGGCCAGCTGGCTGACCTCGAAGGCGTCATCAAAGGCTGTCGCCTGGAAGGTTTCTTCCATGGTGCTGTCGCCGTGCTCGCGGATCAGGTCGAGATTGTGCCCGATCGAGCCGTCGAAATGCCGATTGTCCTGGGTCGCAATGGCGAACTGCTTCAGCAGTACATCAGTCGAGATTCGGCCGTAGTCGATGCCCTGGAACCGGCATGTGTCGGGCGGCGTCGGCAGGTTGCCGGTCAGCAGATTGAGCAACGTGGTTTTGCCGGACCCGATCGGTCCGAAAATCCCGTACTTGCGCCCGCGCAGGATGTCGAGCGCGTCGATGCGCAGCTCGAACGGCTGGCTGGACTCGCCGGCAATCGCGGTGCTGTTGGCGGCGGCGGGTTCATGGTGGAATCGCAGGTCGCGAATCGAGACAAGCGCCTCGTTGCCGGTGTGCGCCAGCAACGCCGGCACGGTCGAAACCTCCTTGGCTGCCTCGCGTTGGTTTACGTCGTCCGCGAGGTCACGGATGTCGTAGATGCGCTCCAGGCAGACCTCGCCTCGCTGGAAAATGGAGATCAGGAAACCCCAGGACCGCATCGGTTCCTGGACCAGCCCGAGATAGACGCTGTACTCGACGAACTCTGCGATGCCGAACGCCCCGTCGATTACCAGGGGGCCACCCACGACCATCAGGATGA
>JASLZG010000340.1:0-4574 GCA_030754995.1 Lentisphaeria bacterium
TACGAAGAACGGCGAGTCGAGCTTGTGCGTGTGCCCGGCGGCCGTGACCTGGCGCTCCTCCATGGCCTCGAGCAGGGCGGCCTGAGTCTTCGGCGGGGTGCGGTTGATCTCGTCTGCCAGGACGATGTTGGCGAAGATCGGGCCCTTGACGAAGTTGAACGAACGCTTGCCTGTCGCCTTGTCCTCCTCGACCACCTCGGTGCCGTAGATGTCGGCCGGCATCAGGTCGGGGGTGAACTGGACGCGCCTGAAGGTCAGCGAAAAAATGCGGGCGATGCTCTTGACCAGCAGCGTCTTGCCGAGACCGGGGACGCCGGTCATCAGGCAATGGCCGCGGGTCAGCATGGCGATGATGATTTCGTCGATAATCTCGTGCTGCCCGACGATGGCTTTCTCCAGCTCGTCCTTGATGCGGTCGCGAGCTTCCTTGATACGCGCCACGACGGCGGCTCCGTCGGCCGCCGTAGTCACAGCGCCTTCAGGTAGTGTTGTGCCTGATGACATGAGTGTTCGTTGCCGGTTTTCGTGTTAGTGTGTCAGTGCGTAGGCGAAAAAATTGATTCCGAGCTGGGTGTAAAAGACATGGGCGTACTCGCTGATCTGCAGCCCGGGGTAGTAGCGGAAAACGCGCCAGTTGGAGGTCGCCTCCTCGACCCAGGCCGGCAGGGTGTCGCCTTGGCAGAATACCCAGTCCAGGCGCCCATCCTCCCGGGTGACCGAGTACTTCGGGCCGGTGACGATGGCGGTAGGCAGGATGCTGTTGACGCCCAGCGGCGCTTCGCGAATTCGGAAACGAATAGTCGTCGCCCAGTTGCCGATCGCACTCTTGCCCCAGCCCATCGAGACAACAGGTGTTGCGACCACCGCAATCCGGTCCTTGACGATCATCGCGACCGTCGAGTACGAACCTCCCGGCCATTTCTCGTTGACCACGAATTGACGCACCGTATCGGGCAGATCGGAGGCATCCGGCAGTCCCTCATAAAACGAGCGGAAGATCGGATGCTTGCGGTTCAGCGGCTCGAATTCCTTTTCCGGGAACACTTCCTTGAATGCCTCCTTCAACTCCGGCATTGCGTCCCAGTCAGCGAAGCTGTGGTGTTGCCCGGCGGAGGCACTGCCGCGCAGAAATTCGGCGTTGATGCCGGCGTCGATGAACACGAACCCACCACGCTCAAGATACTTACGCAGATTGTCGGCTTCCGCGGGCGAGAACAACCAGTCGGGCCGGTCCGCAGCATTGACATAAATGAGCGGAAAGTTGAAAATCTGCGGATCCTCGAACGAGGAAATGATTGTCGGTTGCGTGTCGATCTTGACCGTCGTGCGTTCATTGATCGACTGCAACAGCGTCGCGACGGCGTAGGGATAGGCCCGGCGCAGGGGCTGGCCTTGAATCAACTGGGCAATCCTGACGTCTTTCGGCCCGTACTTGCGGATCGGTGTCGCCGTGACCCCGGTCGACTCGTCGGCAGCCGGCGGCACTGCCGGGCCGGCAGCAGCGTCCTCCGGGGTCTGGGCCGGCGCCGGCAGCAGGCTCAGCGCCAGGGTCAGACAAGCGATTTGCAATGTGCGGTGTGGGCGCATGTGAAAAAGACCACCGTCCCGGTTGCGTGGTTCCGTTGTAAACAGTTATAATATACTGTTTAGTACGCCCTTGGTCCACTTGACACGGTACCGGGCCGAAACCCGGCGATCGTCTCTTTCGGTGCTGGCGCAGGAATTGCCGTTACGGCACGGCTACTGCGACGGTTGAAAATCGGCACGCCGGTAATATCTTCTCCAAATTGACTCATCCCTGGAACCTCGAGCCGCGTCCGAACATCCAAAACTGCGAACGATGCCGGTTGTGAACCGGGAGACCGCCTATGACCCGCCGTGCCCTTCTCGTCATTCTGTTTTGCCTCGCCGTGCCGCTGTCATCACTGGCAGACGCCACGGAAGATTTCAACTTTGCCCAGGGCCAGCTTGCTTTCGACGACTACTTCGGGGCGATCGACGCCTTCACGGAGTTCATCGAGAACCATCCCAGCGACGAACGTGTCGCCACGGCCTATTACCGCATCGGCGAGTGTCAGTTCCGGCTCGACGACTACAAGGCGACGATCACCGCAGAAAGCACCGCCCTGGAGAAATTCCCGGACGCCCCGGAAGCGGCGCGCGGCAGTCACTATCTGGGCCGCAGCCACATGGAGCTGAAGAACTTCGAAGCCGCCCACCAGGCCTTCATCGTCGCCGCCAAGGGGAAAGGCGAGGTTCGGGAACTGTCCATGGTGCTCGACGGCGAGTGCCTGTGCGAGATAAAAAACTACGCGGCAGCCGCAAAGGTCTACGGCGAATTTCTCGAGGCGTTCAAGGGCTCGCAGCATCGTCCGGGCATTTTTTATCTTTACGGCTGGACGCTCAACGAGCTCCAGCGTTACGAGGAAGCGGTCAAGGTCTTCGAGGAGTTCATCCACTCCTATCCCGACCATGAGTTCGTATCCAAAGCCCGGCTTTCCGGCTTCGACGCCCTGATGGCGCTCGGCCAGACGGACGACGCCGATCGCTGGCTCAAGCCTGTCGTCGCCGACAATCCCGATGGCGAAGAGGCGATGATCCGGCTGATCTGGAGCCTGTTCAACCGCGACGACCCCGAAAAGGCCGCCGCCAAGTCCATTGAATTCGCCGACAAGTATCCGCACAGCAAGCAATACGCCGCGGTGCTGTACAATGCCGCCATCGCACTCTACAAGCTCAAGAAATTCGACGAGGCGATCGGCATCTTCCGGCGGGTGCAGAAAGACCGGCCCGATTGCCAGGAAGCACAGGACCTGCAGTTCTGGCTTGCCATGTCACTTTTCGAGACAAAACAGTTCGACGAGGCCAAAACACTGATCGACACCCTGCTCGAAAACGGCGGGCTGGAAGACGAAAAGGTCAGCAGCCTGATCTACACGATGGCCGAAGCCCTGGTCGCACAAGACCAGCCGGAGCGGGCACTGCCGTGGTTCACGCGCCTGGTAGAAAACTATCCGGAGTCGAAGTATGCCGAAAACGCCCTGTATTCCCGCGCCGTCGCCCAGCAGCGTACAAAAGATTTCGAAGGTGCGGTCGCCTCGATCAGCGAGCTGCTCGAGAAATATCCCACGACGAAACTGCGCAGCCATGCGAACTTCGCAATAGGCGAATACCTGTACCGTCTCAAACAGTACAAGCGCGCCTTGCCGCACCTGCAGGAGCTGGCCGACGACGGCAACCCGAAAGTGATTTACCGCCTCGGCTGGACGCTGTTCGAGCTCGGGCAATACCAGGCCAGTATCAAGCAGTTCACCCATCTGACCAGCGCCGACAACGAGTTCCGCAGCGAAGCCCTGTACATGTGCGGCCGCTGCCACGAAAATCTCGAGCAGCAGGCCGCCGCCATCCCGTTCTACGAACAGCTTGTGGCGCTCGGGCAAAAGGACGAGAACGTCGACAAAGCCTTCCACCGTCTCGCCTTTCTCTACGACGGTGATGACCTGACGACGCTGATCAACAACTACAGCAGCGAATTCCCGGACGGCGCGTTCGGCGACATCATGCTTCTCAAAGCTGCCGAGGTCAGCTTCGCGAAGGGGCAGGTCGACGATGCCGTCAGCAAGTACCAGGCGCTGGCGGACACCGAGCTGACCGAGGAGATGCGGGAATCCGTCATCTACGGGCTGGCGTGGTGCTACAAGAAACAGAGCAGGCTGCCCGAGGCCGATGTCGCCTTTGCCAAGGTCGAATCCGGTGACTTCGGCAAGAGCCTGGTGCAGGACGCCGTGCTGCAGCGGGGCGAGGTCGCCTACGAACAGGAACGCTACGACGAAGCCAGGACGTTCTTTTCGCGGCTCATCGAGCTGGAATCGAAACGCGGCGAACGCGCCTGCTACATGATGGGCTGGTGCCACCGACGCCTTGACGACATCGACGGCAGCGCGGCCCATTTCAAAGCCGTGATCGATCGTTTTCCACTCAGCGAATTCGTCACCGACTCCGCCATCCGTCTCGGTGAAGCGCTGCATCGCCAGGGCAAGCAGGCCAAGGCACGCGAGGTCCTTCAAAACGCGATCGAAGGCGCCGACCCGACCCTCGCCGAGGAACTGATGCATCTCTATTGCACCGTGCTCATCGACACCGCCGACTGGCAGCCGCTCATCGAGGTGTGTCAGGAGATGGAGATAAGATACCCGCAGTCACAGAAGGCGTACCTCGTGCCGTTCCGCCTGGGCCTGGCCTACAAGGGTGCCGGCGTCTACGACAAGGCCATCGAGCAGTTCAAGAAGACCAAGAGTATGACCGACACGATCGAGGCGGCACGTTCACTGTTCAACATCGGCACCATCCATTACACCCAGGGCGCCTTCAAAAAGGCCGGCAACGCCTTTCTCCGCGTCGAAACCCTGTACGACTATGGCGACCTGTCGCCGAAATCCCTGTATCACGCCATCGACGCCTTCATCAAGGCCGGCGACAACAACGTCGCCCGGGCCGAGACGTACATGAAGAAAATGCGCACCAGTTACGGCGACACTGCATGGCGGCAAAAAGCCGAAGCCTTGTTCGCGAAA
>JASLZG010000340.1:4584-5131 GCA_030754995.1 Lentisphaeria bacterium
GTTACCTGACCGCAGCACTCCTGATCGGCAGCATGTATCCGCTCATGCTGATGGCGCAGAATCCCGAGACGGCGTCCACCGGCGGCGTGCTTGGCAACTCGGTGTGGGAGACTATCGAGAAGGGCGGCACCGTGATGTACGTCATCCTCGGGGCATCGATTATCGGCCTGATGTTCATGCTCGATGTCGCCTTCCGCACCCGGCGCGGCAACATCCTGCCACGGCACATCGAGGCACAGCTCACGGCGCATGACAAGGAGTTGCCGCTCGACGAGCTCATCGAGAACGACCGCATCGTCGTCAACCGCACGTTGATGAGATCCGCGACGCCATCGCCGAGGAGGTCGACGACAGTCTGTGGCGGCTCAAACAGGCGGCGCGGCCTCTGGGCATCATCGCCAGCGTCACGCCGCTGCTGGGGCTGCTCGGCACGGTCATCGGCATCATCGAGGCGTTCGAAGTGGTCGCCGGCCAGTCATCGATGGGCGTCAACACGTCCGAGCTGGCGCGCGGTATCGGCAAGGCGCTGCTGACCACCTGTTTCGGC
>JASLZG010000341.1 GCA_030754995.1 Lentisphaeria bacterium
CAGTCGACGTCCTTGGCCGGACTGATCGTCTCGACAGCTTCCCGCTCATCGATGTGCGGCGGTGGCGGCGACTGCAATAGGATACCATGGACTTTGTCGCTGGCGTTGAGGGCGCGCACCAGGTCGATCAGCTCGTCCTGGGCGACGTTTGCCGGAAGCACGTGCTTTTCCGAGTACAGCCCGATGCGCTCCGATGTCTTCGCCTTGCGATTGACGTAGACACACGATGCCGGGTCGTCACCAACCAGGACGACTGCCAGGCCCGGCTGCACGCCGTGGTCGTCCGCAAGTTGTGCGACGATGTCTGCCGTTTGGTCATTGACCCTGGCCGCTACGGTTTTGCCGTCAATCAGTGTCATACCCATACGGTATCCACAGTTTGCCGCATTCCAAAGTTCCGGAGGTTTCCGTTGCTGGTGGCGGGGGCTCCGATGTTTGGCTGGGCGGGGATGGCATGTTAACGTTTAACTGTTTGTTGCTGAAATAGTTAGATGATAAATGAGAAAAATCATCCTGATTCTCGTCAATAATGTAAGATTCACCCGTCAGGCCGCGTAATTGCAGATAGAGACGGGTGGCATTGGTGGCCGCTCGAAAGTAAATTAAAAGTGATCCAAAGACGAGTTTCAAAGGCCATCCGGGCCATGTGAATCGAGGATTTTCCTGCACCGCAAGCGAAGGCCTGCTTTTATGCGACATCTTTTGGCCGTCATCACCGTGTTCCTTTACCATTTGACTATGGCGTCCGGCGCCCAGGCTCAGCTTTCCAACGACGGCCTGGACGTCGGCGAGGCGATGATTCTTATGAAACATCTGCTGAAGGACCTGCGGCGTACGGCGGATATCGATCAACAGTACAGCATGTGGCTGCGTGCCCGCGAGACTCTGGACGAAATTGTTGACGGCTTGCCCCGGCGCGAGCGCGACTACTGGAAAAGACGCCTGGAGGCGGCAATCGACAATGACCTGCGTGAGCCGGCAGCGGTGCACACGCCCGACGGGGTCACTTTTAATCTCATGGAGGTCCGCGGCAAGTCGTTTTACTGGAGTGACCCGGTCACGGCGGGCAATTTCGTCGAGTATCTCAATTCCAACCGTGTACCGCAGGCCGCCGTGGAGACTTGGGTGGACCTGACGAATAGCCCGATCGACTACGACAACGAGACGCGCAAATACACCGCCCGGCGTCCTGCCACAGCGCTGAAGGCGGTGAGCTACAATGGCGCCGCCCAATTTGCAAAATGGTTGTCGCGGCGTCAGAAACAGCATTGCCGCCTGCCGGGCCGCGACCTTGTGCGGCTCGTCGGTTCGGAGGAGATCACCTGCTGGAGCAGCAGCAAATGGAAGGTGGACGACCTGCTGCGGCGTGAGAACATGCGGATGTTCGGCGTCAGCTTCCGCACCTTGGTGCACCGCGGTGAACCGGTTGGCGAGCTTTCTGAGGCGCGCTATCCGGACGCGGAAATCCGGCTGATCACTTCGATAAGAGCCGCGAAACGGTTCTACCTGAAGCAGTTACAGGAACTCCAATGAGACGTTATCTGGCGATATTTCTACTCCTGTCCGGTCTCAGAATGGCCCCGGCAGCCTGGGCGGCGGAGGTCAGCACAGACCACCGCGGTGCTCTCTTGCGCAAGGAGATCGTCGCGACCGAAAGCAACCCGTTTATTGCTGTCGAATTCATCGGCCTGCGCGAGGGTAACCTGGCCTTCCTGTTCCGGCGCATGGACCGGCAGGTCATCCGTGAGCGGCCGATCTATCAGAAAGTGATAGTCACGCGCAACGAAGATGACATGCAAGGCCCCGGCATTCGTATCGTCGTGCCTGGCGAAACCATGCTGGGCGACAAAGAATTGCGACAGGAAAATGTCGAGCTCGGGTTGCTGGCAGATGCGTCCGTACAATTCGACGGCATGTCAGCCCGTACCAACAAAGATGGTGTGTTCATCGACAGTGACCAGGCGATTTTGGCGATCTTTGACAATCTCAAGGTGAACCGCCACACATTCACTATCACCAACCTGCGGCATGGCAACTGCATGGTCGAATTGACCCGACTTGAGATGTACGAGAAACTCGACATTAACTATGAGGAGACCAGAAGTTCGCACGCTGAAGACCATTTAGTCGGCGAAGTCGAGTGGAATCGTTCGAGCTACCGCGCTGGCGACGTTGCCGTGTTGTCGCTGAAAGTCACCAATGACAGCAAGGTCAACGGTATTTACCGACTGCTTGGCCGCACCGTCAGTCGCTGGCCTTGGCTGGACGGCAAGATGTTTTACATCGGCGATCTGGAACCGGCCGAAAGCCGGGTGGTTTCCCGGCGCCTGGTCGTACCCGACGACCTGCCCGCGGATCTGGCCGTGCTGCATTTGCGCATCGGCTTTAACGACCTTACCGGCGGCAAGCCCCAGGTGCCTGCCACCGTCCGCCTCGCCGCCGAGTAGCCCCTTCCCCTCCCTACCGGGGAACCAAAGTAAAATGAGGGTCAGGCCTTTTTATTGAGTGATCCTAATTTGAATGAATGAATGGGGGCGGGCCGTACGCACGGACTGGGTTGATGGGCTACATTGCGTTGCCTGTCTTACGCCTCACACACACATAATCTCCCGAGGGAGACGTGCTCAAATATCGCCTGATCAGTGGTTCGTTCCTGGTGGCCCTAGTGGTGCTCAGTGTGTTCTGGGAGGCGCCAGCGGCAACGGTAATTTTCGTGTGCTTCGGCTGTTTTTGTGTCGGCGCAGCGCTGACCGAGTTTCTCGGCATGACGGCGGCGGCCGGGTATCCGGGCTACCGTCCAGTGCTGGTGCTGGGCGGCCTGCTGTACGTGCTGGCAGTCGCCGGCGAAGCTACGGGCATGGTGACAGACGGCCTGCCGATGTTCGTGCTGGCCGTTCTCATCGTTGCGCTGTTTCTGGCCGCCTTCCGCGAAGCGGACCTGCGGCAGGCCCTGATGAATGTCATCGTTTCCCTCGGCGGCTTCTTGTATCTTGCCTGGACCCTGGCGTTCTTGATCCGTATCTATTGTTTCGCGCCCGGCACCAGGGCCGGGCCGTTTCTGGTTTTGTTCGTGATTCTGGTCACCAAGTTCAACGATATAGGCGGTTACACGGTCGGCAACCTCAGCCACCGGCTGATCGGCCGCAATCACAAGATGACGCCGCGGCTCAGTCCCAAGAAAAGCTGGGAAGGCCTCGTTGGCAGTGTAGTTTTCAGTGTCGCCATTGCCTGCCTGTTGGTGTACTGGCTCGGGGATCGTATGCAGCCGCACGACCAGCTGCTCATCTCCATGCCGGTCGCTGTCTGCATCGGCGTTGCAGTCGCCATCCTGGGGGTCTGGGGCGACTTGGCGGAATCGGTGATCAAGCGAGGCACCGGCGTCAAGGATTCCGGCGCTATTGTCCCCGGCATAGGGGGGCTGCTCGATGTGCTCGACAGCCTGGTATTCGTGGCGCCGCTGTTTTACTGGTACATTGCGTTTGCAAAAGCACAGTCTATTTTCACACCTGTAGCCGAACAACTGACTAACTGATAAATGGCGGGACCAAGCCATGGCAACTCCTGACAAAAAGATGGGTACCGGTCTACGCGGCATCATTGCCGGCGAGACCGCCTTATGCACTGTCGGCAAGACCGGCACCGGACTGACTTACTGTGGATACGACATTGCGGACCTGGCAGCCAATGCCCGGTTCGAAGAAATTTCCTGGCTGCTGACCCGCGGCGAGCTGCCGACGCAGACGGAGCTCGACGGCTATGTCGCCCGCCTCGGGTCGCTACGTGGCTTGCCGGCGGCAATGAAGGACACGCTCGAGCGTATTCCCGCCAGCGCTCATCCGATGGATGTCATGCGCACCGGCTGCTCGATGCTGGGCAACCTGGAACCGGAAGAGAACTTCAACGAGCAGCAGGACAAGATCGAGCGTATGCTCGCAGTTTTCCCCTCGATTATCTGCTACTGGTACCGCTACAGCCACGACGGTGTCTGCATCGACACGGATGATGCCGATGTCGATTCGATTGGTGGACAGTTCCTGCACATGCTGCACGATCACCAGCCGACGGCGTTGCATGAGCAGGTCATGAACAGTTCGCTTATTCTCTATGCCGAGCACGAGTTTAATGCCTCCACTTTCACTGCCCGCGTCTGTGCCTCAACCTTGTCCGATATCTTTTCCTGTGTCACCGGCGCCATCGGCACCCTGCGCGGCCCGCTGCATGGGGGCGCCAACGAAGCCGCCATGGCGATGCTCGAGCAGTGGCAGACGCCGGACGAGGCGGAGCAGGCCATTCTCGGGATGCTGACCCGCAAAGAAAAGATCATGGGCTTCGGTCATGCCGTTTACCGGGAGTCGGACCCGCGCAACGGGATAATCAAGGAATGGGCAAGAAAGCTCGCGGCCGACGTTGGCGACGCTGTACTCATGCCCGTTTCCGAGCGTGTCGACGAAGTGCTCAAGCGCGAGAAAGGCCTGTTTCCGAACGCCGATTTTTATCACGCTGCGGCCTACCATTTCATGGGGATCCCGACAAAACTGTTCACGCCGATCTTTGTCATGTCGCGCGTGGCCGGCTGGACCGCCCATGTCATGGAGCAGCGTGCCAACAACCGAATCATCCGGCCCAGCGCCGATTATACCGGACCCGAGCCGCGGACCCTGGCGCCTATCGGCGAACGGTGAGCACCAACGTCGAGATCAATGAGCGGCCGCCGCCGGACGGTGTGCTGACCGACATCGCGGACTACGTCGTCGATCACCGCATCGACAGTGACGAGGCGTTTAACACGGCGAGATACTGCCTGCTCGACACCCTTGGCTGTGGGCTGCTGGCACTGACCTTTCCCGCCTGTGCGCGGCACCTGGGCCCGACCGTTGCCGGGACGACCGTGCCTGGCGGCGCCCGGGTCCCCGGCACCGGCTATGTACTGGATCCAGTGAAAGCCGCCTGGGATATCGGCTGCATGATCCGCTGGCTGGACTACAACGACACCTGGCTCGCCGCCGAATGGGGTCACCCTTCCGACAACCTCGGCGGCATTTTGGCGGTTGCCGACTTCGTCTCGCAGCAGCGCGTTGCCAGCGGCGAATC
>JASLZG010000342.1 GCA_030754995.1 Lentisphaeria bacterium
AAAAATACAGGTAACACCGGCCGCGTCCCAGGCGTCCATGAATTCCCGGCGCTCGCCCTCGTCGTCGATGCCGAGGAGCATGGACATCTCCTCGTGACGATCGCGCAGTTCCGGGGGCGCCGCGCCGCGGCCTGCCGCGGCCTCGAGCGCCGTTGTGTCGGCTGCCATGGTCGGTGCAAAGCCGTAGCTGTCGATGACAACCGCCGATGCATGCAGGGCAAGGCCGTGCTCGAGGTCCCTGGCGCTCGGCTGCAGCGCTGCCAGGGCGGTGTCCCATGCTTGCTGCATGCCTGGATATGACGAACGGTCAGACATCAGTTGCAGTGCCCGGTGGTGGTGTGTCGCGGAAGCTGATCGACTGGTGACGGCAGCGGCTGCTGCCGCCCCGGCGGCCGGACAGTTTTTCGGAAGCGTCAATCATCCGTGTATCCCGGGATCGAGTGTTCGGCCCATTGGTGATGGTAGACCCGCTGGCCGACGACCGGGCTGGTTGGCGGCTGCCAGTCCGGGTAGCGCCGCCAGTCGTCGCCATCGGCGGCCGTCGTCTCGCCGCACTCGTTCAACTGGCGCAGCAGGACGGCCTTCATCTCTTCCTGGATGGCGTTGGTCATCGGCATGTCGGCAACGTTGTTGGTCTCCTGCGGATCCTGTCTGCGATCGAAGAGGAACGCCTTGTCGTCGCCGGCGCTGTAGGCGTATTTCCAGCGGTCGTTGACGACTGCATAGATGCCGCGTTCGGTGTGCTGGAACTGGATGAACACTTCGTTGCGCTCTATCTGCCCGGTGGCAAGGCCGCCCAGGTCGATGCCGTCCATGCCGGGCATGGTGCCGGCTCCGGTACGATTCAGAATGGTCGGGGCGATGTCGACCAGGCTGGCGGGATGGTCGCAGCGGCGCCCGGCCTCGAAGGTGCCGGGCAGCCGGGCGAGGAGCGGAATGTGGGCGGCGCCCTCGTGCATCGAGCCGAGATGGAAGGTCAGCAGGTCGCCGAGCATGTCGCCGTGATCGGCCATGAACAGGACCAGGGTGTTGTCCAGCTGGCCGCGGCGCTCCAGGGTCTCCAGCATGCGGCCGACCTGGAAATCGACAAAGGAGATACAACCGTAGTAGTACGCCCGGACGGCGCGCATGAGTTGCCAGTCGACGCCCTGGTCCTTGAATGTGGCGCGGCGCTCGTCGCGGTTGACCCAGGTCCACAGTTCTTCAAAATTCGGCGGCACGCTCGGCAGCGGCATGAACTGCGGCCGGTACAGCTTGTGCCACGGTGCCGGCGGCGTCCACGGCGGGTGCGGGTGGATAAAGCTGGTGTACAGGTAGAAGGGCTGCCCGGCGTCGGCATCCTCGATGAAGGCGACAGCGCGGTCGCCGACCCAGTTGGTCGGGTGATGGCTGGCCGGCATCTGGGCGTTCTGCGGCATCGACATGGTTTCGCCGCGGCAGCCATGCGGGTCGGTGATGTGGCTGTAACCATTGGCCAGCAGCCACGGCACGTAGTCGTCTTCCTCCGGGTGCGGCACCGTCTCCTCCTGGCGGTCGCGCGTCTGGAAACCGTTCAGTGCCTGCATGTCCGGTGTGAAATGGCACTTGCCGACGGCGTGCGTGCGGTACCCTGCGGCGGTCAGGCAGTCGACAAATCCGCGGCTGCCGGGGGGCAGGGTGGGGTAGCTGTTGTCGTAGCAGCCGGTATGCGGCATGTACTGGCCGTTGAGCATGCAGCTGCGGGCGGCGACGCAGATCGGCGCCGGTGTATAGGCGCTGGTGAACGCCGTGCCCTGGTGCACCAGGCGGTCGAGCGCCGGCGTGCGGATGATCGGATTGCCCAGGGCGCCGATGGTGTCGAAACGCTGGCTGTCGGTGATGATGTGCAGGACGTTGAGGTGGTCGGGCATGGGATGGGGGTGGGCCGAGAATTAGCGAACCAGGCGAATCAAGAGAGTACCAATGGATTCAGGAAAAGCAATGGACGGGGAAATCCGGATGGCAGAGAAAACAGCCAAAGTTGAAGACCGGGCGGCCGGACAGTCTTCCGGCTGGCCGCCGGCGGGTTGTACCGGTTGCCGGTGAACGGCGCGGCGGCACGTCACTCGACGGCTTTCATCGCACTTTGCGGCAGGGATCGAGTCGATCCCGCCCAAATTGTCATTTCAGGGAAGCTGATGTTGCCGACATGACCGTCCACATACAGGATGTTGACTGAATTGCGCGGGTGATCATCGCCGTCGTATCTCTCCGAAGTAATATCGTTCCGCAGCGCGCTGTCGGTAATCACTACCCAGATAGTGCCCTGTGACTCCGACGCCAGACACACGCTCGATGGACTGGTGACGGCATTTATTTTCCTGGATTCCGGTGATCCCGAGGCCGCCATATAGTTATATAGCCCGTAACCGTCGGCGAACTTGAAGCCGCTATTTTGGTAAGCCGCGTTGATGCCGTACGAAAGAAATTCATTCATCGCGGACCGATCCGATCCCCAGCCGCAGGAGTCCGTATAATGTTCGGCATAGCCGCAACCACAGGATACATGAAGATCCTGGTTGTGCTCGAACGGACACACGAAAATGGTATTGTCGCTGGCACCGGGATTGTTCGGGTCAATCTCGACGACCACCGAATACGGCCCCAGCTGGTCCGTGGGAGCCGAAAACCGCAACTGCTGTTTGTCGGCACACCCGAGCTCCGTGGCATTCTTGTTCGGGTAGCCGTTGAACGTATCGTCGTTATCGTTCAGGTACGAAATCTGGGCGATCCCGAACTGCTTCATGTTGCTGGTGCAAAGCACCACTTTGGCGGTGCTTTTTGCCTGGTTCAGCGCCGGCAGAAGCATGGCCGCGAGGATTGCGATGATCGCAATGACCACGAGCAACTCGATCAAAGTGAATTTTTTGCGCCTGCTCTGTTGCACGGTGCCGGGGACCATAAGGTGGATTCGCAGAAGGAGGGGAAAGGGGGCGGCAAACCTAATAATATTCTTCGGGGCACTGTTGTGCAAGCCTGGCCAGCCGGTTTCGGTGCGGCCTCCTGGTCATGGAGGCGCTTCGTCCTCCCCCACATTTGGATGGCCGTCCTGCATGCGGGTTGAGCGTCCGGCTGATTGGATGTCGGGCGTTTGGACATTATAGTCAAATGTGGCAGCAGATCAACAGCATCTGCCAAGGGTCGGGACAATGGATGAAGACAATCGGTCAACCCCGGAGAATTTGATGCAGGGATTATGTGGATTTATATGCACGCTGCTTGGCGCTTTGATGCTTTCAGCGATGTGCACCAGTGCCCAGGACGATCTTGATGCCCTGAAGGCGGCGATGCAGGCGGGTAATCTCGCCGGGCTCGAGGGTTTGCTCCAGGGGGCTGCACCCGGCAATGACGACATTATGAAACAGCTCGAGGCCGACGACGGTGTGGAGAATGTCCAGATTGGCGCGGTCGAATCGGCCGGCAACAAAGCGACAGTCACTGCCACTGCCACACGGCACGGACGCCGGGTTCGGGCCATGGTGAAGGCGGAATACGGGCCCGACGGCTGGAAGTTCGAAACGTCCGAGTGGACGGATATCGGTGACGCGCCCACTCCGTCGCAATCCACTTCTGCGAACAGTCGATCCACGGCGCTGGCCGGCCAACGCGGCGAAACATCGTCGCGAGAGGGATCGGGCGTCAACCGCCGCCTGGGAGACATGCCGAACCGACGCGCCAAGCCGGCTGCATCGGCGGCGGCGCCGCCAGCCCAGGATTCGCAAAACCCCCTCGCGAGGAATCCGCCCGCGGCCGGCCAGACGCAACGGCTGGCCGAACCAGCGGAGTTAACCCGCGACGAACGAGTCTGGGTAAGCTCCAAAGGCGCCAAAATGGTCGGTACGTTGATCGGGTATGGAGATGGCGAGGCAATCATCAGGCGCAGCCGCGACGGCAAGCATCTCCAGCTCGAGGTGTCGCGGTTCAGCAAAAAGGACCAGGTGTACCTGCAGTCATTAGATCGAGACGAGGAGCCGGACGCCGGCGGGGAGCGCACCTGGACCAGCCGCAAAGGCAACAAGATCGTTGGGCGCCTGGTCAGTTTCGAAAACGGTGTCGCGGTCATCGAAAAAAGCGCCGACGGCGGGACTCTCAAGATCAAGCGCGAGCAATTCAGCCAGCCGGACCAGGATTATCTGGACAGTTTGTGGTAGAAGCTACCGGAGTTGTGCGATGGGTGATCTGATCGGGCACTGGCCTTTGGCCGGCGATGCCGGCAACCGCGCCGCCGTCGACCTGCAATCGACCCCGGCCGACATCGAATTCGGCCATGACGGCCCGGACGGCAAAACGGACACGGCTGCCGCCTTCAACGGCCGCTCGTCCTGCATCGAGATTGCGGATCATCCGGCACTCGACCTCGGGCAGGACGATTTTTCGATCACGGCGTGGGTTAACAGTGATGCCGACCGGCACGATGTCGCCGGCAGCATCCTGAGCAAGTACGACCCCGAGCTCCGCCGAGGTATGCATCTCTACATCGCAACGAACGATGGGATGACATCGGCCGCGCTGGCGAATGCGCGGCAGTTGAGTTTCGGCATCGACGACGCACGCGCCGATAACACGTGGGCCGACTGCGGCCGCCCGGGCAATGCCGTGAAGATCGACACGCTGTCCGTAGTCAATGAAGAGCTCTACGCCGGTACCCTCGAGATCGGCGCCGACGAGTGCGGGCACCTGTGGCGCTATGCCGGCGGGCAAGACTGGGTCGACCTCGGCAATCCCGTCGGCTGCAACGCTGTTCGCGGTCTTGTCGAGTTCAACGGTGATTTTTATTGTGCCACCGGTCGTTATGCTTTGGTGGGTTCCTGTCTCGGCGAAATCCTGAACAACACGCCGGGTGGCCAGGTGTTCCGCCTAACGGCGGAGGGTGAGTGGATCTGTTGCGGGCATCCCGGTGAAGCCGTTGGCCTGCCCGACGACATGGACACGGGCAAGTACAACATGGGCAAGGCGGACGATGCGACATCGCTGCATGTCTGGAACGGTTCGCTCTACGTCGTCAGTCACCACATCAAGGGCGTCTGGCGCTACGACGGCGGCACGGAGTGGACCTGCGTCGGTCCCGATTTC
>JASLZG010000343.1 GCA_030754995.1 Lentisphaeria bacterium
GGAACTCGAAGCAGCATTCCGCGGCGCCGGCTGGAACGTCATCAAGGTGATCTGGGGCTCGGATTGGGATCCCCTGCTGGCGGCGGACAAAGACGGCGTGCTGGTCAAGCGCATGGAGGAGGCCGTCGATGGCCAGTACCAGAAGTACAGCGTTTCCGACGGCGCTTTCATCCGTGAGGATTTCTTCGGCAAATGCCCGCACCTGCTCAAGCTGGTCGAGCACCTCGGCGACGAAGACCTGCGCAAGATGAATCGCGGCGGCCATGACACACAGAAGGTCTATGCCGCCTACAAGGCCGCCGTCGAGCACAAGGGCTCGCCCACCGTCGTCCTGGCGAAGACCATCAAGGGTTACGGCCTCGGGGAAGCCGGTGAAGGCAAGAACATCACGCACCAGCAGAAAAAGCTCAACGAGGAAGAGCTGCGCCGGTTCCGGACCCGTTTCGGCATCCCGATCAACGACGAGGACGTGGCGGAAGCCCCGTTCTACCGCCCGCCCGAGGACAGCCCGGAGATGGTTTACCTGCACGAGCGACGGCAAGCGCTCAACGGCTACATGCCGGCACGCCGGGTCCGTTGCGAACCCCTGATGGCACTGCCCGACAAGTTGTTCTCGAAGTTCTATGAAGGCAGCGGCGACCGCGAGATATCGACCACCCGCGCTTTCGTCGATATCCTCGAAAAACTGCTGCGCGACAAGCGGCTCGGCAAGTATATCGTGCCTATCGTACCAGACGAGGCACGCACCTTCGGCATGGACAAGCTGTTCCGCCGCGTCGGCATTTATTCGCACGTCGGGCAGCTGTACGAGCCGGTCGATTCCGAAGAACTGCTGTACTACAAGGAAGCGATCAACGGGCAGATTCTCGAGGAAGGCATCACCGAGGCCGGCTCGATGTCGTCATTCATCGCCGCGGGCACGGCGTACGCAACGCACGGCATCAATACCATCCCGTTTTTCATCTACTACTCGATGTTCGGCATGCAGCGCATCGGCGACCTCATCTGGCTGGCCGGCGACATTCGGGCCCGCGGCTTCCTGGTAGGCGGGACAGCCGGACGCACGACGCTCAATGGTGAAGGCCTGCAGCACCAGGACGGCCACTCGATCGTCTTCGCCAGCGCCTTTCCCAACCTGATCACCTACGACGTCACCTACGCCTACGAGCTGGCCGTGATCATCCGCGACGGTATTCGTCGCATGTACCAGGAACAGGAGAATGTCTTCTACTACCTGACCGTGGAAAACGATCCCTATGTCATGCTGCCGAAACCCGATGGCGTCGACGAGGGAATCCTGCGCGGCCTCTACAAGCTCAAGCCGGCCGCCGGCAAAAAGAACAAGCTCAAAGTGCACCTCTTCGGCAGCGGCGCCATCACCAACGAAACGCTGAAGGCCCAGAAGATCCTGGCCGAAAAATACAATGTCGCCGCGGACGTCTGGAGCGTCACCAGCTACAACGAACTTCGCCGCGACGCCCTCAACACCGAACGCTGGAACCTGCTGCATCCCGAAGAAAAACCGCGCCTGCCGTTCATCTCCGAGGCCCTCGAGAATGAGGACGGCGTCTACGTTGCCGCTTCCGATTACATGAAAACTCTGCCGGATGGACTGCGCCAATGGATTCCCGGTGAACTCATTTCTCTCGGGACCGACGGCTTCGGCCGCAGTGAGACCCGCGAAACTCTGCGCGATTTTTTCGAGGTCGACGCCCGCTACATCGCCGTGGCCGCCCTGGCCGCCCTGGCGCGTGCCGGCAAGTTGCAGCCGGCCGACGTTGCAGGCGCCATCAAGGACCTCGACATCGATCCCGAAAAACTTAATCCGTTTTTCTCAAACCCCTTGGCAAAGCCTGGTTCGCATGCAAAAAAATGTGCCATGGGTCGGCGACGGCATCGACTCTGTCGACATCGTCGAAGTTCTCGTCGAGCCCGGGCAGAAGGTCAACGTCGAAGAACCGTTGATCGAGGTCGAATCGGACAAGGCCGCCGCCGAAATTCCATCGCCGGTCGCCGGTATCGTCGACAAAATCCTGGTGCAGGCAGGTGACACCGCCGCGGTCGGCCAGGTGTTCATGACGCTGACCGTCGGCAACGGCGCCAGCGCCGCCGCCGAGCCGGCAGCCGCGGCCGCTTCCGCACCCGAACCCGAGGCGCCGGCACCAGTTGTGGAGTCCGCAAAACCGGCAACGCCACCAGCAGCGGCGCCGCCGCCACCAGCCTCCAGGCCCGCCGCCCCCCTGCCCTCGCGAAGCGACGGGAAGTCGGTCCCGGCGTCACCAGCGGTCCGACGGTTTGCGCGTGAGATCGGTATCGACGTCGCCCAGGTACCGGGCAGCGACGAGGCCGGAAGGATCTCGATCGAGGACGTCAAGGCATACTCGCGTTCCGTCAATGCCGGCGGGCAAACGGCTCCGGCCGGCGCACCTGCCGCCAGGGCGTTGCCGGATTTTACCAGGCTCGGCAGCGTGCGCAGCGAACCGATGAGCGGCATTCGCAAGGCCACAGCCACGCACATGAGCTATTGCTGGTCGACGATTCCGCATGTCGCCCAGTTCGACCAAGCCGACATCACCGAGCTCGAACCGCAGCGCAAACGCTTCAGCAAACCGGTGGAAGCCGCCGGCGGCAAACTCACGATCACCGCAATCGTCATCAAGGTGCTGGCCGCGGCGCTCAAGAAGTTCCCGCAGTTCAACGTCAGTGTCGATATGGCGAACCAGTCGATCGTCTACAAGGACTACTTCAACATTGGTGTCGCTGTCGACACGGATCGCGGGCTGCTGGTGCCGGTCATCCGGGATGTCGACGCGAAGAGCATCGTCGACTTGGCGATCGAGCTCGGGCAGGCCGCTGAACGCGCCCGCGACCGCCAGCTCGGTGCCGAGGAGATGCAGGGCGGTTGCATGACCGTGACCAACCTCGGTGGTATCGGCGGCATTGGCTT
This sequence comes from Lentisphaeria bacterium, assembly GCA_030754995.1. Classification (GTDB taxonomy): domain Bacteria; phylum Verrucomicrobiota; class Lentisphaeria; order JABSQK01; family CAJWLW01; genus CAJWLW01. The sequence goes on from JASLZG010000343.1 coordinate 2,948, forward strand.
CACGCCGATCGTCAACTGGCCCGAAGTGGCGATCCTCGGCGTCGCCCGCGGCAGTATGCAGCAGGTCTGGCGCAACGACAGCTTTCAGCCGCGCCTGATCCTGCCGCTGTCGTTGTCTTACGACCACCGCGTGATCGACGGCGCCGATGGCGCCCGCTTCCTGCGCTGGATCGCCGAGGCGCTGGAGAATCCGTTTGTCATCTCGCTGGAAGGCTGAAGTTTCAGGCACCGGTCATTGCAGACGCCGCAACAGTTTCCAACAGCAACCATCAGATCCGCAGGGAGGTAACCGTGGGACGCCCCGTCACCTTGTTCACCGGCCAGTGGGCCGACCTCAGTTTCGAGCACATGTGCGCCAAGGCAAAGAGCTTCGGGTACGACGGCCTGGAGCCGGCATGCTGGGGCGATCACTTCGAGGTCGACAAGGCATCGACCGTCAAATACTGCAAGGAGCGCTGGGAAATCCTGATGGACCACGGGCTCACCGCCTACTCGATTTCGAATCATCTGGTCGGTCAGGCAGTGTGCGACAACATCGACGAGCGGCACAAACTGGTTCTGTCGCCGGAGATCTGGGGCGACGGCAAGCCCGAGGGCGTGCGCCGTCGGGCCGCCCGCGAGATGATCCGCACCGTCAAGGCATGCCGCCGCTTCCTCAACGCCAGGCCCGGCCGCAAGAAAAGCGACCGGGACGAATTCCCCGGTGTCGTCAACGGCTTCACGGGCAGCAGTATCTGGCACAGCATCTATGCGTTTCCGCCAACCACCCAGGAGTATTGGGACAAGGGATTCGAGGACTTCGCAAAGCGCTGGACACCGATTCTCGACGCCTGCGAGAAGGTCAACATCAACTTCGCCCTGGAAGTGCACCCGACCGAGATCGCCTTTGACATCGCCTCTTCGGCACGTGCCTTGAAGGCGGTCAAGAATCACCGGCGGTTCGGGTTCAATTACGATCCGAGCCACCTCGGCTATCAGGGCGTCGACTACGTGCGCTTCCTGCGCGACTTTGGCAAACGCATCTTCCATGTGCACATGAAGGACGCCTGGTGGGGCCACGGCGACGGGACGGTCGGCGTCTTCGGCGGCCACACCGACTTCGGCGACGCCGCCAGAGCCTGGGACTTCCGCTCGGTCGGCCGCGGCGACACCCGGTTCGAGGACATCATGGTGGCGCTGAACGACATCGGCTACAAGGGGCCGTTGTCGGTCGAGTGGGAGGACGCCCGCATGGACCGCGAGCACGGCGCCACGGAATCCTGCACCTACGTCAAAACCCTGGACTTCTCAGCCTCAGCAATCGTCTTCGACGCGGCATTCGCCGAATAACCACAGGCACTACAATGCATAAACTTCGTGTCGGCATGATCGGCGGCGGCGGCCCGGACAGTTTTTTTGGCCGGATCCATCAGCGGGCAGTCTGTCTGGACGGCACCCGTGAAGTTGTCGCCGGCGCCCTGCGCAGCGACCCGGAGGCGGCGCTGGAAGCCGCCGCCGAATGGGGTATCGAAGGGTTTCCGTCTTACGAGCACCTGATCAAGGGCTGGCGTGACGGCGATCTGGCGCTGGACTATGTCGTGATCACAACCCCGAACGACCAGCACTTCGCGCCCGCCAAACTGTGTATCGAGGCCGGGCTCCCGGTGCTGTGTGAAAAGCCGGTCACCCACAATACCAGGGACGCGGAAGAACTGGCGGTGCTGGTCAAGGAACACAACGTGCCGTTTGTATTGGCCCATACCTACACCGGCCACCCGCAGATGATGCACGCGCGCGAGCTCGTCAACTCCGGCGCGATCGGCGATGTCCGCAAAGTGGAGTCGTGGTATATCCAGGGCTGGCTGGCCACCGACCTCGAATCGACCGGCCATCCGCAGGCCGTGTGGCGCGCCGATCCGAAGCGTACCGGCATCTCCAACTGCGGAGGCGATATCGGCACGCACGCCTTCATCGCAGCCACCTGGGTCAGCGGTTTGAAGGTGACCAAAGTTTCGGCACGGCTCAACTCGTTCGTTGCCGGCCGCCTGCTCGACGACGATTTCAACGTGATCGCCGAGCTCGAGAACGGCGGAACCGCCCTCATCACCGCCACACA
>JASLZG010000344.1 GCA_030754995.1 Lentisphaeria bacterium
GTCAGCGCATGGTCCTGCTGCAGCGCCTCGACCACCGCGCGACCAACCCAGCCGGCCGCGCCGAAAATTGTGATATTCATGGTCCTACCATCCCGGTTCCGTCAGCCGATCCAAGCAGAACTGCAGGTGCGTCACGAACCCGCGGCCGGCGGCATCCCACAGGGCAATCGAATCAGGTGTCGGCATGTCCTTTTTGCCCCGGTGCCCTGAGCCGTTTTCGTTCAGCCTCGAAGTCCTCGAGATTCCCCGGATAATCGATGATCCCAGCTGCCGTGATCTCGATGATGCGGGTCGCCAGGCTGCGGATAAACTCGCGGTCGTGACTTGCGAATATAACCGTGTTTTCGACCAGTGTCAGCGCGTAGTTCAACGCTTCAATGGACTCCAGGTCCAGGTGATTGGTCGGCTCGTCGAGTACCAGCACATTACCCATCTCGATCATCATGCGGGCAATCACCAGCCGCGACTTTTCCCCACCGCTAAGGATCTTGACCGGCTTGTTCACGTCGTCGCCGCTGAACAGCATCTTGCCCATGAACGAGCGCAACTCCGCCTCCGTCATGGCGCTCTCCGCGCAACGCTGCAGCCATTCGATCGCCGGCAGTTCAAGATCCCGGAGGCCGCCGGTATCCTGCGGGAAATAACTGATCTCGACCGTGTCACCGAAGCGCACCTGCCCGTTGTCCGGTTCCAGCTCACCGATCAGGGTGCGCAGCAGCGTCGTCTTGCCGATGCCGTTGGTGCCGAGGATGGCGATCTTTTCGGCGTTGTGGATCTCGAGATTGACGCCGTCGAACAACGACACGTCATAGGCCTTGGTGATATTCTCGGCCACGATCACGCGGTCGCCAAGGCGGCGGGCAGCGTTTAGCCGGATATACGGTGACATGCGTGAGCTCGGCTTGACCTCCTCGAGCTCGATGCGCTTCAGCTCGTTCTGGCGTGACGTCGCCTGGCGCGCCTTACTGGCATTGGCACTGAAGCGGTTGACGAATTCCTTGAGCTCGGCAATGCGTTTCTCCTTCTTCCGGTTTTCCCGCTGGACACGCTGCAATGCCTGCTCGTTGGCGATCATGAAATCATCGTAGTTCCCGGTAAAAAGACGCATCTCCTGGTAATCGAGATCGGCCGTGTGGGTGCATACGGAATTGAGAAAATGACGGTCATGCGAAATGACGATCACCGTGCCCTCATAACGGGCCAGCAAATTGACCAGGCCTTCGCGGCTGGTCATGTCCAGGTGATTGGTCGGCTCGTCGAGCAGCAGGATGTCCGGCTTGCCGAACAGCACCTGGGCCAGCAGCACCCGCAACTTGAAGCCGCCGGTCAACGCCGCCAGGGTTTGCGTATAAAAGGGCTCCTCGATGCCGAGGCTGCTCAAAAGCTTCGCAGCATCCGCTTCCATGGTGTAACCGCCGAAATCCGCGAACTCCTGTTCAATACTCCCGGCGCGCTCCTCCTCTTCATCCGTCAGCGCCGTCCTGGAATACAGCTCCTCGCGCTCGCAGTGGCATTGCCAAAGTTCGGGCTTGCCCATGTAAACGATGTCGAAAATCACCCGGTCCTCGTACTGGTAATGGTCCTGCTTGAGATAACCCAGTGAGCATCCCGTATCGACCATCACCTCGCCCGTCGTCGGCTGCAGTTCACCGGTCAGCACCTTCATGAACGTCGACTTGCCGGAACCGTTGGCGCCGATAAGGCCGTAGCGGTGTTCCGGGCGAAACTTGACAGACACACTTTGAAACAGCGTGTCCTTCCCGAAGCGCATGGATACATTCTGTGTCGCGATCATAAGCCGGCGGAAAATTGGCGGTTGCGGAAATTGAGTTGTCAACACTACTGGACCTGCGCCGATTCGCAACGGTTCACGGCAACTTTTCACGCCATCGGGTTCGCCGGCTGCGGCAAATGGGAATCATCCGTCTCGCGCGATTCCAGCAACGCCGGGCGTCAGGCGAGGATTCGCATCGGCCGGTCGCGCGCCGACCTCAAGGAAGAGCGCTGGAAACGCGCCACGGCGCTGATCCCGGGCAACTCCGGAAGGTCGCAGGGCGACAGGCCCATGGCTTTGGGGCAGGGTTCCAACGAGGTGCCGGAAGGCGAAGGGCTGCGGGCGGTTGACCAATACCTGCCACTTCAGGTCCGGACTGATCCGTCCACTTCAAAAGCCAACGGCGGCGGCTATAGTACCCGTTCTTCCGGCGAAAGCGACGACCTGCCAACACCGCCTCGACCCCGCAAAACTGTCGCTGCCGCCTGGCCCACACGAATACGAGGAATTCTAATGTCGAGTCCCGGTTCCATACAGCAACAGAAGAACGAAGCACTCATCGCCGCGTCCCGGTACATGCGCGAAAGCGTCACGTCGGAGGTGCTGCCGCTATCCCTGGACATCAGTTCGGCGACCTTGGACGACAACCAGGCGAATGCGCTGCAGGCGATTGAGATCGAGGCGGCGCACACCGCCATCAGGAGTCTCGCCTCGCTGGCTGCCATCGGCGAACTCGACCACCTCGGCGGCGGCCTCGATCTCATTCCGGCGCTGGCCCTCACTGCCGCACTCACCGACTACGAGAAGGTCGAGTTCACGATCGAGCACGCCCACACCTCGATCGGCTACTATTCTGTCCTGGCATCCTACGGCTTCCTCGATACCGACCTGGTGATCAACGGTTTCCGGCGCGGCCTCGACATTGCCGGCCACGTCTCCTGGGTGCCCGGCGGCACCCAACTCAACGGCGGGCGGCTCGGCGTCATGGTGCCGGTCGCTGTCGGGCAGGCGCTCGGCAAGCGGGCCAAGCACGGCGACGGCGCCTGGGTCATCACGCACTGCGGCGATGCCGGCTGGATTTCCGGGCAGGCGCTGAACGGTTTCAACTGTGCCGACCTGCACGATGCGCCAATTACCTTTGTCATGCATCGCAACGGCATCCAGCTTTCCGGCACCAACAAGCAGGTCATGGACAAGGACCCCCGACCGATGATCGCGTCGCAGGGCGTCACGATCATCGAACTCGATTCGTTCGCCGACACACACGCGCTCTACAAGGCGTATCACGACGCCTGGAACCTGGCGCAACAGGGCCGGCCGTCGCTGATCTACCCGACCGGCTACCAATCGACGGACACCGCCAGAGTCGACCTCAACGAGCTCGGCCGCCGTTACAACATCACCGCCGAAACTGCCGAGTTCGCAGCGAAAAACGGCGTGGCGATGGAGACGGAAATCTGGATTCCCGGGGCGCTGATGAGTTATCGCGACGTGTACCCGATGCTCGAGTGCGTTTTTCATGTCAACGACCTGCCCGGCGGTGAAGGCCATCACGACGGACACATGAAAGGCCGCGACGAGGCGGCAGTCCTGGCCAACCCGATGATGCAGATGACACCGGCGCAGCAGGAAGCGATTGCGGCGCTGCGCCGCCAGCCGCAACGCACCGTTGTCACGGCGGCACGCCCGCAGCCGGGCAGCCCCAACCTTGTCTTGTCCGCCGAATCGGTGGCCGCCGTCGAGCTGCCGCCGGCCGGCGCCGTCACCAGCGCCCGGGCCGGCATCGAAGCCGGCTACGCGGCGGTCGCCAGGGAGTTTCCGGAACAGACATTCGTCGTCAGTTGCGACCTGAATCCGTCAACCAAACTCGCCAAGGCAGTCGACGCGATACCAGCCAACCACGCCTACGAAGTCAGCATCGAGGAGCAGGTTGCCACGCTCCTGGCAAACGGCCTGGCAATGAGCGGCAACGAGCCGCAACTGAACATCATCTCGACCTTCGCCGCCTTCTTCGACGGCCTCGCCCGGGAAGGGTTCGAGATGTGGCGGTACCAGCGCAACCTGACCGGTGCCAACGAGGGGTTGAACGTGACCTTCCACCTGTCGCATGTCGGTGCCTGCACCGGTCGCGACCATTTTTCCGGCTGGAGCCTCGACTGGGTAAGCACCGCCCTCACCTATCTGCCGTACATCCACCGCTTCTACACACCGGCCGATGCGCGCGCCGCCTTCGTCGCGGTTCGCGACCTGGCGGCGCACTACGGGGCGCACGTGATCGGCGTGCCGCGCGACAACCTGCCGGTGCTCGAGAAACAGGACGGCAGCGGCGCCTTGTGGGAAGCTCACAGTGAGTGGGAGGCAGTGACCCGCTACCGCAGCTACGACGGTGCCGGCAAGGCGATTCTCGCCCTCGGCGCGCCCGCTGCTGTCGCCGCGGAAGCTGCCGAAACGGTCAAGGGCACCGAAGACGCAGCCGATGTGTATGTCGTCAACGGGCTGCCGCTGCCCGCCAATGAACTCGTCGACCTCGTCAGGAAATACCATGGCGGCATCGTTACTGTCGAGGACGGCCTGATCGGCTGCCGCGCCAGCGGCATTCGCGGCTTCGCCTCGGTCGTCTCGGCCGCCGCCTACGAGGAGAACGCCTGTGCCGAGCACGTCGGCATCACCGATCCGCGCATCGCCCCCTCGGGCGGGCACTACGAGATTTGGGAACACTTCGGCATTACCAGCGACGCGGTCGTGGCGGCACTGCAGCGTCTGTGACGCGGCGTCAGTCGAGGCTGACCACCGTCTTCGTCACCTGGCTCGCGGGATCGAGCCACGACTCAAACTGCCCGATCATGTCGTCGAAGGACGAACGGTGACTGATCCACGGTGTCGTGTCGATCTTGCCGGTTTCGATCATCCCGACAATCTGTGCGAACTCCTCCGCCCTTGAGTTGCGCGAAGCGAACACCGTCAACTCCTTGCGATGGAACTCCGGATCGTTGATCGCAACGTCATCGAGCACCAGGCTGACAAATACAATGCGCCCACCCGCCCCGCAGTAGCCGATACAGGCGCCCATTGACAGCGAATGGCCGGTGGCATCGAAGACGCAGGTCGCCAGGCCGCCATCGGTCAGCGCCTCGAGCTGCTTGACCGGCTCGGTCTTCGCATCGATCGTCTCGGACACCCCGAGACGATCCCGGCAGAACCCCAGACGATGATCGTTGATGTCCATCGCCAGGACCCGCGCACCCGTCGCCTG
>JASLZG010000345.1 GCA_030754995.1 Lentisphaeria bacterium
GAGGCGACAGGTCCGCAGCCGTTCCGGAAAGATGCGGACAGGAAGCTGCTCGATGAAGATGCGAAGGACGACGAGATCGAAGCACTGATCATTGAGTAGCGGCTGGCGAGCGTCCAGTGGTGCGGCGGTAATTTGCCTTGGACCTGCAGCATTCACGGGCAGGAAAGCCGTGCCACGTGAGGGCGCACGACAAGCTGCGCTGTGCGGCCGTGCCAGGACAGGTATGAGATTGCCGTGGTGCCCTCACGCCTGCTTCCCACTGTCCCTTCTCTGTGCTGCGACGACGAGGACGAACAACGGCAGCAGCAGCCAGAAAATCAGCGGGCCAGCGTAAAAGACTGCCCGTGAATTCCATTGCACCGCGACCCAACCGGCCAGTATTGGTGCCACACACCAGCCGAGGGCCCGGATCGTGACAGTGACCCCCAGCACAAAGCCGCGGCGGTTCGCCGGGATCATCCGTGCCACCCAGGCCTGCAGTATCGGGTCCAGCGTGCCGGCAAAGAACAGCATCGCAAAGCGTGCCGGAAAGATGATTGCAAACGACGACGTCAGTCCCATGCATAGCATGAACAGCCCGGCACCCGCTGCGGCAACACAGCCGAGCAGGGCCGGATGCCGGCGGTCGGCGAATCGTGCCAGGTAGACGCCGGAGATGATCGAGGCGATCCCACCGATGCCGTTCAGGGTGCCGGTGATGGTTGCGCTGCCCGCCAGTTGCCCATGCAGTTCCTGCACGTACAACGGCAGGATGGCCAGGTCAAACTGCAGGGCGAACGCCATGCAGAAGGTCGCCATCAGGAGTGGCAGCAGCACCATCATCGGCAGCGAGTAGCGCGGCTTGTTCGCCGGCACGTCCTTGTCATCGACCGGGTGTGGGAGCTCGGTCAGCGTCATGGTGAGCAGTGCTCCCACGCACAGCAGTCCCCCGGCGACGAGAAAACAGGCGCGGTACCCGAGGATATCCCCGAGGATGCCCCCGGCCAGGCCGCCGAACATGACGCCGCTGTATACAGCCGTGTGCAGCAGGCCCAGGGCCGAGCCCTGCCGATCGTCGGGGGTGTTGGCGGAGACCATTGTCAATGCCGCTGTGTAGGTGCCCGTCAACAGGCCCTGAATGGCGCGCAGCACGATCAGTGACAGCGGTGTGTCGACGTATGCCATCGCACCAAGCATGACGCCGCCGGCCACATTGGCGCGCATCAGCATCATTCGTCGGCTGTGGCGATCGCTGAGGATGCCCCAGATCGGCGCCATGATCGCGACCGTAAGCGGGGTGGCCGCAAAGAACAGCGACGACCAGAACTTCACCCTGTCCGGATCCGTTACGCCGAGTTCCTGGACATAGTACGGTGCGATCGGCATGCACAGCGCAAACCCCATGATACTGAAAAACTGTACAAACCAGATTCGCCGCAGATTTCGTTGCCATGGTTCCAATCGCTTTCTCCCGGTGTAAAGGCGTCTACATTAGCACGATGTGGACCACATTGATCGGATGGCGTGTTGGTGTGCTGGTGAATGCGCAAAGGCCGTTGCCGTTTTTCCGTCACCGCAAACTTCGTTACGCCAGTACTTCTCTACACCCGCAAATGAACCGTTGCCGTTGAAGTCGATTCGTAAAGTTGTTGTTCCGGGCGCCGTCGTCCTGGTGCTGGTCGTTGTCGTCCTGGTGTTTCGGTTTCACCCGGACGGCCGCGCGCTGCTGCGTAATTTTACCAGCCCGGTCACGGTTGCCGGGAGTGCCGCCGAGGAGGAGCTCGAGGAGCAGTTGCTGATGTTGCGGTCGAAGGCCGAGCTGGTGCAGGAAATCACGGAATCGGAGCAGGCTCAGGAACGTTCAGCCGTACACCTCGCGAGGATCGAACAACTCGAACGCGAGAACCGCGAACTGCGCCGGCTGCTGCGACTCGATGAAACTGCTTCCCTCGCCGCCACGCATGCCCGGGTTGTATTCCGCGATCCCGCCGCCGGTGGCCGCCGGCTGCAGTTGAATCGCGGCGAACAGGACGGCATCGCGGTTGGCCAGCCGGTTCTGGCCAATGGGTTCCTGCTCGGGCGGATCGCCGAGGTCTCGAAGCGAACCGCCGGTGTGCTCACCATCGCCGACGCCAATTGCCGTCTTAGCGTGTGCCTGGCGGACACACGCTGCTACGGCATTCTGGCCGGTACCGAAGACCGGTCGGTACGCGGCCGCCCGGTGCTGCTGGTCAGGCATCTGCAACTCGACTGTGAAATCAGTGAGGGGCAGGTGATCGAGACATCCGACTACAGCATCGCGCCGCCCGGCATCAAGGTCGGGACTGTGGTCGATGCGGCCCCCGGTCCCCTCGGCAACGAGCATCTCGACCGCACCATCAAGATCCGGCCGTTTGTCTTTGACCGCGCGTTCACCCACGTCACCGTGCTGACTGGTTCCCGGGCGCCCGTCGACTGAGTCACGAGGCGGGCGGTTTCGTGCCGGTTGTCGCGTGGTCGGCATGCATTCTGCGTGCACGCCAATCGTCCTGTGCCGGTTGATTTTTTGCACATCGCGCATGACATTACTATTATTATGAATGGCGACCGGACAACATCTGATCTGACGACCCTGGCGACATGCTGCCCCAGGTGTGAGGTGGAAACCTCGTTTGCACCTGTCACGGTGCTTACCGACCAGCAGTCAGACGATCTCAAGAGCCTCTTTGCCGGACGGCTGAACACTGTGCACTGTGAAGCCTGCGAGACGGATTTCCTCTACGAAACGCCAATTCTCTATCGCGACGACGCCGGGCGCTGGATGGTCTATTATCTGCCGACGACAATCATCGAACGGCTCGATGACGCCGTTGTCCACGTCGAGGAAATCTATGACATGGTGTTCAACGATTGTGACCAGGAGGAGCGGCCCGGCTGCCGCCTCGTCACCAAACGCAATGCGCTGATCGAGAAGATCGCCATACATCAGCGGCAACTCGACGACCGGATCATCGAATACATCAAATACCAATTATACCAGAATTGCGACGACCTCGACACCATCCGCCACGAGCTGCTGTTGGATTTCGGCAACACGACCGATTCACAGCTCATGTTTCTGGCCTTCGACCGGGACACCGGCAAGCCGACCTACTCGATGGCCTTTCCCGCCGAGGACTACGAGAGCCTGTCGACCTACTTCCTGTCGACCGAAAAGATGCAGCTCGAGCTCGAGCGCATGTTCCGCCGCTATTTGATCCAGGTGGACGACCTCATCTGATCCCGCTGCGGTGGGATAATGGCGCGGTGAAGGCCTGGGGCATTATTGTCGCACAGCCTGGGCGCATAGGGACCCGTGAACCGTGTCGAATGGGAAACGGCGTTTCTCGATTCCCGTGTTCAAAGCACCCCGGCGCTCCACTTCCAACTCAGAAGCGGTCCGCCTTCAGATGCGCCAGTATCGCCGCCACCTCCGCCATCGAGCCCGGCCGGTTCCTCGGCTCCGTCGCCATGCAGCGGTCGACGATCAGCACGTCCCATGAGCGCCCGACTGCCGGCCGCCAATGGGCCAGCGGCGGCGGGACATCATCGTTCAGGTGACGCTGGATCATTTCCAGTGCGTTCTTCGCCGTGAAAGGCGGCTGGCCCGTAATCAGATGGTACAGCGTACCGCCGAACGAGTAGATGTCCGTCTCCGGCGTCGCGTCCTGGCCGCGCGCCTGTTCCGGCGCCATATACAGCGGCGTCCCGACGCAATAGCCGATCGACGTGAATCGCGTCTCGCCGATGCGCACCGCGATGCCGAAATCACCGACCTTGACCTCGTTGTCGTCGGTCAGGAAGACGTTCCTCAACTTTATGTCCCGGTGGATAATGCCCATCTCGTGAACTGACTCCAGCGCCTGCACCAGCCCCGTTGCAACAGTATGGACGGTGGCGAAATCAAACCCGCCCGGATGCTCGGCCAAAAGGTCCTCCAGGTGCCGGCCCATGACGAATTCCATCAGTATATAACTGTTGTCCGCGTAGCTGCCGCGATCGATGAAACGCACCACATTCGGATGATCGATGCTCGACATGATGTCGATCTCGCGCTCGAACCGCAGCAGGATGCGCTCTTCGGCGTCACCCGAGGTGTTGAGCATCTTCATCGCGAATGTTCGACCGGCATGATCCTCGACACGGTACACGTAGATACGCCCGGCCCAGCTCAGCAATTCGACGATGCGATAGCCATCGATCTCGTCGCCGATCTCCGGTGCTGCGGCCTGCGTTGGCAGTGCAACGTTGATTTGTGACTCGGTGCCGACCGCCGCCGTCGCCGCCGTCGACCCGAGCAGCCGCGACATTTCGTCCAGCAGCTTGTTGGGAAGGACCGGCTCGACGACAAAGGCGTCGGCACCTGCATCGATCATCCTGACGTGGGCATCGACCGAGTCGTCGCCCAACACCATGATAATCGGCAGGCACCTGCCGTAGGCAGCCTTGATCACGCCGCACAGGTCGCGATTGTCGGCCGCCGACAGGCTCAGATGCGTGATTGCCACAGTCGGCAGCTGCTTCGCCTTGCCGGTGACGTAGCGTCCGTTGCCGGAGGTGCTGATGTCCAGCGCCTGCAGGGCGGCGTCCTGTGACTCCACAACCTCGACATGCTCATATCCAGCCTGGCGCAGAATATCCGCAAGAACCGACTCCGGCGCCCGGGCGTCCTCGGCAATCAGAATTCGAATGGAGTCACGGCTCATGCAACTGATGGGGTTCGGTGGCGCGTGAACGGTGTGTTGTAGAATAGTCTTTTCTTCGCGCTGCTGCAATCGGAAACACGAAGGTGATGAACGAGACAGGGAAATTCCCCTGCCTACTCTATGACGGATTCGATTCGAGACTATGTTTCCAAGGTTGTCCCTGCTGTCGAGGTCACATCAATAACGCCCCCTTCGGACCATGGAAGAAAATCGCCCCGAAACGACCTCCGATGTTTTGTCTGGAACGCATGTTCTGGAAATCCGCCGGCTTTTGTCGTCGTCAATAAATCGCCATGCCATTCATGAGCTGCGGGGGAACA
>JASLZG010000346.1:0-316 GCA_030754995.1 Lentisphaeria bacterium
CGGATCGCCAAGGGCGGGGAGTACGGCTCGGAGTTCGCCCTGACCTACCAGCAGGTGGGGCAGATCATGGGCGCCTCATTCTGGCCGATCGCCGTGACCATGATCCTGTTCAGCCTCGTGGTGGACAAGACCGGCTACAAGTGCCCCATGTACGTGGCCTTCGTACTGCAGGCAGCATCAGGGATCCTTGCTTTCACGGCCTCCAGCTACGCCGGACTCTACTACGCAGCTGTCTGCGCGGGTCTCGGTCATGGCATCGTCGAGGCTGTGATCAACCCGATTTGCGCCGCCGTCTATCCGAAGGACAAGACCAAGC
>JASLZG010000346.1:326-5001 GCA_030754995.1 Lentisphaeria bacterium
CACTATCCTGCACGCCGCCTGGCCGGCCGGCGTCGCGGGAGGAACGCTCCTGATCATGGGCGCCGACGCGGTCGCCGAGATCCCTTGGAAGACCCACGCGCTTTGGATTGTCCTGCCGGCCGTCGCCTACGCCATCATGTATCGACCCTGCCGCTTCCCGGTCGACGAACGAGTTCAGGCCGGTGTCCCTTACCGGCAGATGCTCCAGCAGGTCGGCTTCCTGGGCGCCACCCTCGCTGCTGTTCTCCTCGTCTACGAGCTCGGTAACTCACTCGGTTTCGCGAGCGGAAATTGGCTGATGACCAGCTTGATTACGGGAGGCGTGATCGGATTGGTCTTCGGTCTGGCGGTGCGCTCTGTCGGTAAGCCGCTCTTCTTCCTGCTCTGCTGCCTGATGCTCCCCGTCGCGACGGCGGAGTTGGCCACGGACGGCTGGATCCAGGAGCTCATGAGGCCGGCACTGGGCGGCATGGGAATCCACGTGGGTTTTGCCATCGTTTTCTCCGCCACGGTCATGCTGCTGCTCCGGATCTTCGCCGGGAGCATCCTGCAGTTCTTCTCTCCGCCCGCCCTGCTGGCGCTGAGCGGGCTCCTCTCCGCGGTCGGCCTCTACTGGCTCTCCGGCGCTGCCGGGGCTGCCGTCCTGGTCGCCTTCCTCCTCTACGCCGTCGGCCAGACCTATTACTGGCCGTGCATCCTCGGCTTCACCTCCGAGCGCTATCCCGAGGGCGGCGCGCTGACCCTCAACACGGTCTCGGCCATGGGCCTGCTGTTCTTTGGGATCATCGGCGCCCCCATCCTCGGCGTCGCCTTTGATCAGTCGATCCATTCCTCGCTCGCAGAGAAGGAGGCTGGGTTCTCTGAAGTCGCCACGACTCAAGGGAATTTCCTCTGGAGCTCTCACGCCGCGATCGACAAGGCTGCCCTGATTCCCGAGAGCGTGAAGAATGAGAAGGATGAACTCGTTCCCTATGACGCAAACAACAACGGCATGCCCGATCGCCAAGAGCATCTCGCGAACCTCGATGACCAGGGCAAGACGGCCATCGGGAATGCCTGGGCCTGGATGGACGGGCTCTCCCCGGAGGAGAACACCCGCGTCAGGAAGAGTTTTGGCACCGAGGCAGGGGAGGCCGGGCGCGACGTCCTCAAGTTCGCGGCGCGCTTCCCCGCCATCCTGGTCATCGCCTTCGGCCTGATCTTCCTCTACTTCCGCTCGCGCGGCGGCTACAAGCCGGTCGAGCTCCGAGCCGCATGATCGTGTTGAAGAGGGGTGATGAAGGGTGAAAGTTTCCCGACCCCTGGCCCCCTGACGCTGATTCCTGTCCCCTCTATTTGCGCCGCCGCCGGATTGAATTACGTTGACCTATGCAGCAGTACCTCGACCTGATGAGGCATGTCCTCGAGCATGGCGCCGAAAAACACGACCGTACCGGCACCGGCACCCACAGTGTCTTCGGGTACCAGATGCGATTCGACCTGGCTGCCGGTTTCCCGTTGCTGACGACCAAGAAACTCCATGTCAAGTCGATCATCCACGAGCTCTTGTGGTTCATCGCCGGCGACACGAATATCAAGTACCTGACCGACAACGGCGTGCGCATCTGGAACGAGTGGGCCGATGCGAACGGCGACCTCGGCCCGGTCTACGGCCACCAGTGGCGCCACTGGGACACCCCTGAGGGGGACCATGTCGACCAGCTCCGGCAACTGCTCGACCAGCTGCAGAGCAATCCCGATTCACGACGGTTGCTGGTCTGTGCCTGGAACCCCGGCGATGTCGGGCGCATGTCGCTGCCGCCCTGCCACTGCCTGTTTCAGTTCTACGTCGCCGACCGGCGCCTCTCCTGCCAGTTGTACCAGCGCAGTGCCGACATCTTTCTCGGGGTGCCGTTCAATATCGCTTCGTACGCGCTGTTGACCTTGATGATCGCGCAAGTCGCCGGCCTCGCACCCGGTGAATTCGTCCACACCTTCGGCGACGCCCACCTGTATACCAACCATCTCGAGCAGGCCCGGCTGCAGCTCAGCCGCGAACCGCGCGAACTGCCCAGAATAGTGCTCAATCCGGCGGTGCAGTCGATCTTCGACTTTACCTTCGAGGATTTCGAACTGCAGGCCTACGACCCGCACTCCCACATCAAGGCGGCGGTGTCGGTATGAGCCTGGCGATTATCGCCGCAATCGCCGGGAACGGCGTCATCGGCCGCGACAACACCTTGCCCTGGCATCTGCCGGACGACCTGAAATGGTTCAAGCGAAACACCCTGGACCACACCGTCATCATGGGGCGCCGCACCTACGAGTCGATCGGCCGACCGCTGCCGCGCCGGCGGTTCATTGTCGTCAGCCGCAACCCGGCGTTTGCTGCCGACGGCGTGGTCGCGGCACCGTCGCTGTCAGCCGCACTGGCAGCGGCGGGGCAGGACGATATATTTATCATCGGTGGTGCGGCACTGTTCCGTGAGGCGCTGCCGTTGGCCGATCGGCTGTACATCACCAGAATCCACGCCGAGGTGGCGGGCGATGTATATTTTCCCGACCTCGACATCGAAGAGTGGATCACGGTGTCGTCGGAACCGCACCCGGCGGATGAGCGACATGCCTATGCGTTTTCGTTCGAGATTCTCGATCGCAAGCGCCCGGGTCAACAATAGAATCAAGGGTCAGACATGAAAGCTATGCCGCTGTTGCTCGCCGTGCTTTTGGCCGGTACGTCCTGCCAGGTGTTCCAGAGTACTGACATCGATGATGTCATGCGCGGTGACACCAGGAAACACCTGGTCCCCGGCGTCACGACGCGTGAGGACTTGCGCGCCAAACTGGGGAACCCGGACAAAGTTGAGACGACCCGAGGCAACCCTGTGTGGACCTATGAGTGGACCACGCGCGAGCGGCGCACAGCCTATTCCGGCCGGCGCATCGGGGAAGAGCGCGACGCCTATCGTGACCTGCCCGGCTACACCCACTACATCACCAAGACCACCGTGCTGACGCTGTTCTTTGACGAGGACGGGCTCCTGGTGAAACACCAGATGTTCTCGCCGGACGGCCAGTGACGGCGCGACCCGGTACGTTGTGATGCCCGATACCCTGTCGATCCTTACCGGTGAATATGAGCGCCTCCGCCTGGCAGCCGGTCATGACGCGATCGAATTGGACCTGGGCTGCGGCAAAGGCGGCTATCTGCTCGAGCTCGCCAGGCGCTTTCCCGACCGCCTGATCATCGGTGCGGACGTCATGCTGGGGCGGCTGCGGAAGATCAAGCGCAAGGCCGAGCGCCGCGGCCTGGACAATGTCATGTTGCTGCGCGTTGAAGCCTGGTCGCTGCTGCCGCTGCTGCCCGACGGGGTGCTTGATCGCATCCACATCCTCTGCCCGGACCCGTGGCCGAAGGCCCGGCACCGGGCGCATCGATTGATCACTTCGGAGTTGCTCGGGCGGTTGGCCGGCAAGCTCACCGCGACCGGGGTGTTGCATCTGGCGACCGACAACGGGCCGTACCTGGAAACGATGCGGGCGGCGATTGCGCCGTTGGCAAGCTACCGCGAGGATCGGGAGGGAATCAGGGATGCGGTCGAGATCCAGACGGATTTCGAGCGCGGCTTCGCAGCTCGGGGCGTCGCTGTCGGCCACCTGAGTTATCGGCGTGAAGAGCAGCTGGTTTGACCATGCGCGGAGCCGGGGGACAACGGTCCGAATGACTGGTCAACACGGGAAGGTGCCGTAGGTCGGGGTACCGTGTTGTCCCGCGATAGAGTCACCGGCGATCACGCCCCCCGGCGCGAGACGGACCGGCCTTGATTGATCTAGCTGGGTCCACGCCTTTCGCGGCAACATGATGTTGGCAGAACCGGTGCCGTCAAGGGAGCTAAGTCAGAACGGAAAGACTGGCACGCCGGTCTCGCCATCGACAGAGCTGAGCGGATGACCGCCGCCTCTCCAGGTGACGCCGTTGTAGGTGCGCGGGAAATTCGGCCCGGTCGACGCCGGAGTTACGCCGGCGGTACTCCAGTTACCGGAAATGCCGGATGCATTGTATCCTTTCACATGACCATCCGCGAACATAATGTTGGCCTTGCCGCCGGCGTCGTTGTAGTCCCCGCCATGCCGTAATGCCAAGTTATAGAACGGTGTGGGGGAAGTGGGCGCGAGGGTGCCGCCAGCGGCTGAACCGCCGCCGACAACAGCGAACCTGGAGTCGCCCAGTAACGGTATGACAGATGGCGAATCGGCAAACCCCTTATCGGAAGCGAAGGCAAAAAAGCAGCTGTTCATGAGAGCGGGCGAACCGCCGGCGGGAGCGCCGTAGCAAGACTCACCTTGCGTTTTCACCGTTGGTTTGAGCCAGACAAATGCACCGTAGGTAGAGCCACGCGGGGTCCACGGAACGGACGTGTTCCATGTACTGACCGGGATGCCACTAACAGCGGTCTGAGCTATCGAGTTGGCGCGCGCATCCGTATCCGTCTTGAAGTCAATGTCGGCGGGACACCAGTTGATTTGCACGTCCAGCCAGTAATTTGCAGCGGAGGTGTCGACCTGTTCGTAGTATCCGCCTTCGTTGAAGACCTGCCACCAGACGGCGTCTGCGCCCAAAGGATTGGCGTAGGCTGGGCCGCAGAGAGGGCCTGAAGGTGCTCCCAGAGCATAGGGACCCGGGAAGGTGCCCTTG
>JASLZG010000347.1 GCA_030754995.1 Lentisphaeria bacterium
TGTGCTGATCGCCTGCTGGCAACCCGACTCGGCACTTACGGCGCCGAACTGCTGAATGACGGCCAGCACGGCGTCATGATCGGCGTCCACGGCAACAAGCTCGAGCCGATACCCCTCGAAGACACCGCCGGCAAGAAAAAGCTGGTGCCCCTCGATCATTCATGGATCCAGTCCGCCCGCTACGTCGGCACCTGCCTGGGCGACGGCTGACGAAGCGTCCAGCACCGACCATCCGGCATCCAGCATCACGAAAAGCGCGTCCGCAGTTGCGAGAACACGTCGTCCACCTGATTCCCCGTCGCCGGCGAGAAAAACTCATCGACCTCCGGAAACTCCACGAGCTCCTTCGGCAGTTCATGAATGAATTGCGACAGGCGGGTGGGATAGCGCTTGTCGTATTTCTGTCGCTGCCGTGCCCGTGTCATGATCAGATTGTTTTTCGCTCGCGTCACCGCGACGTAAAAAAGTCTTCGCTCTTCATCGACCATGTAATCCTGGATTGAGCGCTCGTGCGGGAACAGGTTCTGTTCCATGCCGACGATAAAGATGTACGGGAACTCCAACCCCTTGGCGGCATGCACAGTCAGCAGCGTCACGCCTGTGTCTTCCTCGCTCTGGTCGTCAATGCGCTCACTGTCGTCGGTCAGCGAAAACGCTTCGAGAAACATCTGCAATGTCGCCGTACCGCCGATACGCGCCTCGTATTGCGCTGCCGAGTTGACAAACTCGATGACGTTTTCCAGTCGCGCCACGCCCTCCTCATGGCCCTTGTAGATACGGCCGAGACCTTCGAGGTAGGCCATGCTATCGAGGTAACCATGGATCTTCTCGGCCAGCCCGCCGACTTCTGAAAATGTCTTCGCGGCATCGTCGGAAGCGCTCGCGAAACAGCGCAGACTCTCCGCCGCCGCCGGCTGCATGTCCTTGAGCACATCCTCACTGTGCATCAGTTCGAGGATCGGTTTGCCGGTGATCTGCTGATACTGTTTCAGATTGTCGATCGATTTGTCACCGATACCGCGCGGCGGTGTGTTGAGGACACGCAGCAGCGCCAAGTCGTCGCGCGGATTGTGCACAAGTCGCAAATAGGCGACGGCGTCCTTGATCTCGCGGCGCTCGTAGAACGACTTGGCACCGACGATGCAATAGGGGATGTTGGCATCGCGCAGGCTCTGCTCGAACGGGCGCGTCTGGAAGTTGGAGCGGAACAGAATCGCCATGTCCCCATGGCCGCTGCGCTGCTCGTACGTCAACTGGGTAATCATCCGAGCGATCAACTGCGCTTCTTCGGTCTCGTTGTCGGCCTCGAAAACGCGAATAGGATCGCCCTCGCCCCTGGTCGACCACAACTGTTTGGCATGGCGGCTTTCATTGCGGTTGATGACATGGCCGGCGGCTTTCAGAATAACATTGGTCGAGCGGTAGTTCTGCTCCAGCGTCACGACCCGGGTCCCTTCGAAAATGTTCGGAAATTCCAGGATGTTCGTAATGTCCGCACCGCGCCAGCCATAGATCGACTGGTCATCATCACCGACAACGCAGATATTGCGACGCTCGCCCGCCAGTGTACGCATAAGCTCCGACTGTACCTTGTTGGTGTCCTGATACTCATCCACCAGGATATACTGGTAACGGTCCTGGTACCTGGCAAGCACATCGCCGTGCTGCTTCCACAGGTTCAGCGTCTGCAACAGCAGGTCATCGAAATCGAGCAGGTTCATGTTGCGCAGGTGCCGCTGGTAACGCTCGTACAACTCCGCCAGCGTCGCGGCCCAGTCACGCTTGCTGTTGCTGCGGATCTCTTCCGGCGTCTGCAGGTTATTCTTCGCGTGGCTGACGCCGTTCTTGAAGAAGTTGACGTCCAGGTCACCCTTGCTGATGCCCATTTCCCCCATGACCTGCTTGATCAGCCCTTCCGTGTCACTGGCATCGGCGATGCCGAAACGGCGGGTGTACCCCAGGTGATGAACTTCCGCCCGCAGTACGCGGCAGCAAAAGGAGTGGAAGGTCGACACCGCCATGGTCTTGTGATCGACCTGGGGCAGGAGGTTCTTGAGACGCTCGCGCATCTCGTCCGCCGCCTTGTTGGTGAAGGTGACCGCCAGGATATTCTCTGGGGCAACCCCGTGATTCAGCATCCACGCCACCCGGTAGGTAATCACCGATGTCTTGCCCGTGCCCGCGCCCGCCAGCACCAGCAGCGGTCCCTCCGTAGTACGAACCGCTTCCTGCTGCTGAGGGTTGAGATGATCGAGATTCAACACCCACAATTCCCGGTTCGCAGTTGATTTTTGCGAACGCAACATGATTATTACTGGTTGCACACGCGACAATGCAAAGTCAGCCGCGTCCAGATGTTAGACACTATACGGCGCGGAAAATTTTGCGCCACGCAAAAAACGAAGGTGATCGTCATGGCGTTGAATCCACAGGCCGAAGCTCTCAATCAGACTCTTGCCGACAACTGTCCGAACATTCTCGAAATGCTGTCGGCGCGCGGCAAGGCCATCTTTTTCCCCGCCAAGGGCATTCTTGGCCAGTCCGCCGAAGCCAAAGGCAAGAAAATCAACGCCACGATTGGCATCGCCCTGGAAGACGACGGCACCCCGATGCGCCTGGGGTGTGTCGAGGAGATGATCGAATTGACCCCGGCCGAAGCCTTCCCGTACGCGCCGAGCTACGGCAATGCAGAGTTGCGAAAAGTGTGGCGCAACGGCATTTACCGCAAGAACCACGACGTCGACGGCATCGAGATCAGCAACCCGGTCGTCACCTGCGCCCTCACCCACGCACTCAGCATGTGTGCCTACATGTTCGGCGACGAGAACGACAAGATCTGCATGCCCGACCTCTACTGGGGCAACTACAAGCTGCTGTTCGAGAATGCCTACGGCCTCAAAATCACCACACACAACACCTTCGTTGACGATGGCTACGACGTCGAGGCGTTGCGCGAGATACTGCTCGAGGGACCAACCGGCAAACGCCTCGTCCTCCTCAACTTTCCCAACAACCCGACCGGCTACACGGTTACCCCGGCCGAGGCCGATCGGATACGCGATGTCCTGGTCGAGGTCGCCGAGGCCGGCAACCAGGTCGTCGCGCTGATCGATGACGCCTACTTCGGACTGGTCTTCGAGGACGGCATCCTCACCGAATCCGTCTTCGGCCGCCTGGCCAACGCCCACGAACGCCTGCTCGCCGTCAAGATCGACGGGGCAACCAAGGAGGATTACGTCTGGGGCTTCCGCGTCGGCTTCATCACGTACGCCGTCAAGGGTGGCACCGAGGACGTCTACAAGGCGCTGGAAGCGAAAACGGCCGGCGCCATCCGCGGCAACATCTCGAACGGTCCCGCCGTGTCACAGTCGATCATGCTGAAGGCATACACCTCGAGCGACTACGCAGCACAGAAAACCGAGAAATTCAACACCCTCAAAGCCCGCGCCGAGAAAGTCAAGGAAATCCTCGACAGCCATCCGGAATACGCCGAAGCCTTCGAGGCGTTGCCGTTCAATTCCGGCTACTTCATGTGTGTCGCACTCAAATCCGCCGACCCGGAACAGGTGCGCAAGATCCTGCTCGAGAAATATTCGACGGGTGTGATCGCCGCCTCCGGGGTCATTCGCGTCGCCTTCTCCGCAACGCCGTACGACTTGCTCGACGAACTGTTCGACAACCTGTACCAGGCGGTCAAGAAAACCGGCTGATCCCAGGCCGCCGACCACAAAGCGGCTGACGCTGTCGCCATGGATCCCAACTACATCCTCGTCTGGATTGTCGGCGGCAGCGTCGCGCTGCAGTTCATTGGCGGCCTGCGCCAGCCAGCTGGCAACATCGGCTGGCTCTGCGTCTATACCATCATTCTCATATTGCTCGGCACCGGCATGCTGCGGACCCCGCAGGTCGCCGGCTACACCGCCGGCGTCGCCTGGCTGCTCCTCGTTGTCCTGCCGTTTGTCGCCATTCAGATCGTTCACCATCTGTCGGTCAAGAAACGATACGGCGCCGCCGCCTGGTTCGCCAGGATCGCTGCGGTCTTCCACCCTGCCGACGGCTGGCGACACCATCCGGCGCTCTGCCG
Source organism: Lentisphaeria bacterium (assembly GCA_030754995.1). GTDB lineage: Bacteria > Verrucomicrobiota > Lentisphaeria > JABSQK01 > CAJWLW01 > CAJWLW01. The sequence continues at coordinate 4,085 of JASLZG010000347.1, forward strand.
GGCCCTGGGAATGGCCCACGACGGCCGCATCGACGAAGCCTGTGTCAGCCTCGAGCAGTACCGCGACAATCACCACTGGTTCGGCCGCCTCGCCCGCGCCTATATCTATCGGCTCAACCACGACTGGCAGGCATTCATCGACTGGTTCGAATCCGGTAAAATCGCCGGGAATGAGCTCGACTCCGCCATCTATTACATCCGCGCCATCGGCGAAACCGGCAGGCTCAACGACATGGTTGCGCAGTTCGCGGAAATGAGGCCGGGGTTCGGCCGGCGCGACAGCGACCTGCGCAACCTCTGCCGCCTTTTCCTGTTTGCATTCAGCGGCCGCACCGAAACCCTGGAACGCCTGTTCCGCTCCAGGCTCGCGGTCTTTCCCCCGCAGGTGCAGAGCTACTGGCTCGCAACCGCCTGGCTGGCCCGCGGCAACGAGGAAAACGCCAGAAAGGAATACGAAAAGATCCAGTCAAGTGACGACCGGCTGACACAGCATGAAGGCGCTTGGCGCTTCGACCATCCGCCGGCACCTGCAGATGGCTTGTCCGGGCCGTCACGGCGTATCCTGGACGACGAGGAACTCCAGCTCGACCACGACGAACGCTATGGCTTCCGGCCGTCTGTAAAGCGGTCGAAGGCGGTCGTCACGCTGTCGCTGATCTTCGTCAACCTCATCGTGTTCTGGATCGAAATGTCTGCCGGCGGCGCCACCGACCTGAAAACCCTGACCACACTCGGCGCGGTTGTCCCTGCCTGGGTCATGGACGGCCAATGGTGGCGCATCGCGGTGGCGACGTTTCTTGTCTGGGTTCGCTTCGGGCCGCCCCCCGCCGTCGGTTTCGCCCTCCTGAACGGTGTGGGAGTGCTCATCATCGCGTGCCCGTGCGCCCTGGGGCTCGC
>JASLZG010000348.1 GCA_030754995.1 Lentisphaeria bacterium
CCACAGCAGATGCTCGTACGCGAGGAAATGGCGGACGTGAACGGTGGGCTCCGTGAGGTCAGCTCCGAAGGTTTGATGCTCGCTGAACAGATCATCGACGAGTTCGCCGCGGTCGACGAGTCCGGTGCGTACCTGACCGGGAATTACCTCGAGGGGCCGCTGGCCGGCGTCGAATTCTTCGAGCTGCCGAAGCCGCGCTGGGAGAGCCTGCACCCGGTCATGGCCTTGCCCGAAATGTACGCAGTCACCGGGAACGAACGGTACCGGGACGCCTTCGAGCGAATGTGGTGGAGCATCGTTGCCACCGACCGGCACAACACCGGCGGCTTCAGTTCCGGCGAACAGGCCACCGGCGACCCGTTCATTTTCTTTGGTATCGAGACCTGCTGCACCATTGCGTGGATCGCGCTCGGCGTCGAAATGCTGCGCCTGACCGGTGACTCCCGGGTCGCCGACGAACTCGAATTCAGCACGGTGAACTCGGTGATCGGGATGCACTCGGTCAGCGGCCGCTGGTGCACCTACGACACCCCGCCCGACGGCAAACGCTTCGCCTTCCTCCGCGATAATTGGCATGCGCGCCCGGGGTGTTCGGAACTGAGCTGCTGTGCCGTCAACGGTCCGCGCGGCATCGGCATGGTGTCGGACTGGGCGTTGATGCGGGTTGAAGAGGATGGAGGGGTTGCAGGATTGCTGCTGAACTGGTACGGTCCTTCGGAGATGACGGCGCGGCTGGATGAGGCGGTCGAGGTCACCCTGCGCCAGGTCACCGAATACCCCTTTGACGGCCGTGTCGAGCTCGCGGTCGTGCCGTCTGCAGCTGCCGAGTTCGGTCTGAAACTGCGAATTCCACAATGGTCGACGGACACACGGGTGACGGTCAACGGAGAGGCGGTTGCGAAGGTCGAACCCGGTGCGTATCTGGTGATCGACCGGGAGTGGCAGGCCGGTGACCTGGTCGTGATCGATTTCGACATGTCGCTGCATTTTTGGGCCGGCGAAAACGCCTGCGCGGGCCGCACCTCCATCTACCGGGGCCCGATCCTTCTGGCCTATGACCCGCGATACAACGACATCGACGGTATTGACCCGCCGCCACTCGACGCGCGCCAACTCGAATTCCGGGCGGCCCGGTGGGAGCACTGGCTGCCGCCGGGGCTGCTGCTCGAGTTCACGGCGGCGGACGGGCAGGCGCTGCGGCTCTGCGATTTCGGCAGTGCCGGTGAAGTCGGCAGGGAATACAAGTCCTGGCTGCGGCTTGAAAACCTCGACGACAACCATCGACGCTTCTATGCCCCGTCGCCCGAACGCCGTTTGCGGGCGGAGATCGGCCGCTACGCGGCGCTCTATGAACTGTATCCCGGTCGATCGCCGACAGGCGGCAACCCGAAGAGCCGGGTGATCGCGAGATTGTGCCGGGAATGGCCGGCGTTTGCACAGAACTGTGCGGCGGCGCGCGAACAGATCGCGGCAGATCCCGATTCCGAAATGTCGCGCTCGCTCGCCGAGGTGCTGAAGCGGCTGGCGGCGACGACCGACATCCTCGAGCCGAACCTGCTCGAGCGCCTGGAGAAGGAGGGCGCGGAATTGGCGATTCCGCCCGTGAGTGAGGTGACGGGCTGGTGGGTCAGCGAGCTGCAGCCCCCGATCCCGGACATCTGCCGGGCAGAGCTGCCGGATGACTCGGTCATCACGAACCCGATCCAGCCGCATGGCCTGTGGTTTGATGCCAGCGCGGTCCACCGCGGCCGGCCGGGCGTCCTTTATCTGCGGGTTACCGTCGACATGCCGGTGGCGTCGGACTCCGACATCCGCTATGGTGCCGACGGTCCCGTCAAGGTCTGGGTCAACGGCACCGCGGTCGACTGCCGGCCGGGAGCAACCACCCCGGCCAAGGTCAACGAATATCGCGCCGCCGCAACCTGGCGGCAGGGCGACAATACCATTGTCTTCGCCCTCGACTCCGATGACGGCGAGTTGTGGGGCGTGCACGTGGGGGTGCCTCAGGTGTGAGTGACATCTTCAATGCTTACCGTCGGGAAAACCTTTGATCATGAACGCCGTGATGATTATCATTGATCGCGGCACTGCTTGTTCCGCAAGCGGAACCACCACACCTCCGGGAGGACGAGATGAAGCTGGGACTTGTGACCTATGAAATGGCGGCGCAGTGGGACGTCGACACGATTATTGCCAACTGCCGCGAGGCCGGTTTTGAGGGTGTCGAGTTGCGCACTACGCACGCCCACGGTGTCGAGGCCAGCCTGGGCACCGCTGAGCGCCGGGAGGTGCGGCAGAAGTTCGAGGACGGCGGCGTGCGTGCCTACGCCCTGGGCACGGCGTTTGAGTTTCACTCCCCCGACCCGGCCGAGGTCCGGCAAAACATCGAGGGTACCAAAGCGTGCCTGCAGCTCGCGGCCGAGCTCGGCATGGAAGGCGTCAAGGTGAGGCCGAACGGCATCCCCGCCGACGTTCCCGAGGAGCAGACCATCGGGCAGATCGGTGCCAGCGTGCGGGAGGTCGCCGAGGCCGGCGCCGACCTCGGCGTCTACGTCTGGCTCGAAGTGCACGGGATTGACTCCTGCCGCGTCGATCGCATGCGCAAGATGATTGACATTGCGGATCACGCCCATGCGCTCCTGACCTTCAACTGCAATGACGGCGAGACCGACGACAGTGGCTCCTGCCGCGGTGCCTACGAAATGCTGAAACACAAGATCGGCTGTGTGCACCTTCACGAACTGTGGATCGCCGACAGCTACCCGTACCAGGAGCTGCTGCGGTATCTGAAAGATGACGGCTACAGCGGCTGGGTCAGCTACGAGGGGCCGGGCAGCAGCGATGCGGTCGTACTCATGAAGTGCTACCGGCGCATGTGGGACCTGATGCTGGCGGGCGAATGATGAGGTTGAAATTTGCGGGGGCAGGCCGGTGACAGTATGCTGCTCACCTTACCCGGCTGACGGACGCCTGAAACGGCTCGATCCAGGCCGAGTCGGGGACGATTTTCTCCCGGGCGAAGGGGCAAAATAAACGCTTTGTTGGGTTGCATAGCCACGGTGACAGATTGATTGTACAATATGCGGATCAGGCCAAACCGGGCCTGTTGCAGCGTGAGATAGAGTAACCCGGAAGTTTTTCGCGGTCGCCCGTCCCGGGTGGTGCTTTTGGCTGGACAAGGCGGGGCACGGGATGCAGAAACCCCTCCCAGGTCAACTTTGAACAAGAGGCAGGAAATGTCACCTGCGGGCAAGCGAGATAGCGCGACTGGAGTGGCGCGGGGCGGAGACATCAATCCATTCTCGCTGATCGAGTTCCCCCCCTTCCACACCCCCGCCTGCAAGGTGGGCCGGGCCGGCGACAGGGCAACGACTCAAAAACGTTTTACGCTCATTGAGCTGTTGGTCGTGATCGCCATCATCGCCATCCTGTTTGCGATGCTCCTTCCGGCGCTGGGAGAAGCGAAGGAAAGAGCCAGGCGCATCACCTGCATGTCCAACCTGAAGCAGTGGGGCGTCGGCCTGCACGGTTTCAAGAATGACCATGACCAACGGCTCTTGACGACACCGATACATTATGGCACTGCCCCCTATCCGCAGGTAATGTATCTTGCGGAGGGCACCGGGGCGTTGGAAACTCTCACCGGAGAAATGAATGCAGAGTCGATCAATTCCTACATCGGCTACCCGGTCGCAATCGAAAATTGGCCAGCGGACAAGGCGGCAACGACTGTGGACGTGCGGTCGATTTTTTTCTGTCCCAGCGCCAACCCCGGGAACTGGGCCGGATATTGGGGCAATACTGTCGGCGCCGGGATCTACTGTCCTTCGATGAATTACGGGTACTTCGCGAATTTCGGGGAACCCGGGTGGGCCGGCTTTGCACCGCGGTCGGAGGACCTGACATGGGCCGCTCTGGAGGGCGATCGCCTCTTGATGTCCGACGTCGTTTATAATGGTTACGGCGGCAACAAGTTCTGGTACAACCACGGCAACTACGGCTGGTCGGGGAATGGTGATATTGATGGTGTCGACCCCGACTACGAGGACTACGGCCCCCCGGAACTCTCCGGGATGAACCAACTCTACGGGGACGGGCACGTGAGATGGAAGGATGCGGTCGACCTGGACATCAACAACATGATGAATTTAGGTGTGGTCCAAAGAAGGGTCACAGGCGGCGGCGGCGGGACGGACAGAATTTTCTACTGACCTCGCTCCGCCGCGGGTACCCGGCTCGCACTGTTGCATCTACCCATGCCGAGACCGGATTCCGGAGTCCGTCCCGGGCGTCGGTGGCCGCCAAAATCAATTTTCCCACCAATCACCGTGGATAATCCAGGTTGCCTATTGTCGTGGCGCAATAAATTGGATATTCTATGGGTGATACACCCCCACCCCGATCAACGAGGCCCTATGCTCAGCAACGAACAATACCAGCACTTCCAGACCTTCGGCTTTATCATTTTGCGCCAGTTCTTCACCTCCGACGAGGTGAAGAACCTCCACGAAGAATTCGAGAAAGGCCTTAATCTGGCCTACAAGGACCGCCCGTTCGACGGCTCCGAGCGACACTGGGCATCGCAACTGGGTCCCGATACTCCCTTCTACGCCAGCCTGCCTGAGGACGAGCGTTTCTGGTCGATCGCCGCGCAGCTCTACGGCGAAGACGCCTTCATCGCCAACACCGACGCCAATCGCTACATCGGTGATACCCCCTGGCATTTCGATCATTTCATCGACCCCGCCGAAGACTGCTACGGGGTCAAATTCGCCTTCTACCTTGATCCCGTCGGCCCCGATAGTGGTTCCCTGCGGTTGGTGCCCGGCTCGCACAAGCTTCCCTTGCATGACGACCTGCGCGAGAATATGCCGTTGATGGGTTTGAGCGTGGAAGACGTCCCCTCGTATATCAGCACCTGCGAGCCGGGCGACGTGCTCGCCTTTGACATGCGCTGCTGGCACGCCAGCAGC
>JASLZG010000349.1 GCA_030754995.1 Lentisphaeria bacterium
GGCCGGCGGCGTTCGTGAACATGCGCATGTCCGGGTGATAGAGATGGGCACTGCGACCGCGGTCCGCATGGTTCATGGTTACCCACGGATTGATCGAGGAGCAGATCTGGTCCGCTGCCAGCAGCTCCCGGGCGCGGGTCAGCCACGGCAGATACTCGCCGATCATCTCCAGCGGCGGAAGCCCATGGCTGAATGCCTCCGTGTCGGTCTTCCAGATGATCTCGTCGATCGCGTTGACACGGGCGAACTCCAAGGCCTCGGCGATCGTCTCCTCCGCCTTCCACAGCGGCAACGTGCGCCGTAACATGTAATGAGTTGCAGAATCTGACATGGCTCTATGCCTCCGGGCGCCAACGGATGATCACCGATCCCGCCAGCCAGTTGGTGTACGCCGTGAGAATGTGGCCGTCATCCAGAACCGCCGAACACTTGTGCCCGCACATGGCGCTACACCAATTCGCACCGTCGTAATAGGCCCACTCATCGAGGATGTAGACACGGTCGAGGTCCCAGGTCAGGCCGTTGTCATGGCTGACGATCGCCTCGCAGCCGCGCCGGTAGCTGGCAAACTCGCCGTCGCGCATGTCAGTCCGCTCGATATAGGTCATGACAATATCGCCGTTGGCCAGCAGAACCAGATGCTGGTGATGCCGGCCGCCCTCGAACAAGATCCGATCCGGCAGGGGCGTCCAGGTCGCCCCGTCGTCCTTCGAGATGGAAACCGCGATGCCGTTGTTCGAGTCGTTCGCCTGCGCGGTGCCGCGGTAGCGCGGTGGATGATCCGTGCGCAATGAGGCGACGATCCAGCCGTTGGCGGCCCGCACCAGGCCGCCTTCCCAGCAGCTCCGGATGTGTGTCTTCCCCTGGTACTCGACGGCCCAGCGCCAGGCCTCCGGCATCATCTCATTGTCCCACGTCCTGCCGCCGTCAGAAGACCAGCGGATGTACTCGCGACTTGGATTGTCCGCCCAGCGGCTGTAGCCGGTTTCGGCGATGCGCACGGCGGTGCCGGAAGCGTCACGGTCCACAAGCGGATTGCCCTCGGTTTCAAATGGCTCGCCGTCATCAAGGGGCTGCAGCAGGACTTTCTCCGGCCAGGTCCGGCCGTAATCGCAGCTGAAATAGCGGTACTTGTCGCCGACAATGTCCGCCTCCGAGAAAGTCAGTTTCCCATTGCCCAGGTAAGCGAGCATCATCGGCCGGCCCCGGGCCCCCTTGATTTCCAGGTACTCGCTCCAGGAGGCGCCACCGTCGGCGCTGAAGGCAATGACCGGGTGCTCCGAACCGCCGGCCCCGGCGCCGATGATCGCGGCGCCGATCATGGCGAGCTCGCCGTTATCCATTGGCGCCAGGCCGTAGGGCGAGACAATTTCACCATCATAACGGGGAACAAATCGAATTGCCGCCGGCCGGTTGATGTATCCGCCTTCGCCGTCACCCTGCCTGATAAAGTGTGGCCGCCAGGACGGGTCCGCGCTGGCCCGGTGACAGATCCTGCGGCTAAAGGATTCGCGGGATGTCACGAGATCACTCATCACCACGTGCAAATTGCCGAAATCCTCGTCATCAAGATGGGTTTCCACCAGTTCGGTGCGTTCCTCGAACGGTTCGAATCGGTCTGAAAGAATCACCTCGCCCGCCGCACGCCCTGCCGTTTCGAGCGCACATCGGATTTCCGTGTGGCGCGCCTGGCTCGACATGTTGGCAACCTTCAGCCGTTGCGCGTAAGCGAAGCCATCGTCTGTTTTTTGCAGCTTCGGGGTTCCCTGTGTGGTCACCTCCCACAGGTATGGGGCCAGGTCCAGGCCTTCGACTTGAGCAAACGGGTATCCGTGAAACTGCACGTGGTGCCCCTTGAGCGGCATGAACGAGGAGACCACCAGCGATGGCTGGGCGCCGCCAAGGCAACGGAAGCGAACCAGGTTGAAACGCCAGGTCGAGGACTGCGGCTGAAGCGGCAGGTCCGCGAGGGGGATTGCGGCCGCCATCGTCCACCCGGACTGATTGCTGCCAACGGCGAGGTCAAGGCGGAATGCCTCATTGCGAATGTCGTCCAGCCGCCGGCTCGACAGGCCCGCACTGTTGACGAACAGTTGCAGGTACTGGTTGCCTTGTCCGGTTGTGTCGATGAAAATCTCGAGCCGGTCATCCACAACACTGCCGAAGAGCGCGGCGTCCGTCTCCAGCTTGACGTCAGCCAGCTGCGGCTCATCGGCTCGGATTGCGATGAACAGGGTCGTACCGTCATGGACGATCGTAAATGAAGTGGGCGGGTCAGCCGGTTTTGCCGGTGTATCGACAACGCGAAAGTCGCCGTACCATTCGACCTGCTGCCAAACCTCGTCGGACAGTGCACCGTCGATTATCGGCGCCGTGTCGACACGTTGAATTCGGACGGTTTGCATTGTTGTTCTCCAATAGATCGCCGGACGGATCCCGGCATTAACGACTGGCTAACACGACTGGGCCGGGCTTGCACCGAAAGACCAGGCCGTCTGCCGTTTCCCGGACAATTTCAATTCCCGCGCCGGGGTTGAACCCGGCCCCGCCGGTTCGTACCGCCCCGTAAAGATAAACGCTCTTGGGCAGGCGATGGGAAAACGGCGGCAGGTCGAGGCGGAACGAATACGTCGAGCCGTCCCATTCGAATTCACTGGGCACGCCGAAACTGGCCAGCAGCCGCGGTGTGCTTGCCTCACCGTACTTCACCTCCAGCCGGTATTCCCCTTCGCGGTTCGGCAGAAACACGATATCCTCATCGAAGTAATACCACGGCTCGCCGTCGAGCTTGACTGACGCGACGGCGCTCTGAAACAACAGGCGCGGCGCAAACACCGCGGCATTCACCGACCGCACCCGGACCCCGACGCTGACAACGTCGGCGCCCTGCCCGATGTCGTCGGCGATCGACAGCTGATACTGACTGCCCCACCCCGGCTTCACGACGCCGTCAAGGAAGGTATCCGGAACGATCCTGGCGGTCGATTGCCCATCGAGATAGACCTTCAGAAAATCATCGCCGGGGTGCTCACGGGAGGGTTGGGCGCCACGCCAGCTCCAGTAGCCGCGCTCACAGACAAAATACGGCAGTGAGCCGGCGGAACGGACCCGGACTTTCCGCACGACCGGCCGGGCCTCAGGATTCTCGACGGTGCCCTCGACATCAACGACAGCTGCCGCGGCAAACCCGTCACGGCCGCTGAGCCACGGCAGATGCTCCGCCGTCAGCCATGAGGTCATCGTGCCGATGCGGATCACTATCCGGTCGGCGTTCGCCGAGGTGAAAAGCCGCAGCTTTCTGTCGTGTGGGAAACGCGCCGTCATGCTGCTTGCCGTGGCACCTTCGACAACGGCAACGAACAGCGCCGGCAGGATGCCGCGGGAATCCTCGACGACCAGCGAGCTCCCGTCGACAAGCGGGCACTCACTTTCGTTCTCAAGATCCCGGAGCCGGTCATAGCCCGACAGGTCGAGGCTGTGGCAGACCCGCTTGTACGCCTGTATAAGGCTCTCGTTCCGGTTCTCGGGGGGGATCGTCTCGCGGTCGATCTCGACCGTGATGAAAGGTGAATCGGAAACGATCTCGTAGCGCCGGCGCTCCTGGATCGCCAGGTCGAGATAGGCGTTCTCGAGCCGCACGGTTTCTTCCAGAACAGCAATGTGCCCGGCCGCCTCGAGATATCGATGCGACACGGTTTCGTTGACCTTGAGCTCGGTGGCGCCTTCCATCAGGCAGAGCCTGAACAGATCGCCGGCGACGTCCAGCGCCGGGCCGTGGATGGAGAAATCACCGAGTCCCTCCAGCTCCGCCGCCAACCCGCCACGGTCGGCATCGGCGTCGCGGTAGAGGCGGAGGTGGTTGTTGCCGATGAACTTTGTCGACGCCGGCTTGTCGTAGCGGGCCCGGCACCAGGTCGGCCAGTAGGTCGTGGCACTGTCGAGAACGCCGCCGACGCCGGTCGCCGCGAGCTCCGTAGTGACCGCCGCGCGGACCGGGTCGTTGCTGATGCCGTAGACATAATCGCGCATCCATTCCGGCAGGAGATTCTCGGCCGGCCCCAGCCACCAGATGCCGTGGCGCGGGAAATGGCGCTGGTCGCGGAAGCGCGGCCGGAAAAAATCGTTCGCCTGCTGCAGGATGCCGTCCGGCGACCCCGCCGCCGGGCCGCCGGGCTCGCCAATGCCGCGGCGCGCCGTCGACGCAAAGCCGACCGCCCGGCTGTTCGCCTGCAGGATCAGGCCCTGCACGCCGTATTCGCTCTCATCACATTCGAACGGGAAGATCTGGCCAACGAATCGGTCGTTGATGAAGTAGGTGTTCGTTTCGACGATCAGGCCGCCGGGAAGAATGCCCTTCTCATGGCGCTTCGATCGCTTGTCGCTGGTTTCGCCTACTGCCATGCCGGGGTTGTATTGCCACTGCCTGTGGCACTGCACCAGCCACTGGATGGAATCGGCGCCATTGGCCGACTCCTCCTCGTAGCAGTCGAGGGTTCCGCGCCAGCCGGCCTCGAGGAGATCGGCGAACTCCCGGGCAACCACCTCCACGAAGTTGCTCCGAAACCACCCCGGCGCATGGTGCGACGGGGTCTTGAGCGAGGGCAGATGCTGGTACCATGTCACCAGCATGCCCAGCTGATGACTGGCACGTGTCAACTCGCGACACATCTCGTTGTTCCAGGCAGTTCGTGGATAACGCGCATACAGTTCGGCGCCCTCGACCGGATCGTCCGGCTCCCACTCGATGACGTGACCCGGCAGGGTTTCACCGTTTTCACGCCGGTGGTCCACGACCCAGTAAACCTCGAGCAGGTTTGAACCGCGTTTATAGGCTTCCGTGTTCGTTGCCTTGACGTAGTCCAGGCCAACTTCGACGGGATTATCGAAATCGCGAACCCCGTCATCACGGGTGCGCTGGTACGAAATCACCTGTTCCCATCCCCAGCAATCGA
>JASLZG010000034.1:0-276 GCA_030754995.1 Lentisphaeria bacterium
ACTATGCCATCTATGTCAACCCATCGTATTCTTACGACGAGAAGGACCTGGCAAACTGGTTGGTGGAGCGTAAGGGGCCTGAGATAGACGAGAGCGGTACCCTTTGTGAGATCGTTCAGATAACCACGCCCAAGGGCAGGCTGTGCAAGAAAGTGGTGCATACAGATGTGACATACTACGATACAGAGTATCTGTTGAAGGATCTGAAGGATTTTGAGATTTGGAATGCATACTATCCCGTGCCAACGGCTGTTGATTTCATTCCCATCCACACGG
>JASLZG010000034.1:286-24986 GCA_030754995.1 Lentisphaeria bacterium
GGCCAAAGACCGTTTGGGAGACAAGGGAATCATCCGTTCCCACCCCTTCAGCCCTGGACAAGGGAGCCCTTGGCAGAGTTTCTGCATTTTGTTTGGCACGGAGGATTCCATCATGCTCGGAATGGACGAACCCGAGGCCTTGCACCACATAATGGAATCGATAGTCCAAAAGACATTGCGAGTGACCGAAATGTGGAAAGGCACTCCGGCAGACATGGTCGAGGTTGGCGGAGGTGCGGGATCAAGCACTGTGATAAGCCCCAGCTTCTATCGTGAGTTCGGGCTCCCCTATGATCAGCGTCAGAACGCACTCTTTCAGGAAGTCGGGCTGAGGGTGGTCAATCATTTTTGCGGCGGCTTGATGCCTATGCTCGATCTCGTCGTTGAGAGCGGAGTAGACGGCCTGGAAACGATGACCCCCCTATCCATGGGCGGTGACTGCGACCTGTGCGAAGCATCGAGCAGAGTCGGAGACAAGTTGTTCTTCATCGGTGGCTTCGATCAGAATGCCGGGTTTGAACGCGGAACACCGGAGTCAGCGAGAAGACTCGTATTCGAATGCTTTGAAGCTACCAAGGATTATGCGGGCTACATCCTGTGTCCTTCGGATCATTTCTTTCACGGTGATCCAAGATGCGTCCAGGCATTCGCAGACGCCGCTAAAGAGTGCGAATATTGAGAATGCAGAACACAGCGTTGCACAGCGACCCCGACTAGTCGGGGCGCGTGAACGCAGACGTTCGCCAACCGCCGCCGGCCTTTCCGACATCCTCAGTATCCCACAACGCGTCAGTATGTTCACCGTTTACCTCCTCCGCAGTATTTCCCCTCCCGGACTGCTGTGCGCCAAGCGCATCGTTTCTGCGAGCCCCGCAAAAACCCCTCACTCCTTCTGTTGCTTACGGTTGACGCGCTGCAAGGCGGTCTGTACCTGCTCATTGTCCGGCAGTCCCCGCAGCGCCCGCTGGTAATGCCGCGCCGCGCCGTCGAGATCGCCCTGCTGCTCGAGGGCGAAACCGAGATTGGTGTGTGATTCGGCGTCATCCGGTTTGACGGCAAGCGCTTGTTCGAAAAGGATAACGGCCCGGGCAAGCCTGCCTTCACGCCCGAGGAGTACACCGAGCCGGTTACGGGCGTCGACAGCGTCGGGATCGAGCTTCAGCGCCAGTTCATACCGTTCCCTCGCCGCTTCGATATCACCCTGACTTTCGTGCAGCTGTCCGAGGTTAATATGGGCTGGTATATATTTCGGATCCAGGCCGAGGACGTAGTTGTATTGCTCGCCGGCGGCATCGGTTAGGCCAAGTTTTTCGAGCACGATGCCGAGATTGATATGGCCCGACCTGGACTCAGGCGCGATCGCAGTTGCCGCTTCAAATTGCCGGCGCGCCTCCTCATGACGCCCCAGTCGCGATAACGCGCGCCCCAGGTTGATCCGGGCCGGCACAAAATCCGGCGCCAGCCCCAGCGACTCGCGATAGCATTGGATCGCCGCGACCGGGCTGATTTGTGCTCGACCGAGTTGAAACTGCGCCACCGCGTCGGTCATCGTGTGTAACTCACGCACAAGCGGGTGCTCGATCGCAGTGCCGCCCAGCGGCACCCAACGGCGTTCTGAGTCCGAGTCCGTTGCAACCGCCAGATCGTCAAAGACACTGTCGAGCCGGACCGGACCCTTGTACATGGCGACCAGGCGGCCGTCGCCGTCGATCAGGAAACTGGACGGTACCGGCAGCGCCCGGTTGCTCGATGTCAGTGCGTACTGGTAGATCTGGAAAGTACGAATCAGACTCTCATCAGCGGCGACAGCGACGAACGGAAACCGGACTTTCTGCAGCAACTCTCCGGCGGCACGGACATCACCGCGTTCACGATTGACACTGTCGAGGCTGATCGCGACGATCTCGATACCGGCGCGGCGAATTTCGGCTTCGCGCCGTGCGAACTCCGCAAGTTCGGCCACGCACGGCGCGCACCAGCTGGCCCAGAGGTTGACCAGCACCGGCATCCCGCTGCCGAAACGCACGCGACGTCCGTCATTGGCGCTGACGAAATCCAGCGCCGGCATGTGCATCGGCGTGGCCGCCCGAATTTCGGCGGCGAGCGTCAACGGCGGCGGCGTCAGCACCGAAGGTTCCAGAGCGATCGCGGGCCTGGCCCCGTCGTCCTGTATCGCGTCTCTGTTGCCCTGCTTCAGGATGTATCGCCGTCCCGGTTGCACACCGGTAAACACTTCGGCTGAACCATTGCCGCCGGGCCACCATACACGGACTGACTCGATGGCCTGGTGACGCCCCAAGCCGAAATGCAGCCACTTGGAGGACTGCGCGATATGCCCTTCACCGGCACGCAGCGTTTCTAACAGGCTATGGCGGGCAGGCCGGGTTTCGGATGTTTGAGTTCCCGCCGGCATCCCGACCATCCCGATCCGTCGGCCGGCGGCGGTGTCGGGACTATGGCCGGCACGAGGATTCTCGATTTCGGGTCCCTCGTCCCGTGTCCCTTGTCCCTGGTCCAATACGACCTCGACGCGGGCGCCGACGGCGTCGCGATTGGTGCCTGGCTGCGTACCCTCGAGACGAAGCAAGAGTGATTGGTTATTGGCAGGTGTGTCGTTGCGCATGAAGCGCAGCCGCGGTGCATTGCGATTGCTGATCCACAAATCTATATCACCGTCATGATCCCAATCCGCAGTCGCCAGCGCACGGCCGTCGTCGGGAAAATCAAGACCGCTGACCGCGGATACGTTGGCAAATCCCTTCCCCATACCGCCATTCGTCGTAGATCCTGAGCGCTGTCGAAGGGCCACACCCGACTTCGCCAAGGCTTCCGGCGTCGCCGAGGCTTCGCCGGACACGTCGCCGGACAAGCCCATATTCAGATAGACGCAGTGGCGTTCCCGGCCGCTGAAGGAGCGACCGGACCTGATCATGTCGAGCAGAGCGATGCGTGCCTGACGAAACCTGGTCCGGCTGCCACCGCCCGGCGCGCCGGCGGATTGCGACACGACCTGCCGCCAGAAGAAACTTCACAAGTCCCTGCTATCGGGTGTCGTCAGAAAGCCATTGGTGACGATCAGGTCTTGCCAGCTGTCATTATTGATGTCGACAAAATTCGAACTCCAGGCCCACCGCCCCATTGTGACGCCGGCGGCGACGCTGACGTCCTCGAAACGGCTGCCGCCGATATTGCGCAGCAGCGTGTTGCCGCGGGCAAAATACTGAAACCGCTCTTTCGTCGCGTCATTGGCGTCCGGTTTGAAGCGGTCCTGCCGAGTGACGCGGTTGCCGGCGGCGGAGAACATGTTGCCGACATATATATCCATCCATCCGTCACGGTCGTAATCACCCCAACTGACCGACATCCCGGAACCGGGGTCATTGGCGCCTAGCTCGGCCGCGACGTCAACAAACTTGCGGCCATTCGTCGCTGCGTCGTTGCGGTAGAGTTTGTTGGCGCCGTAGTCGTTGGCGATATACAGGTCCTGGTCGCCGTCGTTGTCGAAGTCCTCCCAGCTCGCTGCGTAGCTGTAGCGGGAATTATCCTCATTGAGCCCGACCTGCGCGGTGACATCGGTGAACTGCCAACCCTGTCCTGAGCCGGTCGAAGGGGTGTCCTTTGTTTCGTTGTGCAGCAGGCTGTTGCGGCCGCCGTCTCCGGCATCGACGTAAACAAAACCGCTGCCGACCCCGGCGAACGACGGCGCCGCCGCCCCGGTCAGGAACTGATCGGGGCCGTATGCGCCGGCAAAAATATCGAGATATCCGTCGAGATCGTAGTCGACGGCACTGACAGCATTGAGATCCTCGGCTGTACGAACGACTGTGCGCACCTTGAAGTGCCGGTTGTCCTCGTTGGCGGCGACCACTATGTGCCCGAAGATTGCCACGGCCAGGTCCTGGTCGCCGTCATTGTCCAGATCGAGCAGCAGCGCACTGCGGGAATCCTCGAGCCAGTCCACGCCCCAGGCGGCAGAGACGTCGTCCAGCGTGCCGTCGGGATTCTGCAGGAACAGCCGATTCGGGAGACCGGCCCGCTGACAAAGATAAAGGTCATCGAGCCCGTCACCGTTAACATCGCCCAGTGCCAGGCCCGGGATGCCGTCGGCAGTGCGCGGGGCCCGCTCGGGCAGCCGCTCGAGCCAATAGTTGACACCCTTCATCAACTGGCTCTCGAAGCAGCTGTTGTGCCCGAGAACGGCCCGGGTGCAGTCGCTGAACAATCTACCGGACGTCCGGCTTGTGACGATCTCCTCGAGCCGCGTAACGACGATGGACCGCAGCTTGGGGTCGCCCGCGGTTTCAACCCAGTCGGTCACCCACGTTGCATGCTGCTCGACAATATGCGAGTCGGTCCGGTAAAAGCGTTCTACATACTGGTGAGTCGTGGCGGTCCCCGCCGTGCGCGCGACGCGGAATACCTTGAATTTGACACGTGCCGCGTTGTCCGTCGCCGTAGTCACGGCCGCGGCGTGAATCCAGGCGGCCAGCGCGTTGGCGCCGTGAATCTCTTCGGTGTCTTCGCCCGGCTGCGAACGCCTGACGACGATGTCGTCGCTGTCGTAAACGACCAGCGTCGGCGCGGCAATCGCGGCGGTGAACTCTTCCGCGATCAGCGGTGCCAAATCGTCTGGTCCCGGCGGCCGCGGCCGGACGAGGAGCTCACCGAGCCGATCGAGCTGGGTGCGGGCCCTGCGACTGAATGCCTCGGTCTCCCAGCCGTCGGTCTCCGGGTTGTCGATCGTGGTCCACGACGGGGACGCTGTCACGATCGTCACCGGTGCGGGCGACACAGTTGCATCATCTCGCGCTGTCGGAAGCAGCGGACCGGGTTCCGGCTCCGGCTGTCGCCGAACTGTAACGAGTATCGCGATCACGACGCCGAGAATGGCAGTGATCAGAATGATCCGTTTGATAGTTGCCGATCGATGGTTGACAGCTGGCACGCACGCCATCCCCCGAACCGCCCCGGCAGCGGCTCATTGAAATCAGCGCAAAAGTTCTTGCGCTTAGTTCCCGGTTTTTCGGAGTGTTGTGTGAAAGCGATCTATACTTGTCTACTCTTTGCCCAGTACGACTGTGGTCAATCGCAGCGGTCGGCAATGATCGCTGCCTTCCGTGATACGGTACCCCTGGTTCACCGGAATACTCTCGAACCGCTGCGTCTGATCAAGGCCGGCCAATAGACCTCCAGTGATTGTACCTGTTCCGCCTGCCCCAGTCCGATGGTCTGCCGCAGCGGGTTGCCTTCGGCAGCCGGGACAAGACGATAAAGGTCTGGGACGCGGTAATCAACCCCGAGGTGCTGACGCTCGAGTAGCACTCCAGTGAAGTCACTTACGTCGCCTTCTCACCCGACGGCCAGCGGATCGCCTCCGGCAGTCGGGACAAGACGTTGAAGGTCTGGCCCGCTATCGATTGGCAGGACAGCGGGCGATGAGCGGGAAGAAGCGGCACATCTACTCACCGGCACGCCGGCAATCGAACTGGATTGGCTGAAGGGCAACAAGTTTCACGAGGGCATCGGCCAGGCGCTGCACTACGGCGACGTGACCGGGCCGCAGCCGGTACTTGCTTTAATCAGTGCGTACGACAATATTTTCGGTGCCGAACAGCAGAAGCTCGAATACGTTTCCGGGCTAGGCGCGGCGCACGGCGTCGAGGTATGGGCGTTAACAACAAGTTTCGCGCAACCCCAAGCAGAGGCCCTGATTTAGCGCCAGTGGACGCCGAGCGGAGGATAGAAAGAATCGTGAAATATGCTGAATTGCCGAACATTGAAAAACAATTGAGCGCCATCCACCTGGGGACTGGTAGTTACGGTTCGGAGATTTCACCATCAGATTCGTTCCGGCTCCTCGACAGGTTTGTAGAACTGGGAGGCACGTTTATCGACACCGCCCACGTCTACGGAGCGTGGGATACCGCCGGCTACAACGGGGGCTACGGCAACAGTGAAAAGGTGATCGGTGAATGGCTCGAGAAGACGGGCATGCGCCAGGCCATCGCGGTCGGCACGAAAGGCGCGCATCCCGATCTGGACACCGGTGTCTGCCGCATGAATGCCGAAGATATCAACGCTCATATCTCTGAGAGCCTTGAGCGGCTGAAGAGCGATTCGATTGACATGTATTGGCTTCATACCGATGAGCCATCCATTCCCGCCGGGGAGATACTGGGGATGCTTGCCGAGCATGTTGCGGCCGGCCGGCTCACGGCGATCGGCTGTTCCAACTGGAGCATCCGACGCCAGAAAGAGGCATCAGAGGCGGCTGTCGCACTCGGGCTCCCGGGGTTTGTTGCCAGCCAGGTGGGTTGGTCCCTTGCCAGGGCAACTCATTCAGCCTGTCGACCCGGTCATATTGAGAGGCTGTATATGGATCCCGATATGCTCCAGTACCATGTTGAGACGGGCACCCCTGTCGCTGGATACAGCTCGCAGGCATGCGGCTTCTTCGCCAGGAAGTATGACGGGCTTGATTTCGATTCGCCCGACTTTCCCAGCCCCGGCCTGTCGGCCAAGTACGGAAATGATCTGAGCTACAGCCGGCGCCGGGCGGCCGTCGAGCTTGCCGGGGAGAAGGGCTGCAGTGCCAATCAGGTGGCGCTTGCCTGGATGATACATCACACCTTCCGTGTCTTTCCGATTGCCGGCCCCAACTCGCCACAGCAGATGGATGACACGATGAGGGCGGGTGAGATTGAGCTGACGGACGAAGAATTCACGAGATTGACCTGCAACCCGTCCGGGCACGGGCACGGGTAAGGACAATCCGTCAACCAGGCCAGGGGCTGCCGGTCGGCGAAGCGCCACAAGAACAAGCCATTGGGCCATGGCAGGGCCTTCGGGTTCCGTGCCGTTCTGGCCCCGCAGTCGCGGGAGCGGCAGTGATGAAAACATCGTGGGGCAAGGGCGTGCCTGAGGACGATGCCGAAGCGGTGAAGTGGTGCCGCAAGGCGGCTGAGCAGGGATATGGCACTGTGCAGGGCTGCCTCGGCGGGATGTACGAGGACGGCGGAGACAGTCGTCAGTCCTGTACCTCGCTGAAGTCGAGGGTCAGCGGTTCTTTGATGAAACTGTAGCCGAAACCACCGCCGTAACCGATGGCCATACCCCTGGTCCCCTTCTTCAGCACCTTCGGCTTGCGTAGCTCCCAGGGCTTATAGTACACCGTTGATTCGTGCTTGGCGTCACCCGTCATCCAATTACAGAAATGATCATATCCGGGGAACCAGCGGTTGGTATAGGTCTTTTCGTAGCTGATGATCTTCTCCCGGAAGTCATCAAAGAGGTCCACTCTCCGCTTCAGTTCGCGCCAGTTCTCCGGGTTGCCGTCCTTCTGAAATACGCGGTGGGCAGTGACCATCTTCGTCACCAAGGTGGTGAAGTCAAAGTGATCGCGGGTCAGCCGCAACCAGCCGCGGGCACGGTCGCTGTCCGCCTTTTTCTCCGCCTGCTGCAGAAGCTGTTCCAGCCGGGCGAGCTTCTCTGCCGGATAATGATTAATGTAGATGTCGGCCGTGGTCATCCCCTTTGGATGTTTGATGGGCTGGCGTTCTTCAAGGGACAGAATATCCGAGCGTCCGGCATAGAGCAGGTCAAAGAATTCAATCATCGTTGCGCCCGCGTTCTCGAAAACGCCGTCACAATATTCCTTGACGACGGCCTGGTAGTCGAGGTAGGGGTCGCCCATCAATTTGCCGATGAGTCGGTGTTCGGACCAGCCTTCGTTTCGAGAACGCAAGCCGAATCCAGCCCGTTCAATTTCCTTCGCCGCTTCAAAACTCATGCAACATCCGACCGGGACGGTCGCCTGCAACCGGGCCGGTTCAAGCGGCTGCTCCTGCAGCGCGACGACCGGCAGATCACGCTGCTGGAGTAAGCTGGGCCCGATCAGCGGATCTCGAACCGGATCGACGCCGCTTCGTCGGTGTACAGGTCCGTGGCGGTCAGCCGCCACGAACCGGCCCGCTCGTTGTAAGCGATCGGAACGATCAGCCGCGCCTCGCCATTCTCGACGATTACGCCGCGGTCGAACCACGGCGCCGCCCTGCCGTCCGGATCTTCGACCCGCACTTTCACCGCGTGCAGTCCCTGCGCATCGGGGATCGTGAGCAAGATCTCAAAATTGCCGCCGCGCCGCGCGACGCCGTCCGCCGGCTGCAGGATCGGCGGCTGCAACTTCCGCTCGCTGACGGCAAACATCGTCGCCCACCAGGGCCGAACTCCGGTGGTGAAGCCCTGCGTGAGACCGATCCGCCGCCCGGTTCCCATCTGCGCAACGTGCATGGGCCGAGGCAGCCGCACCGTGACGGACGCCGGCTCGTCGAGCCCGCGGAAGGGAGCCGGCGGACTCCCGCCCCCGGCGGTGCCGTCGCCGGGCCCGTAGAGAGCCACGACCTCGATGCCCTCGCCGGTGCGCCAGCGCATGGCCTCGATATTTCGGTGACGGCGGCCGTCGGCATCGAGCAGTTCGAGCGGCCGGGAAACACCCGCTTCGGCAAACAGCGCGTCCAGCAGCCGCGGGAGGTCGTCGGGCCCGTCGTGGACCGCGGGGTTCGGACACGACCACAGCGCAAAGTTCAGCAACATCGCTCGGCCCTTGCCCACCGAACGCTCGATGCAGATCGGCACCGCCCCGGCCTTGCCCAGCAACCGGCCCCGCGTGACCTGCAGCGCCGGGTTCACGATCAGGCCAGGCAGCTCCAGCGCCAACTTCGACGAGCCGATCTGGCCGGACACCTTCCCGTCCGCCCGGACCGCCGGCGCGTCGCCTCCGTGACGAACCCCGAACAGGTCGTCGAGCACGCCCCCCACCCGCTGCTTGCCCCGGGTTCCGTAGATCCCCGGCCTCACATCGGCCAGCACCGTGCCCCCGCGCTGCGCGAACCGGCGGATCAACGCCTCCTCGTCGGGGCCGATCGCCTCATACTGCGACAGGATCAGCACCTTGCACGACTCGGCGTCGAATGCGTCGCGCCTGATCTGCCCGTCCGTGGCGTACCGCAGTTGCAGGCCCGCGGCCCGGATCGCCCGGTGCCAGGCCCGGTGGCTTCGCTGCTCCTTCACAGGTTCCTTGCGGGCCCGCCCGAAATGGTCGCGGGTGCGGAAGTTCCCGTACGTCGGCCCGTGCCCGAGCTTGGCCATCTTGACCGACGTCATGGAGTGAAGCATCACGATCCCATCGTCCAGCATCCGCGAACCGCGGTGCACGTTCAACAGCGTGCCCACCCCGTCGAAGACGATGCGGGCCGACTCGACCATCCTCCGGTCCATGGCGTACAAGCTCATGCGCGGCGTCAGCAGGCTGTCGATGCGAAACCGGCCCACGGTGTTGGCCCCGCGCAGGAAGCTGAACCAGAAGCTTCTGGGGCCGATGAAGTTGCCGTACTTCATGCCCTCGGGGGCCACCGACCGAATGACCTCTACCGTCTGCCCGCCGTAGGGCATCCACCATCCCATGTGGCGCACGATCACGTCGATGTCGGCGTCGAGCTGGATGTCCGTGCCCTCCACGCCGCAAATCGCAGGCGGGTCCATGCGCCGGGCCGTGTCGCCGAACCGCTTCGCGTAGCGGGCGAAATTCCAGTATTGAAACGACCGGCGGTCGATGTAGCGCGGGTAACTGCGCCAGCTCTCCTGCCACGCCTGCGACGTGTGCGTCGGACCCCGGCTCGAATGTGCGTTGTTGGCATACGTCATGATCCAGCCGATCTTCTGCGGCATCTTCAGGTGAACCAGTGCCGTCTTGTCAATCAGTGGTTCGATCTCGTCGAAGCTTCCGTAGGAGGCGCTCCAGGAATCGTTCAGGGCTTCGATGTCGCCGTACTCTCGCTGCAGCCACTGCTGATAGACCTTCCAGCACGACGGCCGCAGGCAGGATCCGAGCACGCCCCGTTCATCGCCCATGCTGTAGGCGAGCACGCCGTGGCGACGAAAGTCCCGCTCGGCGTCGACGTGCTCGGCCAGCTTCCGAGAGGCGTTCGGCTCGTGGTTCCAGCATCCGTCCGGCGAGTTCAACTGAAGGTCGTCGCCCACCATCGGCTCCTGGGGCCCCATGTCCGGCAGGCGGTAGAGGCCGCTGGAGCAATAGGGCGTGTAGTTCAGACCGGCGCGAGTCATGTGCCACCAGGGCACGTGGCTGGTCTCGATCCGGCTGGTCACGCCCGAATCGGCCACCAGGTCGTTGCCAAGATCCAGAAACAATGCCGTGTAGAGGCGGCCCCAGAGCATGTAGTTCCATTGATCGTGATTGCGGCGTGGAATCGTGTACGGGCCGCCCGCATAGCCGTGGCAAATGGCTTGGCCGTCGGCGACCAGCGCCGCTTCCAGAAACAGGTACCCCGGCATATGCGCATCGGTGGCGAGCGAAAAGGAGACTTTCTCCCCGGGATTCTCGACCACCTGCCGGGACAGGATGCGGCCGTGGCGATCGATCGCCGCCACGTGCAATTCGAGGCCGCCGCGTCCGGCGGTGTCGATCGTGACCGTGCCCTCGATCGGTGTGCCCGCCTCGCCCCATTCGCGATCAACCCGGACGGCGGCGATGTGCTGCCGGCTCGTCACGATGAGGGGGTCGAGGGTCCAGGCCTCGACGCCTTTCTCGCCGGAAGCGATCGCCTGAACCCGGTAGCTGCCGGCCGGCAGCGACGGTAGATCGATCGTCGCGCGGCCGCCTTCGGGAGCGAGACCCTCGAGAACCGGCAGGTTCTGCTCACCCCGGGCGGCGCTGCGAATGCGGACCGCGATCCGTATCGGGCCGCCCGGCCCTTTCGACGTTGGTTTCCAGACGATCGACAGCGGGTGGTTCGCCAGCGCGGCATGGTCGAGCGGCTTGACGGGCAGGGCCAGCGACAGATCCAGCCGCGGCTGCCGGTCGGCGGCCCAGAGAATCGCCCGGCCCTGGGCCTCGTAATAGAGGTCCCGATGCAGATCGAACCCGAACAGCATCTGCTCGCCGCTGGCTCGGAACCCGTTCCAGCCGGCCTCGACCGCACACGACACGATCCGCCCTTCGCCGTAGCTGAAAGTGCGAACCTCCAGGCCCGAAAGCGTCGCGGGCAGGTCCGACAGCTCCCGGGCGCCGACCAGAAGCGGATGGTCCTCGTCGCCGGTGCGATAGAGCAGCGCCAGGCCGGCGCCGCCTTCGACGCGTTCCATGATGGCCTGGCGCCCGGCCGGCGGGATGTGTCCCAGGGTCGAGCCCGTGGCCACGTAGCAGTCGTAGGGAGTTTTCAGGAGCCGGTCGAGCCTCTGCTCGCCGAGATCGCCTCCGTAGACTCCCGAGCCGCCCCGGTAGGCGACGGCGTAACTCTTAGCTTTCCCGGTCATCACCAGGACGGCATCTCCTTCGATGTCGAAACGCTGCATCAGCTCCACGGCGTGGCGGATCGGCAGCACGTTGGCCTCGGCGGACTGGAGCACGAGAAAAAGCGCCCGGATCGTGCCGCGAGCATAGGGCCGGGCGTACTTCGTGTGCGGCGTGCGGACATCGATCTTCAGCGCGTTGTCCTCTTCGAGTCTTTCAGGCGTCACCGCGCCGATCGCACGCATGCCGGCGCAGAGCAACACCAAGGCCCCCAGTCCCGCCAGAATCTTCCGCTGTCCAGTCGAATTCATATCGTGGCTCCGTCTACGCATCATCGACGAAAACACTTGGCATAGTGTACGCCGACGGACCTTATACGTTGTAATTCCGTGTCGGTCACTTTGTAGATGTACTCGCGAAGCCAGCGGGCGGCGATGGTGGTCCAGTAGTCCGCATTCTCCGGGATCACAATGGTCGCACCCGCAATGCCGTTGTTGACCAAGGACAGCTGTGATGGGTCCTCCTGCACGGCTTCTCCTGTTCTAGTCGCCGGCACGGCCGGATTACCCTGGGCATAATGCTTTTTGATCGTGGCGGCCCCAAGAGCCCGATCATACATCCGGACCTCCGCGATCGTGCCGGCGAAGTAAGTCCATGTGTCCAGGTAGAAACTGCGGCCGATGTTCACCGGTCTGGCGGTGTATGGGATGGCGCTTTCTCCCCCATCGGCCGCCTTTACCGGTCGGTACTCCTTTGGCTCACCGTTGACATATATTCGCAGCCAATCGCGATCGTAGGTAAGCGCAAAATGGGACCATGCGTCCAGCTCGGCGGGAGCACTCAAATCGTATTCCTTTTGACTATTCTTGTCAAGGATTACGGCATAAAGTTTGTTGCCGCTGCTGGCGATTAGCGGCACCGGGCTCTCGCTGGGCTTGGCCCACACCTCGAGGGTGAACTTCCCGGGGCTTAAAGCCGGTGAGTCGGGCACCTCCAGGTGATCGTTCTTACCGTCAAGCTTAAGGACATACCCGTCTTCCGACGCCTCCCGCACAGCACCGTGAATCTGCCCGTGCCGATTGCCGCCGCGGCGGTCCTGGGCCACCGTCTCGTCACCCCATTCAAAGAGATAATGCAGCAGCAGGCCTTCGTCCTCCGCAGCCAGAAGGCCGAAACCACCGAACCACAAGAGAAACGCTGATAAGTACCGAATCATTTTTGTCCCCCTCCAGTAGTACTGCATTCTATCAGGATGAGACATGCAGGTCAACTCTCTGCCATACGACCTGGCCTCCGGATGCGCCGGTCCCAGGCGGGTATTGTGCAGGCAGACATTCCATGCGGAGACGGAGAGCCCGGCACTCACGGCCCGCGTCGCTGATCAGGTCGAACCAGTCCTGCTGGGCGGCCATCGCGGCCACGACCGGCTTGATCGGGCCGTCGGCATAGAATTCATCGCCGGGATGAAAGTAGGCCACGCCGTCTTCAAGAAGGTGCGTCTTGCGTCGTGGATTCACTAAAGCCTGGCTTGCAGGAGGTCCTCGAATTTCGAGAGCGCTGCCTGCGGCTCCTTCAGGGCCGGCGATAGCTCATCCAACAGCTGCCAGGTCCGTCCGTGATCGCAGAAGCGATCAAAATCGCGAGTCTCATAGCCGAATTCCAGATGGGGCGTCGGCACCTCCACACCGCCGTCATGGCGAGACTGCATGGCTGCTTCCAGGATCCCGGTCACCAACAACGTCCTCTCCATGGGCGCCGGTGCGCGCTGATTCTTGATGAAGTGCTGAATAGCGTGCGAAAACGTTCTGAAATTCCAGCGGCCCCGCCAGGGGCCGACGTAGTACCGTGTCGCTCGTGGCTGAGCTTCGCCTTTCAGCTGACAGGCAAAATTCCAACGAAGATTGTCGTCGCCGAGGCGCACCATCGCGACGTTCAGGCCGTCCGCATAGCGCAGCAGGATTGCGTGGGGCTTCTGAGCCGAGCCGTCGGGACTGAAACGCATGGTCGGATGAATCACGGAGTTTGTCGCGATATCACGTTGGCGGACGTCCGACTGCGGCAGTTCCCAGTTCCTGTCCAGTTGCGATGCGTATGCCGTCCCTTCGACGGCATCCTCGGCCGCCATCGCCGCCGACACCAGCTCCGTTGAGATGCGACCATCCGCGGCTGCCGCAATGACGCTATCTCCTTCGAGAAACTGAACGGCAGACACGCCGCCCTGGCCGCCGTCGCGGCGTTCCAGGTTCGCCTGGAGCATTTCAAGCGCGTGGAAATCGTATATCTCGACAGCATGGCCGTGAATGGCTACCGCGCTCTCGATCGATGCGCCCGGCGGGATGTTGTGGGGCGGGCGCTGCTCGGCAAAGGGCAAAGAGGAACCGGCCATCATCTCGAAACCGAGCTCTTTGCTTGTGCGAGCCATCTCGTCTGCGTGTGCCCAACTGTATGAGAGGTGTTTGTCGCTGAAGATGGGCACCGCGCGGCCCGACTTGCGAAACACCGCCACAATCTCGTCAAAGAAGCGCTTGCGCGGGTACTTGGGCTGCCCCAGTTCGGTGTAGCCGTACTTATCCCCGCCGCCACCTTCTCCGATCGACAGCACCGCGTCGACAGCGAGTTGCTCACCGCCGGCACATACAGCCGCCGCGATCGTGTCGTAGAGTGGGATTCCGTACTCCCCCGCGACTGCCTCGCTTATGTCCTTACGGCGGACCGGATCGTCGCTCTCGTTGCCTTCGGGGCGGTCGACACACAGCGAAACAATCTGAATGTCCTCGCGGGGATCGACGACTGTTCCGTCGAAGTAATAGGGTTCCAGAAAGTTCTCTAAGATGACGTTTGCGTGGGAGCGGTGCGTCATCACGTCGAAGACAGCAGCGACCCGCAAAGGCTCCTTTGCCGAGTTATCTCCACCGATGTTCATCGCGAATCTCCTGGTGCCGGTCAGTTGTGTCTCACGCACCCGACCTTGCTATTCGTCTGCTGTCAGATTATCAACACCCGCTGAATTGTCGTACCCGGTCGAAAAGTAAGGATCAACCAGAACCCGCCGGATTTCAAGGTGCGATCGTATGACACGGTCCCATATTTCCGGGACGGCGGCGGCATCCGGGGGGCAAATTCCAGCAGGGAGGGCCAAGGTGTTCTGGTTCATCCAGGAGTTCCCATCACATATTGAAAAGGATCAGGCGCTCATCGGTCATCTCCTGCATTGCATAACGCGGGCCCTCGCGACCGCTGCCGCTGTCCTTGATGCCGCCGTAGGCCAGCTGATCGGTACGCCATGTTGAGGTGCCGTTGATAATCACCCCGCCGTAACGGATTTCGCGGATGGCGCGCATGGTGACCGTGTTCGAATTCGTATAGACGCCGCACTGCAGGCCGTACGGGCTGCTGTTCACCAAGGCGATGGCTTCGTCGAGCTCATCGTAGGCCAGAATAGTGACGACCGGGCCGAAAATCTCGTCGCAAAACACCTTCATCCCGGGCGTCACATCGGTCAGCACGCTGGGCGTCAATTGAGCGCCCGCCCGGCGCCCGGCAACAAGCAGTTTGGCGCCGTTGCGGACCGCCTCGTCAACCCAGCCCTCGACCCGTTGAGCGGCGGCCTCGTCGATCAACGTGCCCACGTCGGTCCCGGCATCGAGCGGATCGCCGAATGTCAGGGTTGCGACCTCGGCCGCAACCCGTTCACTGAATTCGGCAAACCGCGACCGGTGGACCAGGACCGATTGGACGGAGATACAGCTTTGCCCGGCCAGTCGCATTGAATTGCGGGCGCAGAGGGGCGCCGCCACATCGATGTCGGCGTCCTCGTGCACGATCGTCTGGCCGTTGCCGCCCAGTTCGAGTGCCACCCGACGCAGCCCGCTGGCAACTTTGACTGCGGCACCTGCCCGACTCGAACCCGTGAACGTCACGAAATTGACCCGCGGATCACGAACGATGGCCTCGCCGGTATCCGCGCCGCCGTGCACGACATTGACGACGCCGTCCGGCACCCCGGCGTCGACGAACATCTCCGCCAGCAGGTGGACTACTGCGGCGGCCTGGGGCGGCGCTTTCAGGACAATGGCGTTGCCGGCCCCAATCGCCGGGCCGATCTTGTGGCAGGCCAGGTTGAACGGTGCATTGAAGGGGGTAATCGCGGCCACCACGCCAACCGGGAAACGAACCAGAAAAGCGAGCTTGCCACTGCCCATTTCACTGCCCTCGAGCGGTACCTGGGAGCCTTCGATGCGGATCGCTTCCTGGGCCGAAAGCGTGATCGTATCCTGCGAACGCCGCACCTCACCGGTCGCGTCCGTGATGGCTTTTCCCGTCTCCCGCGCCATCAGGCGACCAATCGCCTCCGAGCGTTCCACGATCAGCCGGGCAACGTGGTTGAGAATCTCTGCCCGCTGGCATCCCGGCATTGCGGCGATCGTCGGCCCGGCGGCGGCGGCCGCCGCCATCGCCCGTTCAACAATGTCCGGCGTACCGCGGGCAACGCGGGCCACGACCCCGCCACGATAGGGGTCGACCGATTCGTCATGATCAGGCGTGTCGACCCACTGGCCGCCTACCAGGTGCCGTACGTGAATGGGCTCAGCGTCGTTCGTATTCATTCCGATCCTCCTCAGTGCAAATTGGTGGTTCAGCCTGGCCGCCACGCCTGCCCGAATGCCGGCTCGGGATGGGGAAGAGGGGGCAACTCCCAGGTGCCAACCGAAGTTGGTCGCACATCGGCGTCGACCTCGACATCGATCACCGCCGGCTTATTCGCCGCAATGGCCTGCTCCAGGGCGTCACAGAAATCGCTTGAACAGCTGACCTTGACCCCGTCAACACCGCAGCTGCGCGCCATGGCGCCGAAGTCCGGGTTGTAGGGTTCGCCGCTGCTGCCTGCATGAAAGCTGGTGCCGATTTCACGCCCATGGAATGCACCAAGTTGCAGGTCCCGGATCGCGCCCCACGCATAGTTGTTCCAAATCACCCAGACAACCGGAATATCATATTCCACTGCCGTACAGAGTACGTGCGGTGTCATGGTGAACGAGCCATCGCCGACGACCGCGATGCAGGCGCTGTCGGGCGCGGCCAGTTTGGCGCCCAGCGCGCCGCTGGTGCCGAATCCCATGGCGGAAAAGCCCCAGCTGTTGAGCATCCGCTGCGGCCGTCGAGCGCACCAGTACTGCATGAACCAATTGTGATGGGCGCCGGCGTCGCACACCAGGATGCCGTCCTCAGGCATCAGCCGTTGGACGTCCGTCACCAGCCGTTCCGGGCGCATCGGCGCCGTGTCGGTTCCGAGATGCGGGCGGATGTGGGCATCCCATTCAACTTTCCAGCCGGCGATGTCCTCGCGCCAGGCTGCGGTCCGGTCACGGGCAGCCGGCCCATTGCCCCTTTGCTCGAGCTCCGCCAGGAGTTGCCTAAGGAATGTCCTGACATCGGCGACGATACCGATTTCCGGGTCGTAATTCCGGCCGATCTCCCCTGGATCGATGTCGACCTGGACAAGTCGTGTCGGTGGCATGTTCCAGGAGTAGCCAGGCACCCAGGAACTGGCGGAACGGTCATCAAAGCGGGCGCCGAGCGACATCAACACGTCACAGTGTCGCCCGGTTTGATTCGCCGGCCAGGTGCCGTTGCGCCCGATAAAACCAAGGCTCAGCGGATGCGCCATGTCGAGTGTGCCCATGCCGTTCGGCGACATCACAACGGGAAGACCCAGGAGGTCCACCAGCGCCGTGAGTTCCGCGCCGGCTTCCGACAAGGTGACGCCGTGGCTGATGAACAGCGCCGGCCGCTCGGCGTTGAGAAGGAGATCCGTAACCGTGCTGACGTCCTCGGGGGCAGCCCCCCAGCGTGACGTTCCAGCTCTGCGCGGCGCCGGCAGTGCCACATCGTCGTTCTCCTCAAATACGTTGTAAGGGATATCCAGGTTCACGGGGCCCGGCCGTCCCGAAGTCATCAGCGGTATCGCCTGGCGCAGGGCAGTGGGCAGCATGTCCACGCGGCTCGGCTGGAAACTGCGCTTGACATAAGTCCGCACGACAGATG
This sequence comes from Lentisphaeria bacterium, assembly GCA_030754995.1. Taxonomy (GTDB): domain Bacteria; phylum Verrucomicrobiota; class Lentisphaeria; order JABSQK01; family CAJWLW01; genus CAJWLW01. Next base: position 17,640 of record JASLZG010000034.1, read on the forward strand.
GATAATCGGCCTGGTTGTGGTGATACGATTCCTGGAACGGACCACGGTTGTACTGGGATGTGGGAACATTCGCTGTCAACGCCAGGAAGGTGGAGGAGTCGGCCTGCGCACACGCCAGCGGCATGACCAGGTTCGCCGACCCGGGGCCACACGAGGTGAGCGTCGCTACCGGTTTGTGCGCGATCCGGAAATACGCATCGGCCATATGACCGGCGGTCTGTTCGTGCCGAGGGGAGATCAGCGTGATCTTGTCACGCCGGTCATAAAGGGCATCGAGCATACCCACATTGCCGTGGCCGCAGATGCCGAAGACGTAGGGAATATCCTCCTGGATCAGAGCCTCGGCGATAAGTTCGCTGCCTTTCATCGGTATCATCTACCTCATTTGTGATAACTTCCTAAACCCTGCAGGAGTTCAACAACAGAGCCCCGGTGGGATTGGTCGGATGCGCAATCTGCAAATCATCATGCTGTCCCCTTGGCCTCTGCGCCGCGAATCAGGCGTTTCCAATCGCTCGTTGGTTCGAAGCCGAGCACTCGGTGCGCCCGGCTGATATCGAGGATGGAGGCATGCGGGTTTTGCTCGAATATTTCAGGCTTGCGAATCTCCGGCAGCTTGCCGAAGCGCTCTTTCACCATGTCCAGCGTCGGGCGTGAGCAGAGCGAGTCCGCTGCGGCAATGAAGAAGACGTTGAAACTCGCGTCGGCGACCGTCACTGCCAGATAGAATCCCCGGGCCACATCCTCCGGCTCGACGTATCCCCACAAGTGATAATTCGAGACATCGTCACCTCGCGCCTGCAACTCCGGCCATTCGGGCGGAAAGACGATGTGCACCGGCCGGATCACCAGCACTTCAAGCTTGTCGCGGTTTGCATAGGAGCGGCACACCACTTCGTTCACTTCCTTGCTGAGCGCGTAGAACTCGACCGGACGCAGCGTGTGGGCCTCATCGATCGGGAGGTACTCCGGGCACAGGTTTTCCTCATTGAAATGCAGGCCTGTGACTGCATCGCTGGAGGTGGCGACGACCCGCCGCACACCCGCCTTTTCGGCCGCCTCGAGCACGTTCCACGTCCCCTGGACATTGGTATGAAAGGTGACGTCGGCCGGAGCGATTCGCGGGTTGGCGATCGCGGCAAGATGCACGACCGCTTCCTGGCCGCTGAAGGCCGCCGCCAGGGTGGCGCAATCGAGAATGTCAGCCTCCACGAAGCGCACGTCCGTCTGCTCCGGCGGCCGGATGTCGATGACGGTGACGTCTGCCTTGTCACGGAAATAATCCACGACATAGCGGCCAAGGCGTCCACTGCCGCCGGTGATGGCTACTTTCGGAAGCTGCATAGGGATAGACAATTCCTTTCAGGACATGGTGAAGTCAACAGTCGTGCGTCCGCATCCGGATTTCAACCACTGCAGTTCCAGGTCTGCCGCTGGGCACCGTGCATCAATCGTTGGAGGCGCTTGTTCAGCGTGGGTAACAGATTCAGGATTATTCCGAGCGAAGCCGAGGTATAATTCCGGTTGAACTGAGCCGCAGCGCGGGCGGCGTGGGGCTACGGCAAATTTCAGCAACCTCAGTGGCTCGGATGCGAGACCATAGCGTGGTTGCGATGGCGCTTCAAGGGAGAATGGGCCGAATTTTGAACCCTGAGGAGCCTTGGACAGGTCACTACTGCCGGGGAGACGGCGTGAAAAGAGTTGGTCGTGGGTGTTTTTGCCACCAGCGACAAGAGAAGGCCGGGCACGGCGGGCCCGCTGTGACCGGAGCTTGACGCGCCGGTTTCCGGTGAGTACGTTCAGATTGACATCGCAGACCGCACGACTGCGATCGAGAGAATAAAGGGGTCGCCAAGCAACCGAACGACCACACTCAGCCGAACCATCGGCTGCACGTGGTTGAGCCGGTCGTTAGACAAAGGAAGCACGATTATGGGATCAAGAATAGTTCTCAGGTTAGACCGCGGAAAGGGGAATCCGCGCAATTCCGAAGGTGCCTTCGTGACCCTGGCGGACGGCCGTCTCATGTATGCATACACCCGGTTCTACGGCAGGAACGAAAACGACTACGGGAAAGCAACGATTGTGGCGCGGTACTCGGCGGACGGCGGACGGACCTGGCCCACAGACGATCGGCGCCTGGTTCCGAATGAGGGGCGGATGAACGTCATGAGCGTATCGCTGCTGCGGCTGCAGGACGGGCGGATCTCGCTCTTCTACCTGTGCAAGAACAGTATCCGCGATTGTCTCCCGTATATGCGCCTTTCGGACGACGAGGGCGAGACCTGGGGCGCGCCTGTCCTCTGCGTCCACTCGCCCGGCTACTTCGTCGTCAACAACGATCGGGTCGTTCAGCTTCGGAGCGGACGGCTCATCATCCCGGCGGCGTTCCATCGGACCTGCTCGTTTGACGGCACGCCGCAGGGCGAGCAGCACGACCCTCGCGCGCTCACGATGTTCTTTTACTCTGACGACGGCGGCTGTACCTGGCATGAATCGGACGACTGGTGGTCGCTGCCGATGCGAACCAATTCCGGACTCCAGGAGCCCGGGGTCGTCGAACTGAAGCGGGGTCGGCTGTACGGCTGGGCGCGCACCGACGCCGGATACCAGTGGGAGATGCGTTCGCGCAACCGCGGCGACACGTGGACCACGCCGCAGCGGTCGCGGTTCAAGTCGCCGTGTTCGCCGCTGTCGATCAAGCGGATTCCGGCTACCGGTCATCTTCTTGCCGTCTGGAACGATCACAGCAGCAGGTGGAATCTGCCGAAGGCCGGGAAAGACGGCGTTCCCGTCCGGACACCGCTGGTGCTGGCGACCAGCGCCGACGAAGGCAGGACCTGGCGCAACGCCAAACTGATCGAAACTGCCCGGAACCGCGGCTTCTGTTACACGGCGATTCACAGCGTCGACGATGCCGTCCTGTTGGCATACAGTTGCGGACTCGGCACCAATTGGGGGCTCCCCGACTCCTGCATCCGCCGCATCACGCTGGATTGGATATACGCGTAACGGATTCCGGATGAGAGCGATGAACAACCAGCAAAACCAGAACGGTGCACCGAATTCGGAACGGCGCTAAGCGCCGCCCGCGTCGGTGACCTCACCGTTGTACCTCGCGAAGTCGGAACCGGATAAGTCCTGGGCAACGCGAAGTTGCGGTATTTGCAATCAACGCAGAATTTCGAGGTAACCTGTCCTATATTTTCCACATACAGAGGAAACCAAGCCAATGAAGCCCCGGAAAAGATACAAGACAATCGTGTTGCTGGCCGTTGTCGGACTGACGGCCTTGTCCGGTTATCCGCAGACCCCTGGGCTGACGCTTGCAACGGACGGCAAGACGACCTACCAGATCGTCGTCAGCGCGAAGGCGGATGTCAGTACGAAAGCGGTGGCGGCGGACATGGCCGCGATCCTCAAGGAGATCACCGGCGCTGATTTCCCGGTGGTCGCCGATACAGCGGCGCCGTCACTGAACGAGATCGTCGTCGGCCACGACAACGGCCGGCTGCAGCAGGTGTCGCTCGCCGGCATGACCAGCGAATTCGCTCTGGACGAGTACGAAATACGCACGGTCGGCACCCGCCTGGTCATCGCCGGCACGCCGCCGAGAGGCAGCATAAACGGTATGTACGGCTTCCTCCAGGACCATCTCGGCTGCCGCTGGTTTACACCCGGCGCCAGTCGCATTCCCAAGAATCCTGACCTTACCATCGGCCGGATCGTCGATCGCCAGAAACCCGCTTTCAAGTGGCGGGCGGCAGCCTCAATCAGTTATTATGATCCCGACTGGACTGCGAGGAACAGGCACAACCGTTCGGTGGGCGGCGGCGGTAAGGTCCCGGTAGGGGAGCAGGATCCGCGGCTCCACAGTATGCTGGCGCACTACGGCGGTCACGGGCTCAATTACGTCCCAGCAAGTTTGTATGACGAGCACCCGGAGTATTACGCGGAGCTGGACGGGAAAAGATTGCTGCACAAATCTGTGAGCCAGCGAGCGTTCTGTATCACCAACCCCGGATTCGTCGCCTACATCGCAGAGTGGAGCAAGGTCCAATTTCGCGGCCAGGCAAAGCAATACGGCTACCGTCCGATCATCACTCTCGGCCATACCGACAACCATCTCTACTGTCAATGCGCCAACTGCGAAGCATCCTATAAGCGCATCGGGCCGGGTGACATCAGGGTCGGGATTTCCGGGACCTACCATGAATTCTACAACAAGGTTGCCGCCGAGGTCGTGAAGGAGTACCCGGACGCCATGATAGATATCATCGCCTACAGCATCGTCGGTACTCCTTCATCAATCAAAATGCACCCGAATATCCAGGTTACCTGGGCGCCCATTGGTGCCTGCCAGGCACATGCTTTCGATGCGTGCGACGCCAATCGCGACAACGATCTGATGGGCATGCTGGACAAATGGCTGGCGCGCTCGGATATGCTGCAGGTATGGCTGTACCATTACCAGAACAAACCCTGGATGCCGCACCTGAAACTGTTCGCGGCACCCCGAAACTTGCGGGAATTTCAGCGCCGTGGCGTACACGCCGTGTTCATTCAATCCCCGGAATCCGCGGCGCGCGCCAATGCCGCTTCCGACGGCGATAAACTGATGGGCGGGTTTATCGACGGGAAGGTGTACTGGACGGTTAATGACAATCTCAGGCACCTGATCTCGTACCTGTGCATACGGCTGCTGTGGGATACGGACTTTGACATTCGCCAAGGGATCACCGAGTTTTGCGAGACCTATTACGGAGCCGGGGCCGCCGAGATTGAGCAGATCGTCGTGCTTCTGCAGTCCGTAAGCTCCTACGAGCGCACCACCGGATCAACCTTTTCCGCCTACGCCGGTGTCCACCAGCCCCTCAGCAGCGCGCCCCAGCTGAAATGGCGTATCGTTGAACAGATGGACGCGTTGTTTGATGTCGCGGAGAAGAAAGTAACGGCCGACCCTGTGCTCCTCCGCCGGGTGCGAATGCTCCGGCTGACCCACCAGCTGGGCGTCCTCTGTTACGCGTCCGCGGACAGCCCGCTTCGCAAGAAAGCGTTCGACGGGTTTTTCCCGCTGATGGAAGAACTGGGGATAGAAGACCTTATTGGAACGGGGCTCCCCGGCGGCACCACGCCGGCGGAATTCAAGGCGCTCGTCAGCGACCCGGAAAAAGTGGTCATTTCCGGGCAGGAAAAAACCGGCATCAACCTGTTGCGGAATTCCAGCTTTGAAAAAACGATATTCGCCCATGGCGTACCGGATGACTGGTCGGCGGAGGGCGCCTATCTGCCAGAGGATTATAAATTGGTCACCGATGGTGTAATCGTCGATACTACCCGGGCGTATACCGGTAAATCCAGTGTCCGCATGACCAAGAAGCCTTCCCCGGGAAAAACGGTATCCCTGCGGCAGTGGTTTCCGGTGCAGCCGGGCAGACGCTACCGGATCAACCTCCGGTACATGGCGGATATCAAGACCGGCTCGTTTTACATTATCTTCTCCGGCCTGGACAAAAATGCGAAATTCATCCGCCATTACGCGGACAACCGCGGCGTCAAGGATACCGGCGGTGAATGGCAGGAATTGCGGGTCGATACCGGGATGAAGGATGACACCGTTTTCCTGATGGTGGAGGGGCTCCTCTATGATGACAACGCCGAGGGTGTGGTATGGATGGATGACTTCACCTGCGCGATGATAAAAGAGTGATCAATGTGAAGCAGCAAACCCGCTGCACCTGTTATGGGGGATAAGAAACTCGTCCTCGTCCTCCTCCTCCTCCTCGAATTCAAGATTGAGTACGAGTAGGAGGACGAGGACAATTCCAAGAGAGGATGGGGATGGATAACTCACATTCTCCCATACACCACCGATCTGTCACCCACCCACCCACGGCAAAGAGGGATCCCGGTGAACCGAAACTGTGCGTCCGTTCTCTGCGGCATACTCCTGCCCGGCCTGGCCTGCCTTGCCGCTGACCCGCCGGCGAACACGGGACTGGCCCCCGGCAAATCCATCCCGCTCTGTGCCGTGGCCGGCGATCAGCAGGCCGCCGCCATTTCTTCCGGCGACAGCGGATTGCTGGTGGTATGGCAGGACAGCCGTCCGGACGGCAAGCAACCGGGTACCGACTATCCGTGGAGCCTTTATGGTCAACACCTGCAGCAGGGCAGGGAATTCCCCATCCACGTTCCGCCGGACGCAGACGCGATCATGCCGGCAGTGGGTGGAAACACGATTGCGTGGATGCACAACCGTGGGTGGAGCGCCTTGCTGATGACGACACTGAAAGACGGGCAGCCAGGAGAGTTGAAAGAGATTGACAGCACCTCATCAAAACCGTCAATCGACGGCAACTTTGTGGTTTGGGCCTCCGCCAAGAACCGCCACGATGTCGGCCGGGGGGACATCAGCTGGATCACCGATATCAGGGGGTTTGAGCTCAACGGACCCGGCATGGGTTTTGATGTCACCAACAGCGACAGGCTGCCTCAATTCGCCCCTGCCGTCTCCGGTAGTACCGTAGTCTGGCAGGAACTGCATGCCGGCGCCAGCGGCTGGAGTTCAACATTTCTGCGCTGCAGAAACATTGACCGAGATGCCGGGTCCCACCGCTTGGCGGGCATCCGGGACAGGCAATGTGAGAATCCCGCAATCGACGATCCCTTTGTTGTCTGGCAGGACAACCGCAACGGCAACTGGGATATTTATGGATTCGACCTCAGGTCCGGCAAGGAGCTGGAGATCTGCAAAGGTCCGGGCGACCAGACAAATCCGGCGGTGCATGGATCGACAGTTGTCTGGCAGGACAACCGTGGCGGCGACTGGGATATCTATCGATACAATCTTATTGCCGGGAAAACATTTCCCGTCGTGATTGCCGCCCACAACCAGACGGAACCTGACATCTACGGCGATGTCGTGGTTTGGACAGATGACCGCGGCGCCGACAAAGATATCTATGCCACAACACTGAAATAGGAACGCAATCAACAAACACAGAGTTGTTTGAGCCTGCACGTTGGCGATTACGACAACGACAACGATAAGACAGATCCCCAACCAGCGCATTCGACCAATGGCTGACGCCGTGGCAGATGCGCGCCGTTATGACGGAGCTTCCGGAATGCGCACCAACGCTTGGGTTGAATCGCATGACATCGCATCTGATCAGGCCCCGCCGGGGCCGCCGTTGAACGTGTAATGGACGACAAGGCCCTCGTCGGCGTACACAGCAGAAGGAGGCTGCATGCCCACCCCCGACACGAGCCACACGATCACGCCAAATCAAGGCGCCGTTATTAATCGATTTTCCGCTCTCATCGTCTTCCTCTCCTGTACCGTTT
>JASLZG010000350.1:0-4657 GCA_030754995.1 Lentisphaeria bacterium
GAGCGAGATATCGGAAACATAGTTGCCCTGGCCCCTGACGAGGGCGGGATCTTCGCGCCTCTTGACTTCGGCGCCGATGAATTTGGGAATACCTACGGTTGCCATGGGTTCTCCTGTGGCTGTACGGATGAACGAAGTTGTCCGGCATTGAAATATGAGGTTGTAATAAAGCCCGCAACAGGGTGATTGCAAATGGCTGCCGGCAGGGCGGTCTCAAATCATTCGGGGAAGGCTGCATCACCGTGGCGCGCGCCGCTGCTTCACTCATCGCGGCACGTCGACACGGCCGAATTGCTCGAAGTAGTAGGCGAATTTGAGTGTATCGGCGTTCGGCAGGACGCCGATAAGCAAACGCAACCGCTGCTCGCCAGTCACCTTGCCGAACAACTCGCCGTCGTCGAATTCGTCATCTTCGTCTTCAGCGTCCCCGTCGCGGGCCGACCCGAGGTCATCGGCCGGGCGAAACGCACCGTTGGCCCACACCGCGGTGTGGTGGATGCGGCAGGCGCCGTATTCGTCGCCGCCGTCGTCGTCATCGTCGTCGAGGCTCATCGGCAATTTGTCGATATGTACGAGCTCGAGCCCGGTCGGCTGCCAATGCTGAAAGGGCGTACACTCCCCGCCCCCGGACGCCGCCGGCCGGACGGTGACGTCGAGCGTGTACCAGCGGCGATTCTCGAAGTCCGCCTGATCGATCCGGCAGTACCCGGCCATATCCTCATCATCCTCGTCATCATAACCGCTGCTGTCGCGCGGGTAGTCGGGCACCGCTGCCGCAACGATGCTGTTGGTCTCGATGGAGGCGTTCTCCAGGACGCGGCCTTTGGCCTTGAACGGGCCGGCGATCAAGGTCCCGATTGCCTTGCCGACAAGGATGATGCCAAACCAGATGGCAGCCAGGTTGAGCACGAACGCCAACGCCAGCCCCTTCCAGCCAAGGAACTCATAGAGTGCTACAGTGACGCCGATTGCAAGAAGAAGCAGGAGTGCGAGGATGGCAAAAAGTTGGAGCACCTGTCCCTCCGGGATCTGCCGGGCAACCGGGGTTGATGACGCCCGGTGCGATCGATCTTTGAGGCGAACTGTACGACGCCCCGATCAACCGCATCGTGTCGCTCTTCCCGGGCACCAGCACTCCGGTTGCCGCAGGCGGCCGTGGTGCGCGGGACATTCTTGAACAATGAAATTTCACCCCGAAACAATCATCGGTGCAAGCCGGCCGACCTTCTCTTCGCTGCCGTCGATTTCGTCGATGATATCGATCTGCCCCGATTCGACGGCGTAGGAGTGTTTGCCGGCATCGCCCTGGCGAAAAACCGTGTCGCCGCAGGGTGGCGGCAAAAGTGTTACGGCAGGCCGTACTCAGACATTTTCTGCCGCAGGAAGACGGCGGAATCGGTAATATCCTGCAGGCCCACCTCCGGGTCCGGGCCGTCCTCGATCGAGACCCAGCCCGCGAAGCCGACATCCCGCAGGATGCTGAAGATACGGTCGTAATCGTTCAGCCCGCAGCCGATGACGCCGTGCTTCACCATGTCGGCGTAGCCGCTCATCGGGTGGGCGTCCATCTGGCTCAACTGCTCCAGTGTACCGCCTTCCAGGTAGCGGTCGCTGGCATGCATGGTAACCACCCGGTGCTTGACCGCTTCGAGCAGTTCGATCGGATCGTCACCGGCGATAATCGCGTTCGACGGGTCGTAATTGACGCCGAACCACGGGGAGTCGTCGATCCGCTCGAGGAGTGCCAGGAACATGTCGATCTTCTGCGCAAATTCCGGGTAGTCCCAAAAGTTGTCCTTGTAATGGTTCTCGAGGATCAAGGTCACCCCGGCAGCCTCGGCGGCCGGCAACAGCGTCCCAATACAATCTGCCACCCAGCCCAGGCCCTCGTCGCGGCCGACTTCCGGCCGGCGCTGGCCCGACAGCACCCGGCAGTATTTGCCGCCAAGCGTTGCGGTGGCGTGTATCGCCGTCTGCATCCTCTCGATTTCGCGCTGCCGATCGGCGGCTTCCGGTAACGTGAAATCAGACGACGCACACATCATCACGACCGGCTTGCCCGTAGCCTCCGCGAGCTGGCGGATGCGGGTCAGCTCGGTGTCGTCCTCGAGCGGCAGAAAACCGGTGTAAAACTCGTGGCCGTCGACGTCGAGATCGGCCGTCATGCCGATCCAGTCGTCCACCGTCATGGTTCGGTCCACGCACATGGCATCGAGGAAGCATTTGGGAAAGGCGGAGAGTGGCATGGCTGGCGCAGCCCCGGTTTCGCTTGGTTCAATCCTGTGGTCCGACGTCGCCATAGGCATGCACGTGCTCGCAGATCATGCGCAGCTGGCCTTCGAGGTCGTCGGATTGGGAGGTTGTGAATGTATCGGCTTCAATTGTCAGTGGCGCCCCAAGAACGACCAGCGGCGCACCATACTCCGGTGAACACATGGCCTGTTCCGTAGTCAGCCCGCCAACTGCCTGGACCGGGATCGACACGGCGTCGACAACCGCCTGCAGCTGATCCAGGGGTGACGGCTGGCGCTGTCCCGCCGCCGCGATGCCGCGGCGCTCGTCGTAGCCAACGTGGTGAATGACATAGCCGCAGCCATACTCTTCGAGGCGCCGGGCCGAGTCAACCATGCTTTCGGCCCCCAGGTTGTCACCCATCACCTTGATGCCGAAGTCGTTACCGGCTTGTACCACGCATTTGATTGTTTCCGGGTGGGCCCGCTCCATGACGACCACGTGGGTGGCGCCGGCCTTGGCCATGATCTCCGCCTCCAACCAGCCGCCGTCCATTGTCTTGAGGTCGGCAACCAGCGGGACGCCTGGAAACTGCTCGCACAAGGCACGCACCCCGTTCATGCCTTCGGCGATGATCAAGGGGGTGCCCGCTTCCAGCCAGTCGACACCGGCACGACGAGCCATCGCCGCCGTCTCCAGCGCTTCGGGAATGTTGGTGAGGTCAAGAGAAATCTGGACAACAGTTTGCATTGAACCGTTACGCTTGGTGGATGGTTGATAGAGGAAAGTGCCGTCGCGCCGGCCTTCGAACGTCAACTGTAAACGCCAGGAAAAGACGCCGGGTGAGGGTCGACACGAAACCCCGCAGTATAGCTGGGACGCGTGAAAAATCAAAGGTTTGGATGATTATTATCTGCCCCATTCGGTTCCTGCCGAAATTACCGGCCGGCACCGAACAGCGCAAATTCTTGCCGCCGCGACTCGCCTACAGTAAAAGGAAGCCTATTATATCACCCCATCAGCCTCAACATGCACGGATCGACGTGCGGGGCACCTGCACTTGCAACCCTGTGTCACTGCCCGAAGGCATTCATGAAACTGCTCTATACTGTTTGCCTGTGTGTCGCCACGACAGTGGTCCACAGCGCCGACTGGCCACAGTTCCGCGGCCCCGGATACAACGGCGTCTCGCCGGAAGCCGATCTCGATTTCGTCAATATGAAGGAGAAGTGGCGGGCCGATGTGCATACCGGATTTTCTGCCGTCACCGTTGTCGACGGCCGCGTCTACACCATGGGCAACAAGAAGGGGACCGACCACATTGTCTGCCTGGACGAAGAGACCGGCGGCGGCGCCTGGAGCCACACCTACGCCTGCAAGCTCGACCCCAGGATGTACGAGGGCGGCCCCAACGCCACGCCGACCATCAAGCGCGGCAAGGTTTACACGCTCAGCCGCGAAGGCCACATGATCTGTCTCGACGCCGCCACCGGCGACGTCCTTTGGGAGCGCCACGCCGGCGAATTCGAAGCGGCCCCGCCGAGCTGGGGTTTTTCGGGCTCGGCCACCGTGGTCGGCAAGGTCGCCGTCTACAACGTCGGCAGTGGCGGTGTCGGCCTCGATGCCGACAGCGGCAAGACGCTCTGGGCCACCGGCAGCAACGATGCCGGATACGCCACGCCGGTGCCGGTGAAGCTGGACGGCAAACCGCAGATTGCGATTTTCACCGGCAAGCGGGTTGTCGGGCTCGACCCGCGCTCCGGCAGGGAACTCTGGCAGTTCGCCTGGGCAACCTCCTACGACGTCAATGCTGCGGACCCGATTTTCATGGGCAATCGTTTCTTCGTCTCCTCCGGCTACGGTACAGGCGCCACCGTGGCACGGGTTCGCAATGGCAACGTCGAGGGATTGTGGCGCAACAAGGCCATGCGCAGTCATTTCAACAGCTGCGTATTCTGGCAGGGCTACGTCTACGGACTCAGCGGCAAATCGGGCAGCCGCGCCAAACTGGTGTGTGTCGACCCCGCCACCGGCGACGTGAAGTGGCAGCACCGCGGCATCGGTTTCGGCTCGCTAGTGATTGCCGACGGCAAGCTCGTAATTCTCAACGAGTCCGGGCATCTGTTCATCGCCGATCCGAATCCCGAGGAGTACAAGGAACTGCATCATGGCCGGCCGGTGGGCGGCAAATGCTGGACGACGCCGACCGTTGCCAACGGCTGCCTGTATATCCGCAATGCGAAAGGCAAGCTGACGTGCTTCGACTTGAATCCGTAGGAATTTATTGAAGGGGAACGAATTGAAACTGAAAGTTGGAAATCGAGTGAATTCGAAAAGGGGCCGACGGTGTTTTGGCGGCATCTCCGCAGCGTTCGCAGCAATCGTATTCTGCGGCGCCGAACCGATACAGGAGTTGCCACCGGTC
>JASLZG010000350.1:4667-4938 GCA_030754995.1 Lentisphaeria bacterium
GGTCCAGGTGGTCGCCGAAAAAAGGCAAAGCGTGCTGCAGCATGTGCCGATGAGTATCGGCATCATCGACCGGGAACAACTGCAGGACCATGACATCGGTTCCCTGCGCGACGTTTCCCTGTACGTCCCCAATCTTTATCTCTCCTCGCTGACCGCCCGGCGCACCGCTTTCCCCTTTATCCGCGGCCTCGGCTCCGGCCAGGGTGAACCGGTGGTCACCACGTACATCGACGGCGTCCCGCAACTGACGCCGAACAGCATCGACATCGAG
>JASLZG010000351.1 GCA_030754995.1 Lentisphaeria bacterium
TGCGTTCGCCGAAGTACAGCTATATGCCCTGCCCCGAGGACATTTACCTGAGCCCGTCGCAGATTCGCCGCTTTTCTCTGCGCAAGGGCGACACGATCACCGGTCAAATCCGGCCGCCGCGCGAGAAAGAGCGTTTCTTCGCCATGCTCAAGGTCGAGGCAATCAACGATGAACCGCCGGAACTGAAAAAGGGTAAAATCCCGTTCGAGAACCTGACGCCGTATTTCCCGCGCGAGCGGCTCATCCTGGAACGCGGCCAGCAAGAGATCGCGATGCGCATCGTCGACCTGATCTCGCCGATCGGCAAAGGACAGCGCGGCCTGATCGTCGCGCCGCCGCGAACCGGTAAAACGGTGCTGCAGCAGAAGATGGCCAACAGCATCACCGAGAACAATCCCGACGCCATCCTGATCATCCTGCTGATCGACGAACGGCCCGAAGAGGTCACCGACATGGAGCGTGAGGTCGACGCCGAAGTCATCAGCTCCACCTTCGACGAACCGCCGACGCGGCACGTGCAGGTCGCCGAAATGGCGATCGAGAAAGCCAAGCGCCTGGTTGAGCACGGCAAGGACGTCGTCATTCTGCTCGACAGCATCACCCGCCTGGCGCGGGCCTACAACACCGTGGAGCCACACAGCGGCCGCATTCTCACCGGTGGTGTGGACGCCAATGCCCTGCACAAGCCTCGCCGCATCTTCGCCGCAGCCAGAAACATCGAGGAAGGCGGCAGCCTGACGATCCTGGCCACCGCCATCATCGACACCGGCAGCCGCATGGACGAGGTGATCTTCGAAGAGTTCAAGGGCACTGGCAACATGGAACTGCATCTCGATCGCGAACTCGTGCATCGCCGCTGCTACCCCGCTATCAACATTCAGAAATCCGGTACCCGCCGCGAGGAGCTGCTGCTGCATCCGGACGAGCTCGAGCGCGTCTGGCAGCTGCGCAAGTACATGAACGACATCCCGCCGGTTGAGGCCATGGAACTGCTCATCAAGAAGATGAAAGAGACGGAAAACAACGTCGAATTCCTGATGGCCCTGAAGAGTTGAGGCTCCAACTTGGTGCCCGCGTCGAATCGGTGACGCACCGTCGCGCTGCCGCGGTCAAGGATGGCCGCGCCTTCTCCACTGGTCATGCCAGGCAATGCCCTGCCCACCCTTTTGCCGCCCCTTTTTACCCTCTCCCCACTCATAGATTTAGTTAAGGTCATCTCTAAATCATGGATCAGGCGGCGCCAAAGGGTTCCCTCCCCGGGGCTTCATGACAACGCTGCCAAAGTTACCCGGGAACCCGTGGAATCTTCAACGCACCGTCCGAAGAGGAGGCTCAACGCCTGCTTGAACTGAGCACCGATAGGTACGAACAAAAAGCGTCGAGGCCTGCAACGTTGATGATCGGCAACATCCCCGGCGGATCCGCCCCCTTCAAACTTTCGAAATCGCATCGCCGGCAGAGGCGGATGGCGACCACCAATACAGTGGAAAATCTCAACAAGGAAATCAAACAACGTACAACTGTCGCCCCGCACTTCCCGAACGGGGCCGCGCTGCCACGTCTCGCCAGCGCAATCATGATGGCAACGAGCGAAAACCCGGAGGCCGGCAAACGCCATGTTGACATGAACGACCAATGACCCGCATCGAAAATTTTACAGCCGAAAAATTGCCTTGCCCCATTGTGATCCCAATTCATTATTGTCCGCCTTCTGGTCGTCAGATCCGATGAGTCACAGTGCCATCGATGGCAGGGTGATGTTTGGCAGATTTACCGGCTGTGAAGGTGTGGGACGCGGGGGCAACGATGCGAAAACCGTGACAACCGAATCTCCCGAACTGCTGCTGAAGACACCGCGCTCGGCGGCACCAGCAGTCACAAAGTTCGCCACAGATCAGCAGAAATGAGTCCGACGCAGGTTCCGAAACCGCCTGAAAACTGACCGGATGCAGCAGGCAGACAGGCTGTCGACAAGGGCTGGGTGGGGAAAATGACAATTCGAAAAAATGTAACTTTCCCGAATTGTCACTCAAAAAAGACTTGACGTTACGCTAAACCTAACTATATAATACGGTGGTTCGCCGCGGTATGTGCCTATGCGGCGCGCTTATTCCCGCACACGCAACATCCATCGGTCCTTTGCGACATACAAGGAGACCATAGCGCGATGGAACGTATCCCGTGTCCGTACTGCGAAGTTGAAGTTCGTATGGGAGACGTCGACAATGATGGCGGTGCCTGTCCCGAGTGCGGAGCCATGATCACAGGATCTCTCCTGTTTTCCGGCTCCGGTGATGAGATCGAGGAAGACGAGTTCGATCTCGAAGTCACCAGTTCCCGCAAATCGCGGGGAAACTGACTCATCCCATAAAAAGACCGCCGTCGACGGAGATTTCCTGACCGGTAATGTAGCCCGCCGCGTCCGATGCCAAAAAGGCAATCAACGCGGCGACCTCTATGGGTGTGCCCAGCCGGCGGCCAGGGATCTCGCGCGCCAGCGCCTTGCGCTTGCCTTCGTCCAGGTCAGCCGTCATCGGCGTCTCAATGTAGCCCGGACTCACGGCGTTCACCTGAACATTGCTGCCCGCAAGCTCGCGCGCCACCGCCTTGGTAAACCCCGCAAGCCCCGCTTTCGCGGCCGAGTAGTTCGAGCGACCGGCGCCGCCCAGTCGACCGGCATCCGACGAGACATTGATAATCCTCCCCTGGCGCTGCCGCGCCATCACCATAGACACCTCGCGCGTCACATAGAAGGCACTGTGCAGATTCGCCGCCATGACCTCGTGCCACTGCTCGTCGCTCATGAAACTCAGCGGGCTGTCATCGATCACGCCGGCGTTGTTCACCAGGACGTCGATCGTTTCGCAGGCCCCGTGCACCGCCTGGACCATCGCTCGCGCCGCCGCCGTGTCGCGCAGATCCGCCTGAAACGCTGTCGCCTCACACCCGGCCGCGGCCAGCTCCGCCCGCAGGTTCTCGGCACCATCGCCGTTGCTGTGGTAATGGAGCGCCAGCCGGAAACCGTCGCGACCGAACTGCCGTGCCGTCGCCTGACCTATCCCGCCGGTCGCACCTGTAATCAAAACGGTTCGCATCAGTCGTCACTCCGAGCTGTCAGGTACGCTTCCACGTCCTTCCGGTGAATCACGTTGCCCGTTGCGATCTTCGCAACCTCGTCGAGATCAATGGCGTGCTTCTTCGCCAACACCCGCGCCGCCGGCGCCACTCGCAACTTGCCCGGCTTCGGCTTCTTCGCCGACCGGGCCTCCGACACCGGGCGGCCCACCGGCACCGTCGCGGCCGCGGCAGCAGCAGCGGCCGCCAGCAGCAACTCGTTCTCTGGCGCCACGTCTGGAGCCGTCGCAGCATCGGGACCGATCGCCGCCAGGATATAGCCGATCGGCACGACGCTGCGAACCGGCGCGTACGTCTTCAACAGCGTGCCGGAAAAGGTCGATTCAAACTCCAGAATGGTCTTGTCCGTAATCAGTTCCACCAACGCCTTGCCGACTGTTACCGGCTCACCGTCGGCGACCAGCCACGCACCGATGGTGGCCTCCTCCATGTTCTCGTACAGCTTCGGCAGTCGGAAAAGCTGGATGTCGTCCGTGTTCATGTGGTAACAATACCCTTCAAACCGGGCAGATTCGACGCCTGAAGGATTAAGGTACCGAATCGCCGCATCCCCCCCCCCTCGCGGGGACTGCTGGTGGAACCCTGTTTTCAACGGGTGGCTTACCAGACACCCATGAACTCCCGTGTGTCAAGGCACAAAAAGATCCGATAGCCAGAAAACGGGATTTTATTTCGTCGTCGTCGAAACGTACGGGCGCAGCAGATGGGCGATCTCCAAAGGGAAATGCGGCGTGAGCTCGATGAGCAACACACTACTAATCATTTTGCCCCATCTTCATTATTCCCCGCCGCATGCTATATGTATCGGCCCTGAGTCCAACCACGATTTGCGCTATGAACAAAAAAAACGTCCGCGACATCGAGCTTGCCGGTAAACGCGTCATCATGCGGGTCGACTTCAATGTTCCGCTCGACGGCGACACGATAACCGATGACACCCGCATACGTGCTGCCCTGCCAACCATCGAATACATCCTTGACCAGGGTGCCGGCCTCGTGTTGATGAGCCATCTCGGCCGACCCAAAGGCAAGCGCGTGCCCGAAATGAGCCTGGCGCCTGCCGCCGCGCACCTGCAGGAACTGTTGCAGCGCGACGTTGCGATCGCCGGTGACTGCATCGGCGAGGCCGTTGCGGCGCAGGCCGCCGCCGTGCAACCCGGGCAGGTCCTGATGCTCGAGAACACCCGCTTTCACGCCGCCGAAGAAGGTAAGGGCCCCGACCTCCAGGAACCGCAGCGGGAGATGGCCCGCCAGCTCGCCGCCCTCGGCGATATCTACGTCAACGACGCCTTCGGCGCCGCCCACCGCGCCCATGCTTCCACGGCCGTCATCGCGGAGTTCGCAGAGGCGGCGGTCGCCGGCTTCCTGATAGAGAAGGAACTTGAATTTCTCGGCAAAGCCCTGGAGTCTCCGGAACGGCCCTTCGTCGCAATCATCGGCGGCGCCAAAGTGTCCGGCAAACTGGAACTCCTGAAGGCGCTGGTCGGCAAAGTCGACACCGCCGTTGTCGGCGGCGGCATGGCCTATACTTTCTTCAAGGCCCAGGGCCGAAAAATCGGCAACTCCCTGCACGAAGACGACCTGTTGGACACCGTCAACGAAATTATCGCCGAAGCCGTGACCAACGGTGTGGACGATATGCGTAAAACACCCTTTGACATGGAAAATGGAATTTGGACATGAAAATGACAAAGCTAATGCTACTGCTGCTACTGATGCTGACGGCGTCCTGTGCAACTGTCACGCTGCCGCTGGCAGACGGTGATGCGGGCGAGGTGATGACG
>JASLZG010000352.1 GCA_030754995.1 Lentisphaeria bacterium
AATGGTTTCTGCGGCGACGTGTACTGCACGCCGGCGACCCACGACCTGTGCAAGATCATGTTGCTCGACAGCGCCCACATTCATCAGGAGGACGCGCGCTGGGCCAACAAGAAAGGATTCTCGCGGCACAAGCCGGCGTTGCCGTTGTACACGACGGAGGATGCCGAGGAGTCATTGAAGTATTTCAAGTCGGTGAACTACGGCCAGGACCTGGTGCTTTCGGAGCGGTTGCGGTTCAAGTTCAAGGATGCCGGGCACATTCTCGGGTCGTCGATGGTTCGTGCCACGGTGGCGGGCGCCCGCGGCAGTGAGTGCCGGATCCTCTTCGGCGGCGATCTTGGCCGTCCGGGCCAGCCGATCCTGCGCGACCCGGTACAGGCGTTCGAGATCGATTATCTGCTGCTCGAGTCGACCTACGGCGACCGCCTGCACGCCAACGCGAATCCTTCGGGCGACCTGGCGAACGTGATCAATGGTGCGATCGAGCGTAAAGGCGCGCTGATCATTCCGGCGTTTGCCGTCGGCCGTACACAGTCATTGCTGTATACAATCCGCAAACTGCAGGATGCTGAAAAAGTCCCGACCCTGCCGATCTTTGTCGACTCACCGATGGCGATCAACGCGACGCGGGTGTTTCAACAGAACAAGGGCGACTACGACCTGCGCGCCAAGATCGAGCAGCTCCAAGGCAACAAGATTCTCGAGCCGGACAGGATGAAGCTGTGCCAGTCGGTCAACGACTCCATCGCGATCAACGACGTCGAGGGCCCGGCGATCATCATTTCGGCAAGCGGCATGGTTACCGGCGGCCGCATCCTGCATCACCTGAAGCGTCGGTTGCCGAAACAGGAGACGACCGTGCTGTTTATCGGGTACCAGGGTGAGGGGACACGGGGCCGGACGATCCTGTCCGGGGTCGAATCGGTGAAGATCCACGGTAAACCGGTGGAGGTGAACGCCAAGATCGAGCAGATTTCCGGGTTCTCGGCGCATGCCGATTACAATGAGATCCTGGCGTGGCTGATCGGCTTCAATCGGCCGCCGAAAAAGACATTCCTGGTCCACGGCGAAGACGATCCCCGGCAGGCGCTGGCGAAGAAGATCCGCGCCAAGCTCGGCTGGCAGGTTGTCGTGCCGGGATTTGGCGACGTTGCAGAACTTTAGCAGGGATTGCCGGCGGCCGGCCAATTTCCGTGCCGCCCGGGAATGGCCGCGACGCATGGGTGCGGCCGATCCTGCAAGGTGTGCGGCGGCGATTCGGCGGGTGAGGGCTGCGAACCCCTTCACCGTCGGCCTTTTCTTCTATTCCTGCTCTTCCCGGGGCGCTGCCAGCGTTGCTTTCTCCGTCAGGTCGATCAGGTCGGCCATAATCCGCATGGCTTCGTCCAGCCGCCAGTCGGTTTTCTTCTTGGTGCCCTCATCTTTCAGGAGCTTGGCATATTTTCCAACCCTCTTTGACCAGTCGCGTGACTCCTGGCGGAAGGTGCGACGGTCATCGATCTGCAGCGGCACACTCTTGCGGTTGGCGCGCTCGGCGGCCTCCGTCACGTCGGCCACGAAGTCGTCATACGCCGGCTTGATGGTGACGCGTGCCTGCGACTGTTCGCGCAGCAGCGGAAGATGCGGTGTGACATCGATGCGGATGTCATACTGCGCCTGGTCGATGGTGTCCCACTCCATGCCGAACGCCACGTGCGTATCGCCGATTTTCTTGTGATCGTTGAAGGACGGGAAGACGATGTCCGGGGTCACGCCGCGCCGTTGTGTGGAGCCGCCGTTGACCCGGTAAAACTTGCCTGTAGTCAGGCGTAACGTCCCGCCCGAACGCTCGCGGAACGGTTCTTTGTGACGCAGGAAGCGCTGCAGCGAATTGAGCGTCTGCAGCGTTCCCTTGCCGTGCGTCTTCCAGTCACCCATGACGATGCCGCGCTTGTAGTCCTGGATCGCCGCGGCAAAGATCTCAGTCGATGAGGCGCTGTAATGGTTGACCATGATCAGCAACGGGCCGTCCCAGTGACAGGCCGGATCGGTGTCGTTCCGATTCTTGACTCGTCGATAGGCGGAGCGCTGCAGCACGATCGGTCCGGCGTCGATGAACAAACCGGCGAGGGTGATCGCCTCGTCCATGCTGCCGCCCTTGTTGCGCCGAAAATCGAGAATCATGCCATCGACATTTTCCTGCTTCGCTTCGTCAAGCAGGCGTTGAATGTCGATCGTCGCGCTGTTGTAGACTTTTTTCTTCTTCTTGTCGAAGTCCGTGTAGAACGCCGGCAGGCGAATCACGCCGACTCTCCTGGGCGCCGCCGCGTCGCTGCCATCTTCGGCGGTGTCGTCCGGTGTGGTGTGGTAGGTGATCTTTGCCTTTTTTTCGTTGAGCTGGACGGTGTCGCGGACAATGCCGATCTCGATTGGCTTGCTGTCGATATTGGCGTCGGCCGGAATGACCGACAGGTAGGCGGTGCGGCCCTTCTGGCCGCGAATCATCCGCACCGCCTTGCGCAGCGGCATATCGACGACGCTGACCGGTTCCTCATTCTCCTGCCGCACGGCGACGATGCGGTCGCCGGCCTGCAGCCGCCCTTCTTTCGCTGCCGGGCCGCCGTCGATAATCGACACGACAACAATGTAGCCGTTGTCCGCCTTGAGCTGCGCGCCGATGCCCTCGAGCGACAGGCGCATCTTGATGTCGAAGTCTTCACGGGTGCGCGGTGCCATGTAGGCTGAATGCGGGTCGTAAATCTTGGCGATCGACGTGAGATACATTTCGAGCACGTCGATGCTTTCCTTGGACTCCTGCTGCTCGAGGAACTTTTTGTAGGGGTCGATGATGTCGTCGGCCCATTCCTGGCGCCGTTCCTCCTCGGTCAACGGCGGTTCCGGTTCGGCCTCGACGACGGCGTCTTCGTCCGGCTCGGCTTGCGGCCCGGCCGTTGCCTTCCGAGGCTCATCTTCGGCCGCCGGCTTCTTCGCCTCGTCATTCCGGTCATCCTGGGCATTTTCGTGATGCTCGTGGTGCTCGTGATCCTTGGCTGCCTGGCGTTGCTTCTTCTCCTCGGCGGCAAGTTTTCGGGTAAGCAGGGCGTTCTTGATGCGCCGCCGCCAGATTTCGTCGCGCTCGGCCGCAGTGACGCACCATGGTGCTTTTTTACGGTCGGCCGTGAACGGCTCGTCAATCGAGAAATCGAACGGTTGCCGGGCGCGCGCCTCGACATACCCGACGCGTTCGCGCACACGTTCGACGAAGAGGGCGTAGACTTCGTACGCGAAGTCGACGTGACCGTCCCGCACCTCGTCGTCGATGGTGAGTCGATGCGCCGCGAACTGCTCGACATCGGCGGCGAGGAAGTAGCGCCGGCCGCTGTCGAGGCGTTCCAGGAACTTGTCGAAGGCGGCGGCAGATTTGTCGTCGTCGAGAGCTTCTTGGTTATAGTGCCATTTTGGCAGGATATCGGCGACGATTCGTGCAATCTCCTGCTCATAGGCTCCCGGTTGCGGCGGTGCCCAGTCGGCCCGGGCAACGGTGAATGTGAGTAGAATAAACCCGAAAAGTGTGAAGAATCGCATGTAGCTCACGCCTGGTAATTGAGGGTTTGGAAATTTCGTGTGTATGTGTTGGACCTTTGCCCGGTGCTGTTTGTTCGGCGCATCAGTGGGTTGTCACCGAAGGGTGTGTGACAGAATATAGCCGCCATCGGGCGTAACCGTGGCGCCAGTGAAGTAGTCAGCTTCACTGCTGCACAGGTACAATATGCTGGATGCTATCTCCTGTACAGTGCCGAGACGTTTCCACAGGAGCGACTGTGACCATTTCGCCATTTCTTCCCTGGAGGTGAATGCGAGCTCGCCGGGGGTGTCGATCCAGCCGGGCTGGAGGTTGTTGACGTTGATGCGGTACTCTGCGAGCTCTGCAGCCATGGTGCGGCCCAGGTGATTGATCGAGCGCTTGGCCATGTCGTAGGCGGCACTGGTGTACTGGACCCGCTCGGCATGCACGGAACTGATGATCAGGATCTTGCCGCCGACCCGGCCGGAATGAAACTGCCGGACCATTTGCTGCGCCGCCAGTTGGCAGGTGTGAAAGACGCCGTACTGCGTCACCTCCAGAGTGCGCCGGAAGCCGTCCCAGTCCATGCCCAGCAGCGGCTGGCGCACACTGTACGCGGCGTTGGCAACGACGATGTCGACTGTACCCATGGTCTCCGCGGCCTTGGCGAACATTGCTTCCATGCCGGCGCGGTCTGCAACATCGCACTGCGCGACCATGGCGCGGCGGCCTTCCTGGCGTATGTGCTGCGCCACTTCCTCGGCCTCGTCGGCGTGGGAGCGGTAGTTGACAATGACATCAGCGCCGGCCTCGGCAAAGGTGAGGGCGGCCTGGCGCCCGATGCCGCGGGAGGCGCCGGTGACCAGGGCGACCTTTCCATGCAGATCGAATTGCGGTTTCACGACTTCTCCTCCGGCAGATGCAGCGCCAGGGCCGGCAGCATCGCGCCGTCGGCACGGATGCAGGCGCCGCTCATGTACGAAACATCGTCTCCGACCAGGAACTGCACGATGCCGGCGATCTCCTCGGGCCGGCCCAGTCTCTTCCAGGGAATGGCGCTGGCGCCGTCGGCGATTTCTTTCTCGGAGAATTTCCGGTGCTCGTTCGGCGTGTCGATCCAGCCGGGATTGATCGTATTCACGTTGATATGATACGGTGCCAGCTCGAGCGCCAGGTGCTCGCAGAACTGGTTGATTGCGACCTTCGCCATGTTGTACGGGGCGCCGCCGGAGAATGGCACTTCGGCATGTACCGACCCGATAATGACGACACGCCCGGGCGCCCGCCCGGCCTCGACCTGTTCGACCATGCGCATGGCCGCAAGCTGGCAGGTGTGCACCACACCGTTCTGGCAGACGTC
>JASLZG010000353.1 GCA_030754995.1 Lentisphaeria bacterium
CGATTGACCTTGCGCATTCACAGGGCAAGCCGTTCTGGGCGGCCATGCGCTTCAACGATGCCCATCCGGGACAGTACGGCATGATCAGCCGATTCGCAGCCGATCATCCCGAGTACCGGCTCGATGACCGGTGCCCGGCGCAGATTCACGGCCCGGAGCCGGACGGCAGCATTCCGGATTGCCGGCACCTGGACTTCTCCATACCCGAGGTGCGAGACCATCAGTTGCGGCTGATCGAAGAGCTTTGCAGGAAATACGATGTTGACGGTTTCGAATGGGACTTCACGCGCGATATGGGCCACAATTTCCCGCGGGATATGGCAGCGGATCCCGCCGACGTCACAACCAGCCACGTACAGGAAGCGCGTACGCTCTTGAATCGTATTGGCCGCGACCGCGGCCGCAAGGTCGAGTTCGCGGTGCGCATACCCGCCACGCTGGAGGCATGCAAGGAAGCCGATCTCGACATTCGCCAGTGGATCGGTGAGGGGCTGATTGATATGGCCACGCCCACGGTATATTACGACACCACCTGTGAATTGCCGTTTGACACCTTCGTCGAGCTGGCGCGCGACACGGACTGCCACATCTACGCCTGCGTTACCGAAGGCGTCGGTCCCGGTCGATTTCGGCCGCCGCCGATCGAGGCCGTGCGCGCCGGAGCTTTGAATGCATGGCGCCAGGGCGTCGACGGTATCAACATGTTCAACTTTCTTCACCACCAGCATGCCAATCGTCCGGCCGACATTGCGATGCTCAGTGAACTGGGATCCCCCGCTACCCTGGCGCGTAAGGACAAGCTTTACATGATCGCCGGAATCGGTGTTACCTGCCAGAGCCGTTTTTTCGGCATGCCTTATCCCACGGCGTACGCGCACCAGTTGCCGGCTGAAATACACGGGGACTCGACCGGCGTCGCGGTGCGGGTGCCGGTCGGCGATGACATTGAAGACGCGCGGCAAGAGCACATACTCGCCGCCGTGATCTTAACGCTGGACCTGTGTCATGTCACCGGAGAAGAGGACCTGGATCTCCGTATCAACAACACTCAGGTGCCGTTCAACGAGGGACGGTTTGACGTCAGCAGTCAATATCCCTGGAACTGGAACGGTCAACTGGGACATTTTGAAGTCGCGTTTGACCTTACCTGGCGGGATTGCGTCCGGCAAGGAGAAAACGAGGTGACGCTGACCTTGCGCCAGCGTCCCGATGATATCGGCCAATCACTTATACTCTACGCCCTGCGGCTCGATATACGGTACCGCGCCGTCCCCATGGGCGTTAACGATTCCGCGGTCGGCACGCACAGCAGTTGCTGAGCATGACACTGTCCGTCTGCCGGTTCGACATCCTCTGGACATGGAAAGACACCGATACCGCAGAAACAGACATTCTCCTTCTCGCCCTTCAAGCCGGCGTACCTCGGCACGGACTGGCAGATCACTTTCGGCGAGTGGACGGTCCAGGACGGCAAGCTCTGCCACCTTCGTCCCGACGAACCCGGCGGCGATGACCTGGTTATTTCGGGTGGCGGTAGTGAGGGCATACATTATACCGGCAATGTCGTCTATTCATTTCCCGACGGCGGTTTCGATCGCGTCAGGCTTCGCTTCCATGTCGTCATGCCGCGCCGTGATAATCTGGGCGCTGCGCTCGACGAATGGGGGGTACAGTGGCGTCCCGAATATGGCATGAAAGCCGCCCTGTCGTTCTGGGAAAACTGTTCGTACGTGCACGCGTACGACGACGAGGTGTTTCCCGAAACGCTGAACGAAGTCAACAGGATCGAAATCATCGGCGACCCGCAACGCGTACGGTTTCTGCTCAACGGCCGGGAGTTGTTCGCCGGCGAACGGCCATTCCAGCGTTCCTACCGCCAGATCGAGCTGAAGACCCGCGCCGGCGCGGTTATTTCCAATCTGGCCATCGAGTGTGAAGGCCCGCACAAGAAACGACAACCCCACCCGCGTCAGGCTCCACCGCTGGTGTCGGCCTGCGTCGACTTCGGCGATGACCTGTTGTATGCGCCGTATACCAGTGAGATGCTGGATCTGATGGTTCAGCGCCTGGCCGAGGTGAATGTACAGCGGATCTACTGGCTTCACACGATGTACTTGAAGCCCGAAGCCTTCGGTCCCGATGCCGACCCCGAGCTCAGCCGCAATCTGGACGCCGCGCCGAAGTCGATCGTGGGAACCAACGCGTTGCAAACGATGAAAGACTGCTATCCATTTCTCCCGAAAATCTGTCGGGCCGCCCATGCCCGCGGGATGTCGGTCTACGCCACCCTCAAGCCCTTCGATCTACCCAACTTCCCGAGTCGCGGCAAGCCCTCGCCGTGGGTGCTCGATCATTTTCAGGACAGTCACCCGGAGGCGGCGATGGCACGCTGTCCGGAGCCGGCGGGCACGTCATCTGCCGACGAACCGGTGCGGACGATCAAACTTTACCAGGACGACAGCAGTCCGCACGGCATTGTGCCCGAGCAATTGACGGTGTGGACGAGCGACGACAACGAGCGCTTCGTCCCCGTCGATCCGCCCGCCCGCAAAAGTCTCGGCACTGAGCGCAAGCGATTCGAGCGCCTGTGGCCAGGCGGCCTGACCGACGAACGAGAAGTGCAGGTGATCGTCATCGACGGTCTCGATATTCGCTCCGACTATTTTGCGGTGACAGTGGCCGACACCGGCTCGTTCACGTTTCGCAACCGCATCTATCGGATGACGGAAATACTCGACGCCAACGGCCGCGTCATCCCGACCAGCCGCAGCCTGCCGGCACACCCGACGGCAACGTCAACAACTTGGGACGGCAACGAGGGGTTTGTCTTTCGCGGCTTCACGGTTGGTAATCCCACGGGCTGCTGGCGCGGCAATGACTGGGCGGATATGTACCACGCATTGGACGGCGATGACGTCGGTATCGGGTTCAAGCGAGGCCGATGGCAGTCGATTCGCGGCATGCCGACGCCGGCGCATCCGGAGTCGCACCGCTTCTGGACCCAATGGGTGCAGGACGCGCTGAATGCCGGGGTCGACGGGGTCGACCTGCGTATCACCAACCACAATAACATCCTTGACTGGGCGAACTACGGATTCGGTCCGGAGACTCAGACGGCGTTCCGTCAGCGCTACGGCCGTGACCTGCGACCAACTCTCGAATGCCGCCGCGATCATATGGCGATGCTCGGCGACATGTACACGGATTTCGTGCGCCAGGCCAGCCGCATCACCCGTGATGCCGGCAAGAAGCTGCAGCATCACGTCAGCCAGTCGATGGATGCCAATGAAGACCAGCGCTGCATGTCTAATATCCGCTGGCACTGGCGCACCTGGATCGCGCAGGGACTGCTCGACAGTATCACACTGAAAAACGGCGCGCCTTCGACAAATTTTTTCGAAACCGTTGTGGACGCAGCCGATACGGCCGGCATTGAGACCATGTGGTGCCCGTACTTGAATAACATCTTGACCGATTCGGCGTCGTGGGCGCAGCAGATGGCGAACGCTATGCAGGCCGTGGAAGACAACGGGCTGCACGGGATTATCCTGTACGAAGTGGCATCGTTTCTTCAGGCCAACGACGCGGGCGATGTGGTGCTCAAGTACCCCGGCCTCGGGCAAGTGCTGCGGCCGTGAAGCGGCACACCTGTCGAAAAGATGAAGTGCTTGCGGGATGACGAGTCGGCCGGAGCGTTCGTTCGGTAGTAAGAGCGCCGATTGCACGATTGTCGTACCCGACACGGCGGACCCGGGGACCAGAATGGCGGCCGGCTGGCAGCGGGATTATGTGCGGGCCGCGCTGTGTGACAAAGAATTTCGGTTTCCGGATCGCCACCGCGCGGTGGCGACTTCAAGAACCCGGGGATACATGAGCAAATTCCAGTCGTACCTGTTGTAATCAATACGCACTTGGAGGTCATGATGCAAAGATCAGAGATGATGGTGTTATTGACCGGATTGACGCTTCTCTCCGCTCTGTCGGCGACAGAGGCCCAAACGTCCACCGCGCTCACCTACTCGGTGCCGGCAAGAACGGGCGACTTGGTATTTGAAGACGGCAACTACGATGACGACGCTGACAAGGAACTCCTCCTTGCCAACAGGTTTGTAAGCCTCATCATCGAGCCGGAATTAGGCGGCGTCATCGCGGGCTTCTGTTATCACGGCGTCGAGTTCACGCAACGCCAGGCCACCAACATGCCCGGCGGCGGCGGGGGAATTCTCAACGATCTCATTCGTCAACAAGGATGGTCCGGCGACTGGACCCAGAAACCATACGGGTACACGCTCCTGGAAAACGGACCGGAGCGGATTCGCCTCAAGCTTTCGCGCGCCGGAAAAACCGGTCCATATGCGTTTGTCACCATCAACAAAATCATCAACCTCTGGAGAGATCGGTCGACTGTCGAGGTTGAATACGAGGTGGCGGTTGATACCAAGGCCACAATGCCGCTGCCCGTGGGCATGTACGTCAACAACTTCGTCGGCACTCGCAATGGTGACGCCAAGAATCGGGACGTCGTCTATTTTTTCCCGACCGAGCGCGGCATCCGGACAGTACGCTGGAGCACCGACCAGCCGAATTACAACGACGGCGGCTCCCGCTTCTTCGACGTCTCGCGCGGCTGGATCGGCTTCGCCGATCAGACGCGAAAGACGGGGCTCGCCGCTGCCGTCGATGTCAAGTATGTCCGCGACTGGTACACCTGGCCATCGAATCGGCACAACGGCCTGGCCACTTTCGAGTGGCGGTTCTTTGACGTACGAATCCCGCACGGTTCTTCTTACAAGACGAGTTGCTATCTCACGCCGTTCAAGGGCTTCGATAAAATTACGGGCGCCGGTA
>JASLZG010000354.1 GCA_030754995.1 Lentisphaeria bacterium
GGCGGATCCTCGGCGTGCCAGCGCAGCAGCGTCGACAACTTGCCGTGTTGCGCCCGCAGGCGTTTCGGATCGATCTTCTCGACCAGCTTCAGGTCCAGCTCTCCAGAGCTGCCTTCGTAACGAATTGCCATGTAGAACAGCATGCGCGCGACATCACCTCGCACGGCCGGCCGCGGCGCCCAACTGTCGAAATCGACGCGGCACGCAGTCGGGCCGTTGGGATCGGTGTACGGCCGGCCGCCGTCATCGAAGTCGAGGTGGCCACGACGGGCATTGACACTGACATCGGTGGCGCGAATATGATGCAGATCGGTGCCCGGCCCCGGTTCGGTGCCGAAGCGGCCACGGCCTTTCGCCCAGACATGTTCACGATTCCACTGGTCAGGATGACCGCCGAACCTCGACTTGGGTACGGACCAGCCGCTGTAGAACAGAATGACATTGTCCGGATTGGCAGGGTCCTCGTCCGTGTACTTCAGCGCCTCCCGGACCTGGCGGTAGTCCAGACGCTGCATCGACGAACTCTCGGCGTGCAAACGCCGGCGCAACTCCGCGCCCCGCCGCGATTCAGCAGCCGACTCGGCCGTCGGCGGGGGCGCACAGGCGCCGAGCAGCAAGGCAGCAACCACTATGACAGACCGGATCATCAGGGTGTACATACTGACAATATTACCTGGTTACGGCCGAATATCCGCACAAATGGCGATACCTGGCGAGTTGCACCATAGTATGCGAACGGCTACCACTTTTGATCGGGCGTACCATGCGAATTGCTGTACTTCTGTTCCTCACCACAGGCGCTGTGCTGGCCGCCACACCCGAACCCTACCTTGTCACCGCCGCCTCCGTCGATCTGCTCCGAAACGACCGGGTCGTTGGCCAGTTGCGGCGCGGCACGCTTCTGCAAGGCGTTCCCAGTCGATCCCGGGACGGCTGGCTGGTCATATCCCACAACGACCAGAAGTTTTTGGCACGCCGCCGGGATTTCGAGACATTGCATGAGGGGGAGGCGGCCGCCAGCCGCCGGATCACCGACCATGAAGTCCGGATCGAGCGTTTGTCGGCCGAGCGGACCCGGATCAATGCCGCATTGCTTAGCCGCAGATTGGCGCGTGGCAAACTCCGCTTCGACCGCTTTATCACGTTTCGCATTCCATCCGTCCAGATCCGCACGATCCAGGGCAGCTTAGAGGGGCCTGCGGATGTCATTGACCGACAAACGGCCGACGGTTTCGGGGTTCACGTGGAGAACGTCCAGATCAGCCAGCTGGAGGCCGACAAGCGCCGGCGCATGCCGTTTCGCCAGGACCGCCTGGACGTGGCATACACCATCCGGCAAAAGGGCGATGCCAAGAAGGTCCGCCGAATGGTCAAAAAACTCGAGGAGGAGAACGAGGAACTCGATGCACGCCTCCTGGAGCTCGACCAGAAGCGCCGCCAGTTGCGGCAACAGCACGCCATCGAAAGCTGGCGCCTCGACTTTCTGCGCACCCGGTTCGGGCATTTCTCGGAAACCGGCGACGATGTCCTGTCGCGGATCTTCCGGACCACCGGCACGACCCCCGTCTATGTCGATGACCGAATCGCCGGTGAAATAGCCGCGGGCACCATGCTGCTCGCCCGGATCAACGCGCCCGACGATTCCTGGGCCAGCGTCCGGCACGGGGACAGAATCGGCCGCTGCCGCGTCAGCCGCCTGCAGAACATCGAGGGTGTGTTGCTGAAACTGGTCAAGCGCATCGCCAGCGAGAGTTGTGAATTCGACCGGCAACAACTGACGCTGCTCCGTCTCGAGACGGAGCTCAAGCAGCTCGACCGGCAGACGACACTGGTCAACCTCGCGGAGCTTGAGAAGCCCCACGGCCTTGTCGTCAACCAGGTCGGCAGGCATGCCCGGGACATCGTCTACGGCGTCGGCGAAATCCTCACCGCCCCCGACCAGGACAAGCTCATTTCCCAGCTCGCGACTGACGTTGCCGCGATCACCGATCAAGTCGACGGTGCCCGGCAACTCTTGCAGGATCGACAGGATGCCCTCGACGCCAGGCAGAAAAAACTAGATGACCTGCAGGCCATTGTCATGGCCATGATAAAAGGGACGAAGCAATGAGTACCGTGCGCCGACTGATGCTGTCACTTGTCATTGCCCTGCCCCTGGTCACGGCGGACGAGTTGTTTGTGGTGGCGCAGGAGAGTCTCGACCTGGCAGGCGAAACCGGCAGGTACCGGCTTGTTTTCGGCGACGTCGTCCGCGGCCGGCGGCTTGATCGAGACCGGGTCGAACTTTCCTGGCAGGGCACAACGGCCAAGGTGCCGCTTGGCGCGTTGTGGCCCGAGGAACTGGTTACCGGGAGAGGTTTCGTGGAACTGGAGGAGCTGGCAAACGAGCTCGATGCGGTGGCAAAGCAGCGTGATCAGACCCGCTTGAAAGTTCTCGAGCTCGACGAGAAATTCTACGCGCTCACACTGGCGCAGGCAACATGGGTCGTCATGCAGCAGATTGGACCTATGCGTGAAGGCCCGGCAGCGGTCGAAGCGATGCCGCCGCGGACATTCCGCAAAGGCAACCGCCGTATGCGCCGCGAGTTGTCCACCGTGATCGACGACATCGACGACAACCTCCAGGCGCTGGCCGAGCTGGACCTGGAGATCGGCGATGCCATTCGCCAACTGGCCGGCAAGCGCGAGCAGCGGCGACATGCCGTGGCTGCAGTTCAGGCGCATGTCCGGGATCCGAAAACGTGCCGCTTCCAGGAATTCCATGTCGTTCGGCGCAGCACGGCGGAGGGCCGTGCCGGCCAGCCGGCCCGGATATTGAACAAGGGCGAATCGATCCGGGCCCAAATCGTGCCGTCGTCACCCAAATGGGTTGAAACGGAAGATGGTTCGCGTATCCGGCTGCGGAATCTCGAATCGCATGCAAAACGTCGCGTGCGGCATGCCCGGGCAATGGCGCGCGCCCAAGACGGTGCCGCCCGGCTGTTTGATGAAATCAACTTCCACCAGGCCCGTCTCGAGTTGCTCGAGGACACGGAACTGGACGCCAGGGTGCACAGTACGCTCGACGGCGACTGGCTGGTTGTCGAAGACCCGGACGACTGCGCCCACTGCCGCCGGCCAAAGAGGAAGGCGGACTGCAGACAGGGAATCATCGAGCGGCTCGACCCCCGTGATCTGAAGAAGTGGCTGCGGGACTGGCAGGATGAGCGTGAGCTGCTGCTCAAAACGCTGGACGAAAAATGGGCGGCATACGCCAAGGCCCGGCGGCAGGCCGCCATGCTGGAACTTGTCGGCAAGGATCTGCAGCCCGAAGCGAACTGACACTTTCGGCGTTTGGCATCCCCTCTTCTGCCGAACGGACGGCGCGGCCGGCCAGCCGTGAAAGCATCGGCCCGCGGCACTCAACTCACTTCGGCGCCACTGGGAAAGTCGTCGTCGAGAGTTACCAGGGTCAGCTTCTTCTTTTTCTTCGCGGCCAGCAACATGCCGTTGGATTCGAGCCCGCGAATCGTGCGCGGCTGCAGGTTGCTCACGACGACGATCATCTTGCCGACGAGCGCCTCCGGCTCATAGAATTTTGCGATCCCCGCGATGATCTGGCGGGTCTCCCTGCCAATCTCCACCTCGAGTCGCAACACCCGGTCCGCACCATCGACCGGTTCCGCCACCTTGATGCGCGCCGTCTTCAATTTCACCTTGGCAACGTCGTCGAACTCGATAACGTTCTCCGCCACCTCCACCACCTCCGCAGCCGCCGGGTCATCCGTCGCCGCTTCCTGTTGATACGCCTGGATGTCGATGCGCGGAAACAGAGCCTTGATCTGCTGTGTCTTGGTGCCCGGGCACAGTTGTCCCCAGACACGCAACCGGGCGACATCGGGCACCAGTTGATCGTCCACCAGCCCGAGGCCGCGGCGCAACTCGTTCATCTTTTCCGGCATCACCGGATACAGCAGGCCGCTGACAACTTGTATAGCTTCGGCCGCGGTGTACAGCACCGTGCCAAGGCGTTCGGCATTGTTGTCGCGCGCCAGGAACCATGGCGTCGTCTGCTCGAAATAGCGGTTGCAGGCAACCACCACCCCCATCACCGCGTCGAGCCCACGGTCCAGCGTCATGTCGCTGACGCATGCCGCCATGGTGTCGACTCCCGCAAGTGCCGTCGCCTGCAGCGCCGTGTCCGCCTCTTCCAGCATGCCCGGCTCCGGGATAACCCCGCCGGCATTACGCTGGATCAGTTTGACGACACGATTGAACATGTTTCCCAGCGCATCCGCCAGGTCATTGTTGTAACGCTCGATGAAACCAATATCGGAAAATGTCGCGTCCTTGCCGAGGACCATCTCCGCCATGACGAAGTAGCGGAACGCATCGACTCCGAACTGGTCGCACATGGCGATCGGGTCAACTGCGTTCCCCACGGACTTGCCCATCTTGTCCTTGCCGATAAGCCACCAGCCGTGCGCAAAAACAGTTCGCGGCAGCGGCAACCCGATGGCTTTCAGCATGGTCGGCCAGTACACCGTATGCGTCGTCAGGATATCCTTGCCGATCAGATGGTAGTCGACCGGCCACCACTTCTCGCAACGCCCGCTGTCGTTGCCGTAACCGACGGCGCTGATGTAGTTGACCAGCGCGTCGAACCAGACGTAGCAGACGTGGTCGGTGTCGAAGGGAAGATCGATTCCCCAGGGCATTCGGGATTTGGGGCGGGAGATGCACAGATCCTTGAGCGGCTTCTTCAAGAAGCCCAAGGTCTCGTTGCGGCGAAAATCAGGTTGGATGAAGTTCGGGTTGTCCTGGATGTAGTTGATGAGCCAGTCCTGATAGTGACTCAT
>JASLZG010000355.1 GCA_030754995.1 Lentisphaeria bacterium
TTGTTCTACCTGGTGGCGGCCCTGTGCGCGAGCGTCCTGTACTGCCTGCTGCACTCCGCCTTTGGCCAGGTGAGTCCGATGCTCGGTGCTTCCGGCTCGGTGATCGCGGTCGTCATGCTGTTCGCCATGCTCTACCCGCGTGAGCGGATCCTGTTGTTCTTCCTGATCCCGCTGGAGGTGCGGTGGCTCGCTCTGCTGTTTGTCATCTACGATCTCCATCCGGTGCTTATGATGATCGGCAACCGGCCGGTAAACGACGGCGTGGCGCACGCCGCGCATGTTGGCGGGCTGGCCTTCGGGTTCTGCTACTGGCTATACAAATGGCGGCTGGAGTATTGGTGGCAGTGGCTGACCGGTTGGTTGCGTATGAAACGGCACGGACGCAAAGTGCAGCCGCGGCGGCGGGTCGCGAATGCCCCCGGGGCGCCCCCTTCGAAACCGACACTGGCCGGGGTGGCGCAGAAGAAACTGACCGGTGCCTTCGATGAGGAGATCGACCGGATACTCGAGAAGGTCGCGACCAAAGGCGTTGAAAGCCTGAACGAACGTGAGCGCGCGCTGCTGGACTCCGCCAGCGAACGATACGAGACCGAGGAGTAAGGCCGCGAAAAGGATTCAGGGGCAAGGGAATTTTCAGAACTGCAACAGATGACAGAATTAGATTGCTCTATACTATTGCGTTACCGTGATCCCTTTTGCGCGTGCCGGTGTTAAGTCGCAGGTTGCTACGGCACTTCCAGACTGATCGTTCCAATACTGCCCTCGCGGAAGTCGTTCAGGAAGGTGTTCGCCGCCAGTGCCCTGTCAACCTCGTCGCCCGGCAGCAGCATGCCGCGGCGCCGCCCGATGCCGTCGAGCAAATCATCCACGAGCTCGGGGTAGAAGTCCAGGCCATAGAATTTCTTGAACTCCAGGCACTGTTGCTCGTTGAAGACCTGCAGCAGGTATTCCGCCAGCAGTTCCACGCCGATCAGCTCTTGCTTGATCGCGGCGATCAGTCCGAGTTTCAGCGCCGTCTCCGCCGTCTCGATGTGCGGATACATGATCCCTGGCGTATCCATCAGCTCGACGTCCTCACCGATCTTGATCCATTGCTGATGCCGTGTGACGCCCGGCCTGGGCCCCGTTTTCGCCTGGTTGCGCGCAACCAGCAAATTGATGAGCGATGATTTGCCGACATTCGGCAACCCGACGATCATGGCACGAATCGCCCGGGTCCGTGGATACTTGGCGCCGCGCGCTGCCCGTGCCTGGGCTTCGGCCTTGTCGATCTGTTTCAGGAGCCGCGGCACAACGTCGCGGGCGCGGTAATGCGTCGCGATGGCCGAGTGCCCCTCGCCCTTGAACAGGTCACGCCATGCGGCAGTTGTATCGCGATTGGCCAGGTCGGCCTTAAACAGCAACGGCAGGCGCGCCTTGTGCTGCATGATATCGTCGAGCTCGTGGTTGCAGGTCGACAGCGGCAGGCGCGCGTCGAGCACCTCGATCACTACGTCGATCAGTGACAGCTTCTCACGGAGCTGGCGCAAGGCCTTGTTCATGTGCCCGGGAAACCATGTCACTTTCGGTACTTTGTCGAAATCCATCATCGCCCGACGCGCTCCAGTAAATCAAGCACCGTACCGCCGTGCGCCGCTGCTTCTTTTTCCTCGTCCCAGCGCCACGCACCATCCCCGTCCTGATCGCTCGTCAGCCACAGGCAGACAGCACCGTTGTCGACGCGCCACTCATCGGGAATCACCTGCTCATTGACCGCCTCGTATGCGATGACCAGCATGTGGTCGGCGGCGCCGCGGCGCATTGCGGACTCCGCAAAATGGATGGCTTCGCTGCAGTCGGCAAGACTGCTGAAGACCATGTGCTGGCCGGCCAGCCCGAACTCGATGGCGACGAGGTTGGCAACGGTGTTCGGGTAGCTGTATGGAAAGAGCATGGGACTGGCGGCACGCGGCCCCTTGTCGAGCAGCCCCTGATAAAAGGCGTAACCGGTTTGGGGCGCGCCGTACTCGGTAGCCGCGACAATACCGAAGGAGTCTGAAGCCGGCAAGTCCGCGGCGCCGTTGCTCAAGCACAGTTGCGCCGCCCCAAGGGCGTAACGGCAGGCCGGGTCGAGATAGCCTTTGACTGATTCGAGTTGCGGTTTGTACTCATCCAGCCCACTGCCTTCCATCCATGCCCCAGCCGGCGGCAGTGCACTGTCCGCACCGGTGCTGCCGGCCAGGACCCAGCCGGCTGAAACTAGCCGCACCCGGCCGCTGCGCCCCGGCACGGGCGGCAGTTGCCCGGTCCGCGCACTGACGATGGCCGCCGCGTTGTTGCCGCCGATCCCGGCGGAATTGACCAGGGCAATCGTCTCGGGGCCAATCACCGCAGCCTGGCGGATGGCGTTGATCTTGCAGGCGTCGTCCTGATTCTCGAGATTGATAATTGGCGGCACCTTGCCGGCCCGGACGCTGTGGAGTGCAAGAATCATTTCCGCCAGGGAGGCGGCGCCGAACAGGTGGCCGAGGTTCGACTTGAACGCTGCCACCGGAACCGCCGCCGCATGCTCACCCAGCACCGCGTTGATGGCAGTGCTTTCGGTCACGTCATTGGCCGCCGTGGAAGTCGCGTGGGCCGAGACCAGGCCGATGTCGGCAGCGGCCAGGCCGGCATCCTGCAGGGCCGCCGCCATGACCCGGCGCGAACCGTCGCCGCCCTTGGCCGGGGTGGTGAGGTGGAAGGCGTTGTTGTTGGTGGCGGTGCCGTGCAGTACGCCAATCGCGGCCGCGGCGTCGGCCGGCCGGTTCGAGAACAGAACGGCAGCGGCGCCGTCACTGAAGATGGTGCCGCTGCGATCGCGGTCAAACGGGCGGACTCGGTCCGTGCTGATCGTCCGCATATTCGCGAGCCCGGACCAGCAGAACTGTGTCAGCGTA
This sequence comes from Lentisphaeria bacterium, assembly GCA_030754995.1. Taxonomy (GTDB): domain Bacteria; phylum Verrucomicrobiota; class Lentisphaeria; order JABSQK01; family CAJWLW01; genus CAJWLW01. Next base: position 2,919 of record JASLZG010000355.1, read on the forward strand.
TCGTAAGCGACGACGAGTACCCGTTCGGCGCGGCCGTTACGCAGCCAATCGAGTCCGATTCCGGCCGCGGCCGCGCCGGCGGCGCAGGAGAGCGACACCTGCGCGGCTGGCTGGCCCAGGTCCAGGCGCTGGAGGATCGTCTCGACGACCTCCTGCTGCAGGCGGAAGCTGTCTGGGTCGAGGCGGCCGGTGTCATGGCGTTCGCGCCAGCACCATTCAAGCATCTCCATGAGCCCGAAGTTGGTGGCGAGCACGAGGGCAGGGGCGGGCCCGTCGTCCAGGCCGGCCAGCGCTTGTCCCGCTGCATGCAGGATCATCGACAGGGTGAGATCCCCGTCGCCCTGGTCCTGGCTGTACAGCGTCTTCTCGTCCTCTTCGGCAAGCTGGCCGCCGCGCACCTGTTCGAGTTCACCGGTATCGAAGCGGGTCAGTTCGCGGACGCCGCAGGCGCCGGCCAGCATGGCGTCATAGGTCGCCTGAACACCGATGCCAAGCGGCGTGACCAGGCCAGTATCGATGATGTAAGCTGACATATAGACGGTGTCCAGTGATTGCGCGAGGTATCCCGTGTTCAGCAAGCTGAATTCAGACGCACAACTTACGCTACTTCGTCGTCGTCGCCGCGACGGCAGTTCTCGATATGGGCGACGAGCATATCGTGGGTTTCGAGCAAGTGTTCGCTGACGAGGTTGAACATGCCGGCGTACTTCGGGCTCTCCTGGGATTTGCCCTGGAGCTCGCCGAGGATGGTATTGATCTGCGACAGCGAGCGCTTGCCGAAGGCGATGCTGGCAGCGGCGCGATCGAAGGTGCCGTCACCGATGCTCAGCGCCAGGTAGGAGAGCAGGCGGCCGAGGTGCAGCAGAATGACCAGGCCCCACATGTGATCCTCCTTGGCCAGCACCGACGCCTCGATGTTGCACCAGCCGAGGGAAATCTGGCGGGCCCGCTTGTACACGAGGCTGGTCTCGAAGTACATGGCGTCGCCGGGAACGATTGGGTCGCCGTCATCGTCACTGGTGCCGCTTTCGGCATCTTCGTCGAACTCGTCTTCCTCGGCCCAGTCCTCGGCGAATTCGTCGTCCAGTTCGAAAAAGCCAAGGTCCCCGAGGCTGGCCGCAATCAGTTCCTCGGCATCGGGCAGATCACCGAATCGGTCGAGCATGCGGAAATAGCGGGCGGCGGAATGGTCGCTGTACTTGAGCGCCTGTTCCCACTGGAACTCGGTCCACTGCTCGCTCTTATTCCAGTCCGGTTGATTCCTGTCGTCCACGAATTTTCTGTGTACCTCAGCCGTGTCCGTACCGTGCATCGTCGAGTAATGCGCCCTGGATCCGCAGCAGCCGGTTGTACTTGGCGATGCGGTCGCTGCGGCTGAGCGAGCCGGTCTTTATCTGGCCGGTGTTGGTCGCCACGGCGATGTCCGCAATCGTGCTGTCTTCGGTTTCGCCGGAGCGATGGGAGACGACTGCCGTGAACCCGGCGTTGTGCGCCATTTCGATGGCGTCGAGCGTTTCGGTGAGCGTGCCGATCTGGTTGACCTTGATGAGGATCGAATTGCCGCACTTCTCATCGATCCCACGCTGCAGATACTTGACGTTGGTGACGAAGAGGTCGTCGCCGACGAGTTGGCAGCGCTCGCCGAGCTTCTCCGTGAGCAGGCGCCAGCCGTCCCAGTCGTCCTGGTCCATGCCGTCCTCGATGGAGTCGATCGGGTAGTTGTTGACGAGCTCGGCCAGGTAGTCGGTCATTGCTTCAGGGCTCTTGCGCATCGGTTCACCGCCCCTGGCAGCCTTGGTAAAGACGTACTCGCCGTTGTCGTAGAACTCCGAAGAGGCGACATCGAGGGCGATCGAGACATCGCCGCCCTGGGCCTGCAGCCCCGGCTTGTAGCCGGCATCACGGATGGCGGTGAGGAT
>JASLZG010000356.1 GCA_030754995.1 Lentisphaeria bacterium
GAACGTTCTCTGTGAGGATCAACCGCCTGCAGTGGGTGATGGCCAAATCGAACGGGCTGTGATTCGCGATTGGTTCATTCCTGAGCGTAAAGGAAAGTCCAATGAAAACTTTCTGTATAATTCACCTCCCCAACAGGGAATTGAAAATCAGGTTGAAGTGCGCGTGAACAATCTGTTATTGCCGGCACCAGAAGTCCGTGCAGGTTGGTTGATATTTCCGGTGGCTGCTGACATGTGTGCTTTGGGAGAAAATCTCGTGGGAGTACGGGTGAAGGGGCGTGATCCCTCCGCACGCCCTTTGTCGGTGGAAAAGCTGGAATTGCGTCTCCGTTATCGGGAGCCGTAGGCACTTGGCTGGGGCAAAGCGACAAAGTTTTGTCGCCACTGATAAAAGGGGGTGTTGGAAGAGGCAGGTTATTCTCGGATCGCTCTTCGGTTTTTGGGTTTCCCGCCGGGTACCTGAAGATGAGCCCGTGCAATGTACGGTCCGCTTTTGCTATTCCGCTTTGCAGGACAAACGGGCAGAATCACGGTTTTGATTCGTGTAAAATTAAAGAATGGAGACACAGGCCCAACCAAGTATTAAAATTGTTGTATGATCCCAAAAATTCTGTTAGTTCTCGTTTTAGCATTTACGTATTCACCTATTATGGGCTTGGTTGATGATGTTAGCGTGGCGTACGAGAAAGTCGTGTCGCCGCGGAACCGCCCCGTATGAGTATGCCTGCTGATTGACTGCCGCCAGTGCGATATTCAGGGCCGCGAAAACAGGCAATCGTTTCATTATTGAGGCACGAAGGTGGCAAACAATCCCCGGCGGCGTTTGGAAAACGCCATGCCACGGCCATGTTTATCGCCGCAATTCCCGATCTCTCGCAAGGGGAGCGTTCAGTCATTCCCCCGGCGGCTTCAGACAACCTAAAACCCGATACCCTACACCAGCTGCATCATGGGATTTGATTCCGGATCATTCGCATTCTCCGTCTGCCACATGCCCGCCAAAATGCCCGATGACGCGCTCGAGCGCTTTGCCGGTCGCAAGGCGCCGCCGCTGCAGTACGTCAAGGACAAGGAAGAACTCGGCTGGGTGACCGGCCGCCACCTGCTCGACACCCGCATCGACGACGAGACCGCCTACATGGGCGGCTATCTCCACCTCGTCCTGCGCAGTGCGCAGCGCAAGATCCCGCCGTCACTGCTCAAGGCGGAGTACAAAATGGCCGAGTTTGCCATGATGGAGAAGAACAACGGCTCTTCCCCCTCGAGCAAGGAGCGCAAGAAGATCAGGGAGGAGGTGCGGGACCGGCTGATGGAGGAAATGCCACCGAGCCTTGCCGGCACGCCGTTTGTTTACGACCCGAAAAACGACCTGCTCTATGTCGGCGCCTCTTCACGGGCGAAGATCGATGCGTTCATCTTTTTTTTTTACGACACTGTCGGGATCGAACCTGTACCGTTCTCGCCCGAGCTGATCGCGGAGCATTTCCTCGGCTACAGCATCGACTCGATCAAGCCGCTCAGTTTCTCGCCGCACCGTGCCGAAGGCGACGAGGATGGCGGGCTCGGCCGTGACTTTGCCACTTGGATCTGGTACTTCCAGGATGTTGAGGGCGGCACCTTCGAGGTGCCGCATCTCGGTGAGTTCGGGATCATGATCGACGGGCCGATGTGCTTTGCTGCCGAGGGGCCGGGGGCGCTCGAGTCAGTGATCCGCAAGGGCCTGCCGACCCAAAGCGCCGAAGCGAAGGCCTCGCTCACGGTCGGCAAGAAGATCATGAAGGCCAAGTACATCATGGCCAGGGAGAAGCAGAAATGGTCCTTCAATCTCGATGCTGAGACGTTCAACTTTCAGGCGGTCACATTGCCGTCCGGCGAAGAACTCGACGTTGGCAGTCATTTCGAGGAACGCATGTATTTCATCGACACCATGCGTCGCGCCTTCCTGCACCTCTTCGACGCCTTTCTGAAACGCGTCAATGACCCGGGCGAGGCTGATGCGCTGGCGGCGAAAGTCCATGCCTGGGTCTCTGACCTGAAAAGTCTCTAACCCGGCGCTCCCTCCCAGGGGTCAGTCCTCAAGGTCCTGATAGGATTCGTCAGGGTCGGCCGGGTGGATGTCGGACACTTTGCCGTAAATCCTGCGGCGTGGCAGGGGCCCGAAGAAACGGCTGTCCCGCGCATGCTCGGAGTTGTCTCCGAGCAGGACGTAGTAGTTGCGGCGCAGCTGGAACTCCGATTTCGGCGTCGGCTGCCCGGCCGCTTCCGACGAGTATTGGACGCCGGCCGGCGGTTCCAGGTAGCCGCCGTCGATATAGACGCCGTCCGGCGTGAGCTTGACATGCTCGCCCGGCAGCCCGACAACGCGGAAGACGTAGATTCGTTCTTCTGCCGGTGAGCCGACCACGACTACGTCGAAGCGCTCCGGCAGGTTGCGTCCGTACTGCTCGGTCTCGACGTAGCTGCCGAACGAAATCAACGGCGCCATCGCCCGCGACGGCACCTTCAGCTGCAACGGGTGCGCCATGCACCCGGCCAGCGCCATGGCTGCAAGCAGGGGAAGGATGTGGCAGGTTCTCACGATTTGCCCAGTTCCTCGATGAGGATCTGCCGTGCCGATTGCGGGTTGGCGTTGCCGCGGCTCGCTTTCATGACCTGGCCGACCAGGAAGTTCATCGACTTCTCGTTGCCTTCCTTGAACTCGGCGGCCGGCTTGGGGTTGGCGGCGATCGCTTCGCGGGCGAAGTTGCGGATTTCACTGTCGTCCGTCTTGACGATATTGAGGGCGGCCTTGACCGTCTCGAGGTCGTTGCCGGTCTTGAACATGTCCACGAAAACGTCCTTTGCCTGGCGCCCGGTGATCTCGGCGCTCTCGATCGCAGTGACAAGCTGGGCCAGCGCCGTTGCGGTGATCGGGGATTCAGTGATCGGCACGTTCGCCTGCGAGAGCTCGCGCATGAGCTCGACCATGATCCAGTTCGACGCCTTCTTCGCCGGCGCCCCGGCACTGACCGTTTCCTCGTAATAATCGGCCACCGGCCGGTCGGCGGTAAGCACGCCGGCGTCGTATTCGGGAATGCCGTACTGCGCCACGAAGCGGTCGCGGCGTTTCTCGGGCGTCTCCGGAACCTGGTCCCGAATTTCCTCGAGCCACGCCTCGTCGATGGCCATCGGCATGAGGTCGGGTTCCGGGAAATAGCGATAATCTTCATCGCCCTCTTTGCGGCGCAGGAAATAGGTGTCGCCAAGGTCGTCGTCCCAGCCGCGGGTTTCCTGAAACAGTTCGCCGCCACCGTCGAGGATGGCTGCCTGGCGCTCGATATCGGATTCCAGGGCGCGGTGTACTGACTTGAAGCTGTTGAGGTTTTTGAGTTCGATTTTGGCGCCGAGCTCGGTGCGGCCAGCCGGTTTGAGCGAGACGTTGACGTCACAGCGCAATTGGCCCTTCTCCATGTCGCAATCGCTGATGCCGCCGTACTGCATGGCCTGCTTCAAGACAGTGAGATAGGCGTACGCCTGGTCCGGGCTGGTCATGTCCGGCTCGCTGACAATCTCCATCAGCGGTACGCCGGCGCGGTTGTAGTCGATACCGCTGTACTCGCCGAAGTGGGTTGATTTACCGACATCCTCTTCCAGGTGGATGCGGGTGATGCCGATCTCTGCCGCCGGCAGTTCCTCACCCGAAAAACCGGTGCCGGCGATCTGGACGCAGCCGCGGCCGCACAGCGGCAGGTCGTACTGCGAGGTCTGGAAATTCTTCGGCATGTCCGGGTAGAAATAGCTCTTGCGGTCGAACTTGCTGTATTCGGCGATCTGGCAGCTGCACATCAGCCCGGCAAGGATGGTCTTGCGCACCGCCTCCCGGTTCGGCACCGGCAAAACGCCGGGGTACCCCATGCACACGGGGCAAACCAGGGTGTTGGGTTCGGCCCCCGAACGGTTCGGGCAGCGACAGAAAATCTTCGTGGCGGTCTGCACCTGCACGTGTACTTCCAGCCCGATGACAACGTCGTACTTCATGATTTCCCCGACTCCATCAGCCAGTGGCCGGCGCGCAGAATATTTTTCTCGCACAGCGAGTCGCCCATCAGCTGGACGCTGACCGGCAGGCCGCCGCTGTCGGTGCCGTACGGTACGGAGATGCCGCAATTGCCGGCGAGATTGGCCGGCACCGTGTAGATGTCGGTCAGGTACATCTGCAGTGGATCGCTGATTTCGCCGTGACGGAAGGCGGTCGTCGGGCTGGTCGGGCCGATGATTACATCGCAGCTCTTGAACGCCTCGGCGAAATCACCGCGCACCAGCGTTCGTATCTTCTGGGCCCGCAGGTAGTAGGCGTCGTAGTAGCCGCTGCTCAGCACGTAGGTGCCGAGGATGATCCGGCGCTTGACCTCTTTGCCGAAACCGTCCTCCCTGGTCTTGAAGTAGGTGCCCATCAGGTCGGCGTCCGGGTGGCGGGCGCCGTAGCGGATGCCGTCGTAACGAGCCAGGTTGGAGCTGGCCTCGGCGGTGGCGATGACGTAGTACACGGCGACGCCGTAGCGCAGGGAAGGCAACGACACGTCGACAACTTCACAACCGGCATCGGTGAAGGCACGGATCGCCGCTTCGCTGGCCTGCCGCACTTCCGGATGCAGCCCGTCGACGTCGAAATACTCCTTCGGCACGCCGATACGCAGGCCCTCGACGCCCTCGTCCAAGGCGTCGACGAACCCAGTCGTTGTGTCCGGGATCGAGGTCGAGTCCATCGGGTCGTAGCCGCTGATAATGTCGAGCACCAGGGCGGCGTCGCGCACGTCGCTGGTCAACGGCCCGATCTGGTCGAGTGACGAGGCG
>JASLZG010000357.1 GCA_030754995.1 Lentisphaeria bacterium
GTCGGCGCCGGCGTCGAGCAAAGGCTTGATGACGCTTGGATGGACATCGCCGACGCGCACGACCGTGCCCTTGCCGCGGCCGCGGGCGATAGCCAGGTGGGCGTTGAGTGTTGCGGGATCCTGCTGCGTGTGTTCCAGGTCGTACCACAACAAGTCGATCGAGTCTGCCAGCGCGTCGGTCACCAGCGGGTCATTGAAGGTGACCGACGTCACAACGGCGGGCTCACCGGCCTTCAGCATTGCGCGGAATCGGCGCATGCCGGTGAAAATTTCATCAGCGCTCTGTTTCTCTGCCATGATCTGTCTTCCTTGTCAGCATTGCTGCAACAGGTTTGAGGTTTCAGTTTCGATGTTTGAGGTTTCAAGGCACCGGCGGCGGCCGCCCGACGGCTTGGGCCGGCCGCTGGTGTCACGGTCGTTCGAAGGTGCTGATCCGCGGCGTTTTTCAGCCAATGCAGAATTCATTGACGGCGCCGTATAGATGATGAAATCCCAGCTGCAGGACGGCCTCGAGGTCGGCCGCGCTTGCCGCCACGCCCGTGGCTATAAGGTGCTCCCCGATCTGCCGCGATGCGGTCAGCTGCTCACGGGTCAGGCGGGCGCCTGTCGATTCCGACCCTGCCAGCATGGCGAAGTGTTCGTCCAGCCTGGCGGCGGTGCACGGATCCTGCAGCAACGCTTTCCAGGTGATGCCGGAGTTGAGGTCCAGGTCGTTGTCAACGCGGCTGGTCAGTGGCTCATAGCCGCCCGTGTCGCGGTCGAAGACAGCGACTGCCTGGCGCCCGTCGTAGCGAAAAAATCCGTCTTTCTGGCTGCCGTCCGGGTGTTGGCCGCCGCTGTGCCCGTCGTCCAGCAGTGCCTCGATCAACGGTGCCTCGAACAGTTCGCCATCAATGTGGGCAGCCATCGTCCGGGTGATCGCGTGAAAGACATCGAGCCCGACATAGTCGATCAGCTGGAAGGCGCCCATCGGCCGCAGCAAGCCGTCGCGCGTGACGCGATCCATGGCGTACACAGCTTCATGCAACGGGCGCTGCGCCGCCAGGCGCTCGGTCATTGCCAGTGTATGCAGCGTATCGCGAATGAAGAACCCGTTGCCGATGAACCCCGCCACATCAGCCGCCCGCACCTCGGTCTTGCCCAGGCGCTGGATCAGGTCGGAGGCAACCGCCACCAGCGGCGGCTCTGTTGACGCGGCCGGAATCAGTTCAACCAGCTTCTGGACCGCCGGCGGGTTGTAGAAATGCAGGCCGATAATTCGACCACCAAGAGCCGCCGCGGCATCGAGATGGCCAATGGGTATCGAGGATGTGTTGGACAGCAGCCAGGCCTGGCCGGCGCCAGCCGCATCGATCTGCCGCAGCGTCTCGATTTTCAGTGGCTCGATCTCCGGCACCGCTTCCAGGACAAGACGGGAGTCCCCGACATCCGCGATTGCTGTCGTCATCCGAATCACCCCAAGGGTGTCGTTGACGAAGGCGTCCGCCACGTCGTCCGCGGCGGCCGTGGGATAGAATGTTTGCAGCAGTTGCGGGGATTTTGCGGCCCGCTTGCGCGTTTGCACGGTGATGTACTCACGCAGGTCGGCCAGGGCCGACTCGCGCACATCAACCAGCGTCAACACCGGCGGCTCCGCATCGTCGCGGCGGCCAAGCATCGCCAGCTCCTGCGCCAACAGCAGCGAAATGCCGCTGCCCATCTTGCCCGCCGCCCCGACAACCGCGCTTCGGTGCAGATATGTGTCGAGCGCATTCATGAATTGCCGGCCCGCTGCGTGCCTTCGTGAGCATGGCTTGCAGGACGGTGCCGGTATCCAAGCGCAATCATCCGATCGGGTCCCCAGGGCATTGGTGTTCCATGGTCGGTACGAGTGTGGCAGCCGGCAAGTGACAGCAAAGTGGCCGTTAACCAGAGTGGCCACTTAAAGGCTCAAGGCGCGAACCCTGCCCCGCCGCTTCCGCATACTGTCATCCAAAGATCGCTAAAGAACCAGTCTTATACCGATCTTTTTCGGATCGCTTTCGCGGAAGCGGTCACGCCCCGCAACGTATCGTTACGAGCATCTTTTCAGTTGCGATCCATCGGCCGTTCTCGCCCTGGCAAACTGGGGAATGCCGGATTGGTCGGGGCAGCGGCCGCTGCCGGCCGCCGTCGGGGAATGTTCGGGAATGATAAAGTCGCTGTTTGGCAGCGTGTCGTTGTAGGCAATTGCCGCATCTGCCGCCGCCTGCATGCTGTCATCCGCGTTGGCCTGATGCTCCTTGAACAGCCGAACAATCTCCAGCTCGGCAAGCTCGAGGAAATGCCGGGCCGCGGCCTGGTCACGGGCAGCCTCGACGCCCGTCGCGCCGCTGCGCAGTTGCCGGTCCAGCCGGCTCAACACACAAGCCATCGCGTGCAGCCACATTGCCGTATCAGCGACGCGCGCCTGCACCGCCTGGCGCCGCACGATCGCCTCGCGATACTTTTTCCCCGCCAGCTTGAATTGATGCGAGTGTTCACGGACCAGGCGACAGAAGCGCTTGCCGTGCCCCGCTAATTCCGGCGATAATCCGTGCAGTTGTGGCCGCCTCCGGCGCAGTCCCAGGAACAGCTCCGCAGCCAGGCGCAATCCCCGCCCGACAAGTGCCGGCCGTCGTCCCAGCCGCAGACAATTCGACAATCTCTCGGACAGCGTGCAGTCGGGACCTCCGGCCATCGCCTGCAACTCCAGCATGTGCTCCGCCAACTGCTTGCCGCCATACGCAAAAATAAATGCCTGCATCACCTCATTGGCACCTTCAACAATCAGGTAGATCCGGCTGTCGCGCATGGCGCGCTCCATCTCATTTTCCGTCATGAATGCCTCACCGCCCATGATCTGCATGCTGTCGTTGATCACGCGCCAGGCCATCTCCGAACAAAAAACCTTGCACACCGCCGTCTCCAGCATGATGTCCTCGTCCCCGCGTTCGAGCATGCCGGTGGTCATCTGGAGCATCGCTTCCATGGCATAATTCATTGCGGTGATGCGCCCAATGCGCTGGCGTACCAGCTCAAAGTCCGCCAAGGGCCGGCCGAACTGATGGCGGGTGGATGTCCACTTGATCGCCTGCTCGGCACAGCGTTCGGCGGCACCCGCGACCCCGGCGGAAAGGGTGCAGCGGCCGATATTCAGGCATTTCAGCGCCACGCTCAGGCCTTTGCCTTCCTGGTGCAGCAGGTTCTCGCGAGGTACCTTGACGTTGGTGAAGCGGATGCGCGCCTGCCAGGTGCCGCGGATGCCGCACTTGCTGCGGTTCGCCTCGAATATTTCCACCCCGGGCATGTGCGGAGTACAAATCAGCGCGGTCACCCCCTCGCTGGTTTCACCGCTGTCCGGGTCGACGAATGTCTGCTTCGCCGTCACCGTGAACATGCCGGACAACGCTCCGGAGGTGGCCCATTTCTTTTCGCCGTTGACAATAAAATGAGTGCCGTCAGCACTGGGTTCGCAACGGGTTTCCTGGCCGCCTGCATCACAGCCCACATTCGGCTCGGACAGGCAGAATGCCGACAACATGTGCGTGGCCAGGTGCGGCAGCCACTGCTGCTGCTGGTTGTCGGTGCCGAAATCCATGATCGCCCGGCAGCCGATCGACAGGTGGGTCGATACCATCACCGAGGTCGCGGCGCAGGTGGCGCCGATGCGCGACAGCACCCGGGTGTAGCTGGTAAGGCCCAGCCCCAAACCGCCGAATTCCGTCGGGATGGTCATTCCCATGACGCCGAGATCAAATAGCCGTTCAATTACCCAGGGGGGGATTTCCTGGTCGCGGTCGATCTCGATACTGGGGTGCTCCTGCGAGAGGTACTGTTCAAGGCACAGGAGTAGCGTGTCGCAGCGCCGGCGTTCAAGGTCATCCGGTTGGGGAAAGGGCGAGAGCAGGTCATCGCGGACTCTTCCCCAGAACAGGTTCTTGACGAACCCCATCTGCTGCGGCTCCGGTCCGAGCATGCGTTCGGCATCCTCGATCATCTTCTGGTCGCGTTCATCGACCCCTGACATATTTTTTAAGTGCTCCATGGCTCCATCTCCGTTTGACATATAATAATTTAACATTAAAGTATCCAAATGTCAAGTTGCTGCACAACATAAAAAAAGGAGGCGGTGCCATGCCAACGAAATACCCAGGTGATGCCGACGAGGTCCGGGCGCTCAACGCCTATATCTGCCTGCTCCGCGCGACGGAATCGCTGCTCGCCAGATCGTCACAGAACTTTCGCGGCTCAAAGCTCACCGCCAGCCAGTTCGCAATGCTGGAATGTCTGCTCTTTCAAGGGCCCATGAAACCGAGCGAGCTGGCGGGAAAAATGCTCAAGTCGGGCGGCAATATTACGATGGTAATCGACAACCTGGAAAAGCGGAAACTCGTGCAGCGAACGCCACATGCCAGTGACCGTCGAGCTATCATCATTTCGTTGACTGCAGCCGGGAATAAACTGATCGAAAGTCTCATGCCGCCACAAGTGGCGTGCATCAAAGACCAGATGGCTGTACTCACCGCCGGGGAGCTCGAAACACTGCGTGAACTGACCCGCCGGCTAGGCACGGCGCAGTAACGGGATAAACACGCATAGGCGTGTGAATGCCTTAGCGTATTGGTTTTAAGCCTGGCAACTTGCCATGGAGTGGTAGAAGAATCCTGGATCCTGTCTGGATGTAATGCGTCGTCGGCATTAATCTTTCTTTGAACGGATGATACACTTGTGGTAGCTTTGGAAAATAACTCGTCTATTTCATTTAGATAAAACTTAAAGAAAATG
>JASLZG010000358.1 GCA_030754995.1 Lentisphaeria bacterium
CGAGCTCGAGGTCGATGACATGAAAATCACCCTGCAAGACGTTCTGGGTTTCACCGGGCTGCTCCAGCACCTTTCGGGGAGTGGCGCAACATCGAATCGTCCGCTGATCCTGAAGCTTGTCACCAATCTGGTTATGGCGGACGTGGCTCGCAAAGAGAACCTCGACAAGGATGAGGTGTACGTCGAGCAGCTGGCTTTGCAGGCCGAACAGATGCGTATACGTGGCCGAACCCGGCTGCTGACAAAACTCTACCGCGGCAAGCACCTCGACCCCGAGGCCGCCACGTGGGACGATTGGAAGGCCCTCGTCGCGACCTTGCGTGAAACGGCCGAGATCGAGTACATGATCGATTAATGCAGCGGGGCGAATTCCGGGGGACGGAGCGAGGTTACGGCACCCACACACCCGTGACCGGCAGGTGCTGTGATCACCGGCCAACCGCTCACAGGTTGCAAAAGGTATTCTCAATACGGATGTTGCCGCTGCATTCGCCTTCACTCGTGATCTCGTCCAGCTCGATATCCCGCTGCTCTTGAGCAGAGACATAGGCGCCGATGATGTAGCGATTGATTTCCTTCCCCTCGGCTCCGGTGTAAATGGGGGGGGCGTGTCCCTTCATCACCTCGATGAAGTGACGGGTGGCGGCGTCGAAAGAATGGGACCAGTTGCGCTCGGGCGGATTTCGCCGGCGTTTAGCGCGCAATGCTGTTCGGCACTTGATCATTTGTCATTGAATATTCAGCATTTTCAGCCCACCGTGCCCACCTTGATGGCGATATCTTCCCGTTTCTCAACTCTGTCCACCTGGCCGTCCTTGATCCAGACAATGCGGTCGGAGACGGCGAGCATTTCGTGATCGTGGGTAGTGGTGATGACGGTTGTGCCGGTTTCGCCGGACAACTCCTTGAGGAGCGCAATGATCTCTCCGCCGGTCTGCAGGTCCAGGTTTGCAGTGGGTTCGTCGGCCAGGATAATGGCTGGCTGGTTGGCCAGGGCACGGGCGATGGCGACGCGTTGCTGCTGGCCGCCGGACAGTTCATCCGGCAGATGGGTGAGGCGGTGCTCGAGACCGACGCGGCTGAGGACGGTGCGGGCCCGATCGCAGGCATCCTGGTAAGTCTGCCCGCTGAACACCAGGGGCATGGCGACGTTGTCGGTGGTGTCGTAGGCCGCAATCAGGTTGAAAGACTGGAAAACGTAACCGATGTGCTTGCAGCGGAAATATGCCAACTGCCGGCGGCTCAGGGCGTTGAGCCGATGGCCGGCCACCTCGATATCCCCGGCCGACGGTGCGTCCAGTGCGCCGATCATGTTGAACAGCGTTGACTTTCCCGAACCGCTCGGGCCCATGATGGAGAGATACTCGCCCCGGTGAACCTCGAGGTCGATGCCTTTGAGGGCCCGGACCTCGGTTTTACCGAGGGCAAAGGTCTTTTCGATGCCGCGGATGCTGATGAAGGCCATGGGATGGTTTAGTGTTCAGGGTTCGGGTTTCAGGGTTGCCCTTCCGTTCAAAACGGCAGTTGCACGACGGCCTTGCTCAGGAATGTGATGCCGACGCCCAGGACGGAGACGAGACCGAGGCCGCAGAATACACCGGCGGCGACAACAGGAATGTACTTGAGCCATTTCTTGCCGAATTTGCGCCGGAAATAGAAGCGGCCGATAACGGCACCGACGAACTGTGGCAGGATATCATGGGGCATAGACTGTCCGAGCCCGCGTACCACACCATAGACCAGGAAGATGGGGGCGCCCAATTTGGTCAGGACAAAGAAGAGGAGCGCGCCGAACCCGGCGCCGGCTGCCAGGTAGCCAGGCTGCCAGGCCTCCTCGAACTGGCTGTATCCGCCCATGGTGGCCGTGTAGATGATACATTTTTTTTCAGCCTCCAGCTCCCACATGACATCGGCATAGGGGTAGATAGACGAGGGTACAGGGGCCAGGCCCCAGATGAAATTCATGAAGAAAATGCCGGCCACCAGGATCATTGGCAGCATGAAAAATTGCGCCTTCCAGATGGAGGTGAACTTCGTGCCGGTGAGCTCGCACTGCCTGTAGAATACGGTCATCTGTCCGTAATTGGCGATGGGTATGGGCAGGAACCACACCTTGGCACCGGCATACTGGCTGAGGATCAGGGCGGCCTCCCGGGCCATGGGGACCTCAATGACCTGGCCGGCGATCCCCTCGAGCCGGGCGGTCGCGTAGCTGATCATCGGGATGTAGACGAACCCGATGATAAACATGACAATCATGACGCCGCGGTGCCACTCGATAAGCCAGCCGCACAGAAGGATATACCCAATGGTGGTGACCAGGTAGGTGATGATCACCCATTTCCAGGGAATGTCGCCGCGCTCCTTCAACTTGACCGTGCGCGACGGCTCACTCATGGCCTCGCGCCGCTTGCGCCGCTGCCTGCGAATGCTCCAGAGCATCTGGATCAGGCCGGCTGCGAAAATTGCCAGGCTGATGCCGATGCCGAAGCTGAAATAGAAGTCCATGGTGTTGTGGTACAATGTCTCCACGGTACCGTCCCCAACCTGCCAGTTGTCCAGGACATCCTGACGCCACAGGATGGGGTTGAGCACAACGGTGATGAGCAGCCCGGTGAAACTGCCGATGATTGCCCAGAACGGCAGGACCATGCCGATCACGATGTTGCCCACATCCCAGCTCCAGCCGGTGGCCACGGCCGGCAGCCACCTGCCGGTGGTGGGCGTCCAGTCGACAAACGGCAGAGGCAGGATCTGCACCGACGTGCCGGTCATCGCGCCGCTGACGATGGGCAGCAGGTAGAGCACGGCGCCGTAAGCCAGGCCGATGGCACCGCCGATGGCGAAGGTACGCCAGCGCCAGTTGGGCTCGCTGTCTTCCACCTTCCTCTCGTCCACGTCGTCGGCCAGGGCCATGATGCCCTGGGCCCCGATGGGCGCCATCGGAAACGGCAGGCGCTCGACGTCGCTGGTGACGCGGAAGAGTCCGTAACCCAGCACCATGCTCTTCAGGCTGCCGACGAATGTGCCCAGAATGATCAAGCCGATGACCGGCCACCAGTCAAAGTGAAAAAAGGAGCGGGTGGCATAGGACACGGAGTCCGCGGAAGCCACCCACCAGGTGGGGATGTCGGCGGCGACCCCGTGTTTCACCGCGGCATCGCTGTTGATGAAGAACTGCCGCCACAGCAGATCGGAGAACGGCACACCGATGGCCGCAGCGGCCATCCAGTAGAGCACGAAGATCTCGGACTTCTTCAGCTCCCTCTGGGCCCGTCGAGCCACCTCGATGAACAGGATCACCGTAACCCATTGCGCGGCCGGGCCGATGCCTTCACCGGCCAGCAGCGACATGTAAAGGGCGCCGGGAACCATGATCATGCCGATGAACATGGCGCCGAACATGCTGCTCCAGGTGAACCCCTCCTCGAAGGTGTCCGGTGGCACCATCAGGTCGCGGTACTCCCGCAACTCCGCGTCCACTTTTTCGTTGTCTTCGTTTGCCATCTTTTTGTTCGGCTGCGGTTCGCGGCCGGCGCCGGTTTTGCGCCCGGGCCGGTTGCCTTATTCGCCTCCAATCACCTGCAGGGTTTTTCGCCGGTACAGCTCCATGGTCTCGGGCGGCAAAGCGCGCCACAGGAGGAACTGGCGGCGCAGGTCATCGAGAAAGACGCGATTTTGCCGCTGCCAGTCCTTGTTCTGCCCCGACCGGCGGACGATGTGGATCGCCACCTCGTCGATCCCCTCGATCTCGCTGGCTACACTCTGCAGTGAGAACGCCTGGGTAACGCCCAGGTCGAATGGGGCCAGGGCCATGGTGGCATCCAGTTTCAGATTGTCCGCCCGGTCGGCTGCCGGCGAGCCGCCGACCCGGTCCAGAGCCGAGTCAATTGTCATGAACACACCCAGGCCGACGTCGTTGTAAGCGTCCAAATGTTCGCGGATGAAACTCACCACGCCGGTGATGTCGTACCGGCTCACGGTGAACGGGAAGGTCAGCGCCAGCACGTCGCCGTCCGCCTCGGGCACGCGCCAGGTGCGCATGACCCCGGGGTTGGCTGAGCGGGAGGCCTTGAGAGCCGGGTAGATGGCGCTCACCACCACCGTGAGCATGACGATGAGGAGCGTCACGATGGCGTTGGTGGAGGAGTAGTTCATTTCCGGTACCTGGACTGCCCCGGCGGCGGCGAGCAGTTCAAGGACCTTCATGCCGCCCTGGGCCAGCAGGTAGCCGCCCATACCGCCCATCACCGAGTAGATCAGGGCCTCGGCGAAAAACAGACCGGCTACGTGCACCGGTGCCAGCCCGAGGGCGCTGAAGGTGTAAATCTCCCGCTCCCGGTCGGCCACGGACCCGAGCATGGTGCCAAACACGACCAGGCCGCCCAGCAGGATGGGGAAGAACAGGACGCGCAGGCCGGCGGCGGCGATGGCGGTTCCAAGGATATGCCGGTAAACCCCGTCGGTCCGGGTGGCGGCCACGGGCAGTGGATACGCCCTGGCGATTTCCTCGGCGATCGCTTCAGCCTGGTCGATCGACGATGGATAGAACAGGATGCTGCTCACCTTGGCCCCCAGCTGCCACGCCACCGGGCCGCCGACCACCATGATCGCATCGGGATTGACGGGTTGCCAGGACTGGTCTGCCGCCGCTGCTGCCACGGCGGTGAGACTCTCGCCTTCGCTGAGTTGCCCGGTGGGGCCGGCCTGGGAGAAGTCCACCGGCAGGATGCTGCTGCCGTCCATATCGTGAAGGTTCAACATCGTCGTTGGATCCAGCA
>JASLZG010000359.1:0-285 GCA_030754995.1 Lentisphaeria bacterium
CAGTTATCAAAACTGCCCGGTCAGCGCCAACGTCGCCGTCGACAGCTTGCGGATGAACCGGTAGTACTTACGGACAATGCCGGCACCGTCCTGCCCGGCCAGCTCGAGCGGGCCGGCGGCGATGTTCGAATTCACTGGATCATCCCATCGATTGCACCGGGCGAAACGCAATCCTACGCGGTGTCCACCGGCTCGTCGCCGGACACCGGTATCGTGGGTCTCACCCACGAAGATGAAAGCGTCAATGTCGCTGTCGGCAATGATGCTTTCACGACCTATTTTTTC
>JASLZG010000359.1:295-4730 GCA_030754995.1 Lentisphaeria bacterium
TGGAAGATGTTCGAGGAGAAAAACAGGACCATGTTCACCATCGCGGCTGCTGGGCGGCCTGGGGCGATGTGAACGGCGCCGACAACTGGATCGAGGAAGGTGACTACGCCCGCACCGTACACCGGGAGATCGAGGTGATCGAGAGCGGCAGCGTGTTTGGCCGGTTGCGGACACTGAACGACTGGGTCACGGCAGACGGTACCAAGCTGATGGAAGAAATACGCGAGTACCGATTCTACAACCAGCCGGTGTCTCGATCACACTGTCACCGGCATAGCCGCCGACCGCGGCGTTATGCTCATCACTGGCCAGCAGCAGTATGTCGGGTTTCGAATTCATACGCTTTCCCCCTCTTGAATCTCGAGTTCAAAATCCTTCGGCAGCCCGGAAACCGCAACCTTCGTATCACCGTCATGGGTATGCAGGTTCACGGTGACATGGCCGCCTCGAACAGGTAACACACCGTTACACCAGTCAACCGGCAGGCCACCCTGGTCCAGCCGCAGCACCTTGTTGTCGGCGTCGATACTGCAGCCGAGCACATCCCGGTAGAGGACGTGGACGACGTGCGAAGCGAAGCCGTGGCTGCAACTTGCACGCGGATCCTTGTGTTCCCAAAGCGTTCCAGTCAGCTCTGCCATTGGCAGGAACAGCTGTTTCATCTCGTCGACAATCTGTGTTCTCAAGCCGGCGCGGGACAGAATCTCGAGGCGAAGGTAGTAGCCGGGAAAGGTATTCGCCGGATGAAGTTCAGGGTAAAGCTCGCGTTGCTTGCCGAGCGGGCCGAATTCGGTGATCAAACGACGCCAGAGCTCCGGCTGCTTCGCCGCCGATGTGAAAGTACTCATGCACTACGTGATGGTTGCGGTCTCAATAGCTTCGTCAACCGTTCGTCTACCGTCATGGCCTGCGAATCGGAACGAGAATATCTCGGCATCCTTGAGGAAGAAAACGAGCCGACGCCACTTTCGGTCCGGAATGGTGGGATCGCCGTTCCAACTTACCGTGTGTGCGGTGCTGTCGCCGGTGAAGGGATCAGCATTTTCCTTGGTGCACGGCTCGATCGGTTTGTTGAAGTCGTCCTGCACCTGCACTTTCACATGGCCGTTCGCGGCGCACCGGGCATTGATAATGAGCGTCACCCCCTCACTCATCATGGATTGCGTGATGATGAAACCTTCCGTGTACGGATTGGCGTACAGGCTGGCGTAGCCGTCCTGCCGCAAGCGGGCGATGCCCAGGGAAAACTCGGCAAGCGACGGGTCGTGCACTTCCGGGTGATCGATGCCGTCCCTTTTACCCCACATCCACCAGTCGTGATGACAGGACGAGCCGCCGTTGTAGAACCATAGTTCGTCGCCGACCGCAATGGGTGGGCTCGAAAGCGCCGTCTGGTGCGCGTCGTAGTGCCCGGGCCCCCGCGGCGCCAGGAACGGCTGCCGCCTGGCCGTCGTCTGCCAGCGCAGGCCGTCACGGCTCATCAACAGTTGCACTTCCCGCTCATTTTCGACATTGCGGAACACCCCGACCGTGGCCAGGTGAATGGTGCCGCAACGGTACTGTGCCATGCCGTAGTATTCGTCGTCGAGGCCGTCCTCCTCATCCACCGCCGCGATCAGGACCGGTTCGCTCCAGTGCAGAAAGTCGTGGCTTCGGGTCTGCCAGACCCGCCGGCGGCCGTAGGAAGCGAAATGGTGGATGCCCCCGTCGGGATTGCCGGCGCAGCCGGGCCCCTTCAGAAAGTGTCGGGTGTTCTGCACGAATTCGCGGGCGTCCGGATCGTAAAACAGGATTGAAACATCATCGAGCCGTGGCCCGCTGCGGCCGAAGCGCGGCGGTTGTTCGTAGCGTTGCCAGTGGATGCCGTCCGCCGAATGGGCGCAGATCAGCCGCTTGCTGTGTTTGATGTCCCCTTCAGGACGATGGGTGAACAGCGCCCGAAACCGCTGGTCCGCCGATGGCGGGTACGGGTCGATGACCACGCTCATCGAGTGGGAATCCCTGCAACCCGCGGCACCGCTGCCGATGACGATATTGGTCTTGTGCCCCTGTTCCTCGACGATATCAAGCTCCGGTTTCCGCCACTCGATCCCGTCCTCACTTTCGGCGTAGAGCTGGCGGCTCCCATGCGGCACCACGGACTCCATCATGCGATCACGATCCAGCACCAGGTCCTCGTACCAGCACTTGAACAGTCCGTCTTCGGGGTCCCTCAGGATGGAGCTGTTCCCCAGGCTGAAGTAGGTGAGGTGCTCCCAGGGCCGGTCCTTGCAAATCACCGGACCGTCCGGATCGCGCACCGGGTTGTGCCAGCGTCTTGACACCCAGCCGTGGTGGTGGATCATCAGGTTGTCGAGAAAGGTCTGCACCTCTTCCTGCACATACATCATCGACGGGTCACGAGTCAGGTCACGCATCGCCGGCTCCCTGTTTGGTTCGGTGTTTCATATACCCTCACGCCACCGGCGCGTTGATCTCATGCAGCAAAGCGGTCGCGGCCTCGGCGGCGACCTGGAAGCACTCGACGTTGCCCAGCTCGGACAGTGACTGGTTTGCGACCCCGTGCGGGCCGGTCGCGAGTACGGCCGCCGAGTGCGCCAGGTGCGGCTCGAGAGTCAAAGGCCCCTGCCAGCCGCGGCCCAGGGCGTCACTCAGGATCTCCCTGATCTTGCCCACACCTCGGCCGGCCGGCACGTGCTGATTGTTCGGGTCGCTGTCCTTGACGTGGAAGCCGTCCGTCTGGTCGCGCAATTCGAGCCAGTTCCGCCACACGTCGTCGCCGGTCTGGTTGAAGTTGTCGAAGTCGAAGATGATACGGAACGGACCGTCACCCGAGCCACCGCGCAGCTCATCCGCGATAACCTTTACCCCGGGCAGCCGATCACCGAAAATGTGCCGCTCGTTCTCGTGATAGAGCACCAGCCCCAGGTCCACCGCCAGATCGCGTAATCGAGAGAGCCGCGACATTGATTCCTGCCGCCACTGCGCCACTGGTTGTGCGGCCTCGTTGAAGTAGCTGAAAACGCGGACGGCGTTGCAATTGAAGACGTCCTTGAGGGCGCCGAGGTGTTGCAGTTTATCCAGGTCGATTTCAACCGCGTCGGCGATGTCAATCTTGCCGATGGGCGAGCCGAACATCTGGACGCCGATGCCGGCGTCAGCCAGCTTGACGCTGATCGCCGCCGCCTGGTCCAGCGGCAGTTCCGTGATGTTGCAGCCGTCGATGCCGCGCAAATCGATGTAGTTGATGCCCGCGGCCTGCAAAGCGTCGATTTGCTCCTGCGTCGTCCCGCCCGCCTCGTCGGCGAAAGCACTGAGTGTCCATGTCATGATAATTCCTGGTTTAATTGTTCAGGCACCGGTCCGAGCTTCTCATTCCGGCAGCCATATCGTGGCGCGTGTCCCGGTGCCGGTGCCGGCCAACAACGTCAGCACACGTCCGTCGTTCAGTGTGACCGAGCTGGTCCGGCCGCTGTACCCCCAGAACAGCACGTAGATTTCCTCCTCCCATGTCGTTGCTGACGAGGGCACGTGACCCGGACACACCGTCCTTCTGGTCGTAGGTCATTACAAGCCGGCCATCGGGCAAGAGCGCAAGATCGCCGGATAGTTCGTGCCTGCGCGTCACCAGCGTTGGGATCGTCCAGTTGTAACCGCGATCGTAAGAAATCATGATCGCCTCGTTCTTGTAACGCCCGAAACCGATCTCGTTCCGCGACGGCGGTTCCCAAATTCCCGCTGGCTCGCCGATCATTTCCGGCTCGTTGCCGGGGACGTCACGCCCGGCGCTTCGCACCTGGAACAGGTCGTGTATAACCATATCGCGCTATAAGCGTATCGCACACACCAGCGTGCCGTCGGTCAATTCAATCAAATTCGACTCGCAGCAGCCGGGCGGCAGCACGGTGGCATCGCCCCAGGTCCGGCCGTCGTCGGTCGAGCGCATGATGACGTCGCCCGAGTAGCTGGTCTCCACCTCTCCCAGCCACGCGTTGCCGCCGGGCATGAGGATCGTGCCGTCGGTGAGCTCGATGATGCGGCGGCTGTTGCCGCGGCCCATAAGCTCCATCGGGTCGGGATGCACCGGGATCTGCGTCCAGGCCTCTCCCCGGTCATCGGACCGCGCGACATACCCCAATTCGGTCGCGTAGTCGCTGTGTGTGACGAGATAGGTGCCTTTGCTCGTGACGCCGAATCCGCAGGTGATCGGACCGCATGCTGCCGGGCTGTTTGTTTGTCAGGCCAATCCCAGTAACAGCAATGCGTCACGGGGGGGGGCGCAGCGCCCGGCCCCAGGCGCTGCAGGCAGCAGAAGAGAATCGGCCAATAAAAAAGCGGGATTGGCAACTGAGTAATTGATCTCGTTGTTCACATGATGCGTGCCGGCTTCGCCGAACATGGATATCCCCTCAATCCCGCTCTTCAAGGCGCCAAG
>JASLZG010000035.1:0-275 GCA_030754995.1 Lentisphaeria bacterium
GCGGAAAAACGGCGGTTTCCCGGCGGATATTCGCGGCAAAAACCGCCGCGTTCGCACCATCCGGCTGTTAGGTTCGTTTTGGCGGCGGAAAGAGGCACCAGAAATCGATTGAACGCATCCGGTAAATTGTCATAACTGACTGATGTATTGAATGTTATATATTGCAAATGAGGCGGCATTTCGGCGTATTTGCGCCGCCCACGTCATGGCCGCCGCCGTTCGGTCGATAAAAGTGCTGCAATTCGTCATCTGCAACTCATCACCTCGCTGCAAAT
>JASLZG010000035.1:285-24880 GCA_030754995.1 Lentisphaeria bacterium
GAGTGAGCGGCCGCGGCAGTTGGGATGTACAGAATCACCGCGACCGGCCCGGCAGCAGGTCGGCGTCGTCGGCGGCGGCCGCCGGCGCCATGCACAGCGGCGAGTTGTTGCGCGGGGAATTGACCATTTGCGAAACTGCGTAGGCCTCGAGCTCGCCGTTGTACGGCTGCAACAGCGCCAAGGCCCCAGCCTGGTCGCCCCGGTCCGGGCGCAACCATTGTTCGATGCCGTCGCGCGGCAGAATCACCGGCATGCGGTGATGAATGTCGGCGACCGCCGCCGCCGGCCGTGTCGTAATGATTGTGTACGTATCGAGCCGTTTGTCGTCGGCGGAAAACCAGTTGTCGTGCAGGCCGGCGAACCACAACACGCGGTGTTGCGGCGATCGGATGTAATACGGAATTTTGCCGCTGCGGCCGCCGCCTGGGGCCTGGTGTTTTTTCCACTCGTAATAGCCGTTGGCCGGAACGATGCACCGCTTTTTTGCGACCAGGTTGCGGAAGGCGGGTTTTTCCGCGACGGTCTCGCTGCGCGCGTTGATCATGCGATTGCCGATCGCCGGATCTTTCGCCCAGTGCGGAACCAGTCCCCAGCGCCGCCGGCCTGCCGTGGGGGTCTCGCCGCCGGCAACGGTCGGTGTGTAGATGGTTGGCGCGACATTGTAGCAGGGCTCAAGCGGTTCAAGGCCAGCGCCGTCGACGTCGATGTCGAGGCCGTCGAGGCTGGCGATGATCTCTTCCGGCGTATCATGCAAGGTGAAGCGCCCGCACATGTTCGATTAACCTGGCTGTAGCGCCGCGCGCATGCGGTCGAGGCCTTCAGTCAGCGTTGCGCGCGGACAACCGAAGTTCAGACGCATATAGCCCTCGCTGCCGAACTCACGGCCGTCTGACAAGCCGACGCCGGCGTCTTCGAAGAATTTCATCGGGTTCTCGATGCCGCTGTCGCGGACGTCGAGCCAGGCGAGGTAGGTTGCTTCGACATGAGTCATGCGGATGCCCGGCAACTGGTCTGCGACATGGCTCTCCAGCAGATCCCGGTTGCCGCGCAGATAGTCGATCAGTTCCAGCCGCCATTGTTCACCGTGCGTATAGGCTGCCTGGCAGGCGGCATAGCCGTAACTGTTCATCTCCGGCATGATGCCGCGCATCTTTGCCTTGAACCGCTGGCGCAATTTGTTGTCGGGGATGATTGCGCAGGCGCAGCATAGTCCCGGGAGATTGTAGGTTTTACTGGGGGCGAGCAGCGTCACGGTACGGGCGGTGAGCTCGGGAAGAATCGTGGCGGTCGGCAGGTGCTCGACGTCGTCGAGCAGCAGTTGGCAATGAACCTCATCGGAACATATGAGCAGGTCGTGTTCGATGCAGAATTGGCCAAGTGCCGCAAGTTCGTCCCGGCGGAAAACGCGGCCGACGGGATTGTACGGGCTGCACAGCATGAACAGCCGTGTGTCCGGTGTCAGGGCTGCGGCCATCGCCTCGAAGTCGAACTGCCAGTGGTCGTTGTCGAGTGCCAGCGGCACCGAGATCAAGGGGCGGTCGGAGCAGGGCGGTGCCTGCAGGAACGGCGGATAAATCGGCGTCGTCATCATCACCGCCTGCTGCGGTTCGCAGAATGCGCGGCAGGCGAGATTGAGGGCCGGCACCAGGCCGGGCAGCCACACCACCCAATGCGGTTCGACAGTCCAGCGGTATTGACGCTCGAGCATGCCGACGATGGTGTCGACCGCCCCGACGGGGGGCACGACGTAGCCGAAGACACCGTGCTCGGTGATCTGGTTGAGGGCGTCGATAACCGGCGGCGGCGAGCGGAAATCCATGTCCGCAACCCACATCGGGATGATGTCACGGTCGCGGTACTTCTCCCACTTGAAACTGCCACGGTTGCGGCGGTCGACGACAGTATCGAAATCGTATGCAGGCATGTTAACAGGACACCAGGTATGAATGGGTGGAATTGAGTTGGCCGATCAAGGGCGCTCAGCCCGGATCATTCATCAACCTCACGGGGATGAGCACCAGTGGTAGTTGCGCCCAACCGCACCAGCGCCAGGCGCAACGACTGACTTGTTTCCTTCCGACATAATCGTGCCTGCCCGGCTTTGGCCATCACCATCTTGCCCGGAACGGCCGGCATCGACATGGTTTCGCCGCCGATCGACGCCTTTACCGGGTCCGCCCGGTGCTTTCGGAGAGCTGACCGCGGCTCAGATGTCGTCGAGCTCGTGCATGGCCCGCTCCGATACGGCGCCCCATGCATTGACCGTTTTTTGAAAGGAGCTGAATGCGTCGTACACTTTGCGGCTCTGCGGGTCGCCGCTGCAGAGTTTGTCGATCGTTTCGCGGGAGTAGATTTTCAACTGCCTGAGCACCTCGTCGGGAAAACGGCGCAGGTCGACCTTGTGCTGACCGACCAGGATTTTCAGGTGATCGTTGTTCTTCGCCTCGAGCTCCGACAGCACGGACAGGTTCGCCCGGAATGCCGCTGTCCGGATGATCTCCTGCAGGTCGGCAGGCAGGGCCTCGAACGCTTTGCGGTTGACGATCAGCTCGAGCACCGTCCCCGGCTCGTGCCAGCCCGGGTAGTAGTAGTACTTGGCAACTTCGTGGAAGCCCATGAGGTAATCGTGGTAGGGGCCGACCCATTCGGTGGCGTCGATCAGCCCGGTTTCCAGGCTGCTGTACAACTCGCCCGGCGGCTTGTTCACAACTTCGGCTCCGGCCCGGTTCAGAACCGCCCCGCCGATGCCGGGCATGCGCATTTTCAGACCCTTGAAGTCGCCGATCGCGTTGATCTCGCGGTTGAACCAGCCGCCCATCTGCACACCGGTATTGCCGGCCGGCATACCCATCACGCCAAATGGTTCATAGACTTCGTCCCACAAAGCCTGGCCGCCGCCGTGGTAAATCCAGGCGTTCATCTGCTGGGCGTTCATTCCGAACGGTACGGCCGCAAAAAATTGCGCCGCCTTGACGTCCCCGGCCCAGTAGTAGGAGGCGCAGTGGCCAAGCTCCGCGTCGCCCTCGCCGACCGCTTCGAAAACACCGCCGGCCGGGACGCGTTCGTTGGCGCCGTATACCTTGATACGCAGACGCCCCTGCGACATCGTCTCGATCCAGGTCGCCAGGTTCTGCGCCCCTTCGCCCAGAACTTTCGATCCTTTGCCCCAGAACAGGACCATGCGCCATTCGAAGGTCTTGTTGCTGATGATATTCGGACCGCCGACGTCCTGCCTGCAGCCCGTTGCCAGCGCCGTCGTCCCAACCGCCGCCGCCGCCGCGGTCTTCACGAAGTTGCGGCGACTGATCCCTTTCGAGGGTTTCTTCCGAGGTTCCATCTCGTCATCCTGTGCGTAAAATTGGTTGACACCGGCCGCGACGACACGGCACGACATGCGTCGACTGTTCAACATGGGCAGCACAATAACATCCACAGTCGCGAATGTCGAATGTTGCGGCCAGGGAATGGCAAGGTCGGCTGCCGGCCGCCGTGCGACCGCCAAGCGCCCGGGGCAACAGGGGCGTTTGGCAAATCATGTCATCGCCATCCGGGCAGTCTGTCTGCCATTGGTTTGCTCGAGACCAGATTGGCGTCTCAGCCTCGCGCGCGCACCTTGGCAATGTCGCGCCCGATCTGGTCGCGCAGCGCTTCGAGGCTGTCGAAGCGGCAGTCGGCGCGGATGAAGTCGCCGTAAACGACCTCGAGCGAACGGCCGTAGATATCGGTGTTGAAGTCGAAAATGTGCATCTCGACGATGGGCCCTCCCGGATTCGCGCCGGTAACTGTCGGCGCCGTGCCCTGATACAGAATGCCGGGATAATCGGTCCAGCCGCCCTGGTCGTTGCAAAGGCGCGCCGTGGCGGCGTAAATGCCGTCTGGCGGCAGGACCCCGTTGCCGGGCTCGATGTTGGCCGTGGCATATGTCAGGCCGGCGGCGCCAAGACCTTTGCCTCGCTGTACCACGCCGTACACCGAGAACCGTCGCCCCAGTATCGATTCGCAGGCTGCCAGTTCCCCGGCCGCAACCGCGGCCCGGGCCCGCCCGCTGCTGACGGTGCCGCGGCCGTCGTCGACCTCGGAGACTGGGATTACGCGAATGTCCTGGTCATTGCACAGTTGCTGCAGCAGGTCGGCATTCCCGGCCGCACGGTGGCCGAAACGCCATCGTGAACCGACACAAACGGCCGTCACTCGAATGCCGCTGCCGCACAGCACATCGGTGACGAACGCCGCCGGCGTGATCCTGGAAAAGGCGTCGGTAAACGGTATGACGACCGTCGCTGCCACCTTCTGCCGGGCCAGCAGCAACAGCCGGTGATCAGTCGACAGCAGCAGCGGTATGGGATCGCCGGTGCCGATGACGTTCTGCGGATGCGGATCGAAGGTCACCACCACCGGCGCCGCTGCTGTATCCGCCGCCTCCTGTTGCAACCGGTCGATAATCCGGCGATGGCCGCGGTGCAAGCCGTCGAAGACGCCACAGGCAACGGCGACGCGGTCGATGCCGCTGCCGACAAGCTCGTGCAGGGACGAAGTGCGAATCATGGCAGCGGGCGGTGAAAAGTGGATGGTAGGCGTGATGCGTCAGACATAGTTGAGCGCGGTCTCGAGCGGGATACGGTGGCGCAGCAGCGTGTCGCGATCCCAGGTCTTGATCGTCTCCATGTCGGTGGCCTCGGCGACGGCGAGCTCGCCGCAGCCGGTCCGGCGCAGCGATTTCAAATAGGCGCCACAGCCCAGCCGGTCGCCGACGTCGGCGCACAGGGTGCGGACATAGGTGCCTTTGGAGCAGCCCACGGAGATCGACACATCCGGCAGGTCAACGACATCGGCAGTGAATGAATGAATGGTGATCGGCCGTGGCGCCCGGTCGATCTCTTCGCCTTTCCGAGCCAGCTTATAGAGTTTCTGCCCGTCGATTTTGACCGCCGAATACATCGGCGGGATCTGCATCTGATCGCCGACAAAGGCGGCGCAAGTCTCGGCCACGTCAGCGGCGGTGATTTGCGACCAGTCGGCGGTCGCCGTGACCTCGCCGTCGGCATCCTGAGTACTGGTCGTGGTGCCCAGCGTCATGATCCCCTGGTAGAACTTGTCCTGCCCGGAAAACTTGTCGGCCAGCTTCGTGGCCCGGCCCAGCACAATAACCAGGAGTCCCGTGGCGCCCGGGTCGAGAGTGCCGCAATGTCCGACCTTGCCGACCTTGAACCGCCGCAGGTAGCCGACAACGTCGTGGCTGGTCCACCCGGCCGGCTTGTCGACCAGCAGCAGGCCGCTCTCCTGAATTGTCTTGCCGTCGATGATAGACATGCGGTAACATATCGTTTCATGCGCCACAAGAAACGAGCGGCGTCCTGAAAATTTGTGGCGCGGTCGTTCCCGACCGTGCATGGGAACGGTACAGTATGGTTTCTTTCCATTCACAAGTCAGATGTATTCGGTACCGTAAAAGTCGTATAAACTGCCGCCGGCAACCGTTGCGACAGGCAAGTCAATCCACATGAACGACAGCGACATCAATCACGGTACGGAAACAACCGCACCTGCGCTCGTTTGGATCATGGTCTGTGGCGGCGGCCTGCTGCTGCTCATCGGCGTCGGCATGATGACCGCGCTGAGCCCGCTGTTCATCTACGGCAAGCTTTATGAGCAGCGGCCGGTGATCACGATGGTCGCGGTCTACCTGGTCGCCTGGATCGGTTACGTCCTGATTTTCGCCCGCTCGGGCGCCGCCGGACGCAGCCGCAGCCTGTTCCGGGTCGCCATGGTTTGCGCCCTCGCGGCGCGGCTGCTGATGTGCTTTTCCAGCCCGCTGCTGGAGAACGATTTCTACCGCTACATGTGGGACGGCATGGTGGTTAATCACAAGGTCAGTCCGTATGCCAAGGCGCCGCAATTCCACGACGTCGCCGACATCGAACCGGATCCGCGGCAGTTCGCGGCGGCAGAGCTCGCGCATTCCCGCATCAACTACCCGGCGGTCAAGACCATCTACCCGCCGGGCGCGCAGGCAGTCTTTGCTCTCAACGGGGCAATTTTCGGATGGTGGCCGTACGGCCTGCGCTGCACCTTTCTGGTCGTTGACCTGATGATCATGATCCTCCTGTTTCGCTCCGGTGCAGACCGGGCCGAAGGCCGTCGCCGAACGATCATCTACGCCTGCTGTCCGCTACTGCTCAAGGAGGTTGTCAACTCGATGCACCTTGACATCCTCTGCGCCTTTCTGCTGACGCTTTACATCCTGTCGCTGATGCGCCATCGCATTGCCCCGGCGTACGTCTGGGTTTTTCTCGCCGGCTGGGTGAAGCTGACGCCGTTCGTGTTGCTGGTGCCGCTGTTCTTTCTGCAATTGCGCCGCCGTCAGTGGCGGCAGCTGGCGGTCGCTCTTTTGCTGTTCGGCGGCGCCTCGGCAGGGATGTTGGGAGTCATGACGCTGGGCGCCGACGAACCGTTTGCGGGGTTGAAGGAATTTTATGACTCATGGGAATCGAACGCCTCCATCTTTGCACTGGTGCGCAGTCGCTTTGAGCACGGCCTGTTGGCCAGCGGCATCTCGGCGGATGACGCCTATGCCGGGGCGTGTCAGAACGCCAGGGATGTGCTGGCGTTTGTTTATCTCATCTTTTTGCTGCTGTGGTGGCGCCACGTTCGCGACGAGCACGCGGCGTTGCGCTGCAGCACGTGGGTGCTGCTGGTGATGTTTCTGATTACGCCGGTCGGCAATCCATGGTACCTGCTGTGGCTGCTGCCGTTCATGGCAGTGCTGCGGAACCCGATGGTTCTGCTGCTGATGGTCATGACGTCACTCTATTATCTGTCATTCCACATTCTCAACCAGGAGTTGCCGCCAGAGACGAAGACATACCTGCGTCTGGTCGAATACGTCCCGTTCTACCTGGGGCTCTGCGGCTACCTGTTGTACCTGTGGCGGCAGCGGATGCGGGCAGCGAAAAGCGGCGAAGAGGCTGGCTCTCCTGCGACAATCGAGACGTAGCGTGAAAGCGCCGCTGTCGGGGTCGACGCTTTCGCGCCTCTTCAGCGGCCGGTCAGAAGCGGGCGTCGGCCATGCTGTCGAGCAGGTGAAGGACTTCAGCCATCGACGCCGGCCGGTTCTCGGGGTCTTTGGCCAGGCAACGGTTGACGACGAGTTCGTCCCAGTCCTGCGGCACTTCGGGCCGGCATTCGGATAGCGCCATCGGTGCCTGCGTCATGTGTGCCCGTATCATGTCGGAGGGATTGTCGGCCTCGAACGGCGAGCGTCCGGCGATCAGGTGATAAAGCGTGGCGCCGTAGGAATACGTGTCGGTGGCGGCCGTCACGGTGCCGGACATTGGAATCTCGGGCGCCGTGTATCGCGGCATTCCGGTCGCCCAATCCATCTCGGTCAGCCGTGACTCGTGCGACCGCAGCGCCATCCCGAAACCCGCCAGCTTGACGGCGCCGTCTTTAGTGACAAAAACTTTTTCGGACTTGATGTTGCGATGGATGATTTCCGCCGCGTGCACGGCGTTCAGTGCCTCCGCCAAGCCGCAGGCAACGTTGGCGACGGTATCGTAATTGCCGCGGCCGCGGTTCGCTATGATGTGGCTCACATCGCTGCCATCGACATATTCCATGACACAATAGGCGTGGCCGGCAAATTCGCCGCGCGCCAGCACCTGCACGATCCGGTCGTTGCCGCGAAAGTCGTCCATCATCTGCAGTTCGCGGTCGAAATGGTGCACCAGGTTTTCGTCACGGGACGCCTCCTGTGAGAGCATTTTCATAACCTGAATCTTGTCGCCGATGTCGGGGTGTACTTTGAAGACATACGAATCCTCGGCCCAGGCAATCGTTCCCGTGATGGTGTACTGGTCGATATGTTCACCGCACCTCGGCAGCCGCAAATCGCGCTCACCGGCCTGGCTGGTGAGGATATCGAGACGGGCCAGCACTTCCTCTGCGACGACCGGCACCGAGACCAGGTCATCGGCCTGCGCTACGCGGCCGGCCGGCTTGCAGGTGTCAACATCGTACGTCGTAGCCAGGATCAGCGGCATGGCGTTGGGATTGCCGTGCAGTTCCCGGCAGATTGCCTCGACGTCCGAATTCTGCGCGTCGATGACGAGGATGGAATCCGGCCGTGGCCCCTTGACAATCTCCATGGTCTGCGGCACGGTCAACGGGCGTGCCCGGCTGTAACCGAGTCGCATCAGCTCGCCGCACAGGTTCGGGGCGTAGACGTTCGGCCCCCCGAGTATTTCGACTTGTACCTCGGCTCTCGATTTCACCGGTGTTACTCCTGTACCTGCCGGTAATGTGGCTGATTTTGCAGCTATTTCTACATTGGCAGAACAAGTCGCCCCGACCGGCTTAATGCCCTGCGCGGTACTCGTCAGTCCAGGCGCTCGAGGATGATCGGGATGGCGGGCGGTTGCGGCGCCTTGGGCAGTGCCTTGCGGATCAGGGTCATGTGGTTGGCCGGCAGCACAACCAGGTCGACCCCCTCCAGGCGCGCCGATGCCAGTGGCACCATGCCGTCACCGATGCCGGTGACCAGGCCGTGCATCGACGTCTCGAACTGCGTGCAGCCCTTGCAGTTGCCCGGCACCGCCGCGCGCAGGTGCTTCATGAAGCTGGTCACGTCCTCACTGCCGAATGGACTGGCGCGGCCCGCAATGACCAGCATGTCGACGTCCTGCGGGTGCGGCCGGCCGTTCAGTTCGGCGAGAAAGTCACTCTCCGGCAGCAGGTCCAGCTTGGCCTCGCCGGCGCCGTCGAAAACGCCGCCGAACAGCAGGCCGTCGCCGCTGAAAACACGGACCATCTGGTCGCGCACCTCGGCAAAGCCGCGGAAGCGCGCGATCGGTGCCCCATGATTCGGCGTGCCGACCATGATCAGATGTTCCACCTCCGGATAGTTCATGTGGCCGTCGCCGCTGCCGTTGAGCAAGCCGGGGCGGGTCAGTATTTCACGCGAGACCAGGCCGCCCATGCTGTGCGCGACGAGGCTGACACGGCGTACGCCGCACTCCTTGAGGATCGCCAGGTGCTTTGCCAGCGAATCGGCAGAGTCCGCAATCGGCTGGTCGTTCGGATATTCGAAGCGACACACATCGTGCCCGTGGTCGAGCAGCTCGGGTATGACGTTGTTCCAGATACGGCCGGTGTCGTCGATCCCGTGCACCAGGACGATCACGCGGCTGCCGAGCTCAGCGTCTGCCGGGGTGACATAATAATCGTCGGAGGTGCAGGCGAAAATGCCGTACCGCGCCGCTGCTGCCTCGGCAGCTTTCGGAAACCATTCCTCGACCTGATCGCGAAACTCGCCACGGATGTGCCGGCTTTGGCGGCGCATCGCGGCACGATCGATGTTGATCGTCAGGTGGTTGTCGTCCAATTCGAAGGTAACGATGCCCTCGGTCAATTCGGTCAGGCGTTGGTAGTATTTGCGGTCTGCGGCATCAGCCAGGTCGAGCGACAAGTCGACGTTCTCACGAATTTGCCGCTTGTCGAGGCCCATTTCCTCTGCCAGCCGGCCGAGCATCCTGCCCACGTCGAGGCGGCCCTCTTCGAGCGGCATGCGCACCGAGTCCTGCTGTTCCGGGTGGTCGTCCGCATGCAGCACGAAACCGATGCAAAGCAGATACAGCAGCCAGCGCTTTTTTCTTCTCAAAATTTTCATAGTCAAAGCCCGAAACGGCAACCCACGTTCGCCGAAAGACGACCGCCGGGGATTTTGCTCAGGCACCATGGCCTCAACAGGTCGACGCCCACAAGGTATCCTGTGTCAGTCCGGTGTGCATACTCCGAATTCATAATTCAGCTGCCAGGATGAAAGTCGCGATAGAGCCGCAGCAGCCCCTGCTGGGCGCAGGCGTTGGTGACGACATCCCGGGCGCGGCTGGGCGGCATGAAAAAATGGTGCGCCGCTTCCTTCAACAGACGGTTGTCCTGCAGCTTCGGGACCTGCAGCAGCGCCTGCTTGCCCTGCTCACATTGGGCGGCGCTCTGCTCCATCATGCAGGCCGCGAAAAAAAGCGGAATAGCCAGGTTGACCAGAAGATCCTGGAAGCGGCGCTCGCCAAGGAGGCTGGCGGGCTTTTCCAGGGCTCGCGTGAAATCATAGAAGCTGTGCCAGGATGCATCGGCGGCGGCACCGAACAGGTCGTGCAATTGCCGCATGGACTCCTGTGGCGTTGTTTGGCGACGCATCGTCTGAATGATGTTGCGCCCCAGCCTGTAGCTGTTGTCACGCAGAATCAGGTGGGCGGCGAGGAGGCGGCGCTCCGGCCAGTTGTACGGCCGCAGGCGATGGCGATTCCACTGAATGTCCGGGCCGCCCCGGCGATGCGGCCACCAGGCGTCCCACAATCCCCGAACCAGCCTCCGGTGCTGCGGCAGCACCGCCGTGCGCGTCGGATCCGGCAGCAGCCCTGCCGCCCCGAAGAGGACGGCCATCGCCTCATGCTCGCCGGTCAAGGCGCTCAACCGGCGCACCGGCATGCTCTCGGCCAGGCGCTGGAATGCCGGACGGTTGTTCTTGTATCCGAGGATGTCGAGGAACCGGCAGTAAACAGTCTGCTCCAGGCCGTTTCGGACGATTTCTTCGGAAATCTCGCGCGATTTCTCCAAAATCCGGGCGACGCCGTACGACTGCAGCAGGTCGGCGATATGCTCGTCGCTGAGTTCCGCAAAGTGGCCGGCGCAGTTGCCGGGGTGAATCTTGCCCGCATAAGGATAAAGTGACAGGTCGATGCGTGACAGCAGCTCGGGCAGCGGCACGCTGAGCTGATGCTGCAGCACGCACAGCGGCATGTTCCCGGGGAACGTGGGGTGATGGTTGGGATTGCTCCAGACGACGTGGAGGATCGTCCGGCGGTAATCGGGGTTGCCGTCGTGGTGATGCCGGAACCAGTCCTCCGGCTGCCGGTGAATCTCGATCGCACCGCGCTGCAGCCGGTCGTTCACTGAGATGGCGGCATCATGGAAATCCGGACCGGACTCGACGTTCCAGACGCCGGCATGGAAAATTTGCAACAAATCGCCTGCGACCGTGGTCAAAGGTGTGTTGACGAGTTGTTCGTTCCAGATGACCTGGACCAGCTTTTCCTGGAAATACGGCTCCTCGTCGTTGAAGACGAAGAAACCGCTGTCAAAGAGGTCATTGTAAAAGGCGCTGAGCGTTCTGTTGGGATGAGGTTCGATATCGGTCGGCATCAGGGCACCTTGGAAGATCAATCGATCGACTTGTTCTCTTCGACCACTACCAGGCTAAAACGGTTCCAATGCCGTTGAAAAACAGGCGAATATCATGACCTACCGTGTCATCGGGCTCTGCTTAGCAACTGTGATCGGGCTGTCGCCCGTTGCGCCAGGCCAGGCCGTGCTGATTCCGGCCACGTCGAACCGTATGACGCCAACGGTACACGCGGTCAATCAGGTGCTGCCTTCGGTTGTCAATATCAGCACCGACCGCCAGGTCATCGTACAGTACAAGTATCAGATCGGTGCCGTCACCTACCGTTCGCGGCCGCAAGCCGATCACCGCCAGTCGCTTGGCAGCGGCATCATCATCGACCAGCAGCGTGGTCTCGTGCTGACCAATGACCACGTCGTCAAGCAGGCCCATCGGATCATCGTCACCCTGGCCGATGGCACCAATCACGCCGCCACCCCGATCGCCACCAGTGCCGCCAGTGACCTGGCCCTGCTCATCCTCGATGATTTCCTGCCGCGCGCCGGCGTCAAGGATATCCGGTTCGCCGTACCCGGCGACGTCTTGCTGGGTGAAGTCGTGATCGCTGCCGGCAATCCGTTCGGGCTTGGCCACAGCGTCGCCGAGGGCATCGTCAGCGCTGTCGGGCGCAACAAGGAACTGAACGGCGTCTATTACCACGACATCGTGCAGACCACCATTTCGATCAACCCCGGAAACAGCGGCGGTCCCATGAGCAATGCCGACGGCGACCTGATCGGCATGAGCACCTTCACCGAGGAGGAGGCCGAAGGAATCAGCTTCGCCATCCCCGTGCAGCAGCTCGAGGATGTGCTCGGTGTCTGGCTCATCCCGTCGCGCTTCGGCATGAACAGTTGCGGCCTGGTGCCTGGCACCCGCGTTGTCGACGGCAAGAGCGTCGCGGTTGTGCGCAAAGTGCTCGAGGCCACGCCCGCCGCCGCGGTGGGTCTCCAGGCCGGCCAGGTGATCGATCGTTTCAACGGTGCGCCGGTGAGACAGGCCATCGATGTCAGCCGCCGCCTGTGGCAATTGGAGGAAGGCGACGAAGTCGAGGTGGCACTCGGCAGCGGCGAGGTCATCAAGTTCGCCGTCGAAGGCATTCCGGACGTCAGCGAATTGAGCGGCAAGGAGCTCGGTGTCAAACGGCTTGGGCTCGAGCTGCAGCAGATGACCGAACGCCTGGCGAAAGTTTGGGGTTTCCTCGATTACCGCGGCCTGGTCGTCAGCGAGGTCAAGCCCGACAGTGTCCTGCGTCGCCGCGACCTGAAGCGCGGCGACATCGTACGCTTCATCGGCGAGGAACCGATCACCGATTTCGTCTCCCTGGCGCGTGCTTTCCAGAGGGTGCACTATGGCGACGTCGTGACACTGGTGGTCGACCGTCCCGGGCAGAACGGCCCCTACGGCTCCGGGCAACGCTCGTTTCAGCGGCGCTTCATCGAGGTGCCTTTCTTCCGCTGAGCCGTCAGCTAAACGGACGTCGCGGGTCCCGGCGTGCGTCGCCGCTGCCGTACGCTGCCGGCAGGTGGCGGATTTCCCGCAGCCGCCAGCCCTGGATCACCACTTCGATGACGTCGAAGCGATACGCAACGTCCGGGTGTCCGATCTGGCGCAGGTAGCGTTCTGCGGTGCGCACGATGTGCCATTTTTTCTTGGCGGTCACCGCATCGAGCGGCCGTGACCGCGACGACGGCTGCCGCGTCTTGACCTCGACGAAGCACAGCATCAGCCCGTCACGCCCGACGATATCAATTTCGCCATGTGGTCCGGCATAGTTGAACGTGAGGATCTCCATGCCCAATTCGCGCAGCAGCCGCGCTGCCAGGCGCTCGCCGCGCTCGCCCAGGCGCAGGTGCGCCGCTCGCAGTTCGGAGAATCGCCGTTTTCCGCCCGTCGTCATATCTGTCCGAATGTGATTGCCCCAGCAAAAAAGTAAAGCCTTGATTCCATTGATAATTTATACCCGCAAAGTTGATGGAAGGAATGTTGGAAGGATGTACGTAAGACAGATGCGGGCGTCGAACAGGTGAGCGAAGAGGGCCGCGGGATATTGCAATTCGGCTGGGGTTTTCTATATTAATCACTTGGCCGGGAGGGGAGGTGCAAACCTATCAGAAGTATATCTCCAAGGCGGCGGTTCTGATCGAGGCGCTGCCTTACATCCAGCAGTTCCGCGGCGCTTTGGTGGTTGTCAAATTCGGCGGCAGCGCCATGGAAAATGCGACGTGTGCGGAAAGTGCACTGCGTGACATTGTGCTGATGGAATGCGTCGGCATGAAACCGGTCGTCGTTCACGGCGGCGGCAAGGCGATCAGTGCCCGGCTGCAGGAACTGAACATCGAGACCCGGTTCGTCAACGGGCTGCGCTACACATGCAAAGAAGCCATAAAAGTCGTCGACGATGTGCTGCACAACCAGGTCAACCGCCAGTTGGTGCAGTCGATCGAGAAATTCGGCGGTCAGGCTGTGGGATTGTCCGGCAAGGACGTGATCGGTGCGTTCCCGATGAATGCCACGGATGAAGCGGGCGAGCCCGCCGACCTGGGGTTCGTCGGCGAAGTCGACACGGTCAACGTTGATCCCATCCTGGCGGTCACCGACCGCAACGAGGTTCCGGTAATCACCCCGCTGGGCACCGGGGCGGACGGGGCGGTCTTCAACATCAACGCCGATCTCTCTGCCTGTCGCATTGCGCAGGCGTTGGCGGCGCGGAAGCTTGTCTTCCTCAGTGATGTTCCGGGGATTCTGGCCGATTCGCAGGATGAGTCGTCGCTGATCAAGACCGTTTGTCTGCCCGACGTCGACCGCCTGATCGAAGACCGGACGATCACCGGCGGCATGGTCCCGAAGATCAGGAGTGCGGTCGATGCGCTGCAGGCCGGCACCAACAAAGTCCACCTCGTGGACGGTCGCATCCAGCATTCACTGCTGCTGGAAATATTCACCGACGAAGGGGTCGGCACGCAAATAGTAAAAACCTGAGCTGCTGCCGGGCATCCCGAGAGGGCACAACACGGATCAACATCCAATGAACAAGGACCAAATTCTCAGCCTTCAAAACCAGTATGTACTGGAAACCTACGCCCGGGACATGCTCCTGGTGCGGGGCGCCGGCAGCCGGGTCTGGGACGCCGACGACCGGGAGTACCTCGACTTCACTTCCGGCATCAGTGTCTGCAACCTCGGGCACTGCCATCCGTATGTCACCGAGGCGATCCAGCGCCAGGCCGGGCGGCTGGTGCATGTCTCCAACCTGTTTTACAACGAATACCAGCCGCAGCTCGCCGCGGCGATTTCCGAGAACAGTTTCGGCGGCCGCGTCTTTTTCGGCAACAGCGGTGCCGAAGCCAACGAGGGACTGATCAAGTTCGCCCGGAAGTGGGGGAATGAACATGGCCGTTACGACATCATCTGCATGAACGATTCATTCCACGGCCGCACCTTGGCGACCCTGGCCGCCACCGGGCAGCCGAAGTACCGGGAAGGGTTCGAGCCGGTGACCCCCGGCTTCCGGTTTGTCGACTTCAACGACCTCGAAGCCCTGGACAAGGCGATTGACGGGAAGACGGCCGCCGTCCTCGTCGAACCGGTCCAGGGCGAGGGCGGCGTGGTGCCGGCGACCGAGGAGTTTCTCAGCGGTGCACGGGAGCTGTGCGACAAGCACGAAATCCTTCTGCTGTTCGATGAAGTACAGTCGGGCATGGGCCGCACCGGCAAGATGTTTGCACACCAGGCGTACGGCGTCCAACCGGACGGCATGAGCCTGGCCAAGGCACTGGGCAACGGCTATCCCATCGGCGCCTTCATCGTGCCGTGGAAATGGGAGAATGTGCTGGTGCCGGGAACGCATGCCAGCACGTTCGGCGGTACGCCGTTGGCGTGTGCCGCTGCCCTGGCCGTGTTTGAGGCCATCGAGGGAAACGACCTGCTGTTCAACTGTCGCAAGATGGGCGAGCACCTGCGCGGCGCCCTGGTAAAGCTCACCAACGATCACCAGAAACTCAACGATGTGCGGGGTATGGGGCTGATGCTCGGAATCGTCGCCGATGAGGCGGTCGCGCCCGTCCTGGCAGCCGCCCGCAGCAAGGGCCTGTTGATCCTGCCGGCCGGGCCGAATGTCATTCGGCTGTTGCCGCCGCTGAACGTTTCGCAGGAAGAGATCGACCAGGCGGTTGCCATCGTCGGCGAATCTCTGGAGGAGCTGTGATGTTGAAAACCAGGCACTTTCTCACATTGCGGGACGTCGACAGCGACGAGCTCGCTGCTCTCGTCAACCTGGCGCAGACGCTGAAACAGCAGCGGGGCTCGCCCGACTCGCCACGACCGCTGGCCAACAAGAGTATCGGGATGATTTTCTCCAAAGCCTCGACCCGCACGCGGGTGTCGTTTGAGGTGGGGATTCACGAGCTCGGCGGCCAGTCGATGTTCCTGGGTATCGACCAATTGCAGCTCGGCCGCGGCGAGACGGTTGCAGACACCGCGATGGTTTTGTGCCGCTACCTGCACGGGGTGGTCATCCGCAGCCATGAGCACGAAGGTGTCGAAGCGTTCGCCGCCTGCTCGAGCGTACCGGTGATCAACGGGCTCACGGACCGCTATCATCCTTGCCAGCTGGTGGCGGATTTGCAGACGATTGCGGAGTCCGCAGGAAGGATCGCGGGCGTCTCCGTGGCGTATCTCGGCGACGGCGCCAGCAACATGGCGAATTCCTGGGCGGTGGCGGCCTCGTTGGCTGGTGTTGACTTGCGCATCGGCGCCCCGGTTGGTTATCAGCCCGATGCTGCAATGCTCGAAAAACTGGCCGGCCCGGGGCGGGTTACCGTGACCGACGACCCTGTCGCCGCGGTGGCCGATGCCGACTTCGTCTACACGGACGTCTGGGTCAGCATGGGATTCGAGGAAGAGGCGGGGGACCGGCTGGCGGTGATGGCGCCCTACCAGGTGAACGAGGCGTTGCTCGGGCAGGCAACGCCGGGCGTCAAGGTACTGCATTGTCTGCCGGCGTATCGCGGCAAAGAAATCGCTGCCGAAGTCCTCGACGGGCCACGTTCGCTGGTCTGGGACCAGGCAGAGAACCGGTTGCACGCGCAAAAGGCGGTGTTGACTGCATTGATCCGATGAGCACAGTGCCAACCAATCCGGACGAGTTGCGGGGGAAGATCACCGAGATCGACGACCAGGTGCTGGCGTTGACCCGGCAGCGTTCTGAGCTGACGCGGGCGCTGGCGTTGACGCAGCCGGCGCCAACCGGTGCCGGTGCGGCCGTTGGCGGTGTCGGCTCGGTGGCTTTCCTGGGCCCGGCCGCGTCGTTTGCGCACCAGGCGGTACTGGCGCGGTTCGGCGATGTGGCGGAGGCGGTGCCACAGACGTCGATTGCGGCAATCTTCACGGCGGTCGAGGCGGGCGTGGCGAGCCACGGCGTGGTGCCCGTTGAGAATTCCACCTACGGCACGGTCAGCGACACGTTCGACATGTTCTACCAGACGTCGGCTGACATCTGCGGTGAGATCAGCCTGCGGATCCATCATCATCTGCTGGGCCACGGCGGCTTCGAGGAGCTCGAGGAAGTCTGCAGCCACCCCCAGGCACTGGGCCAGTGCCGGCAGTGGTTGCAACAGCATTTGCCCCACTGCCGGCTCACCGAGACGAGCAGCACGGCGGAGGCCGCGCGCCTGGCGGCGGCGGCGAAGAAAACCGGGGCGTTGGCGAGCAAGCTCGCCGCTGACCGGTATGAGGTGCCCGTGATCCGGGAGAACGTGGAGGATTCATCAGACAACTTCACGCGCTTCGTGGTCCTCGGACGCGACATCCCGGAACCGACCGGTGACGACAAGACGTCCGTGCTGCTGGTGATTGAGGATCGTGTCGGTGCGTTGTTCGACGCCCTCGAGGCGTTCAAGAAAAACGGCATCAACCTGAGCCTGATTGAGAGCCGCCCGTCGCGGCTGAAATCCTGGACCTACTATTTTTTCATCGACATTGCCGGACACGCTTCAGAAGCGTGCTGTCGAAAAGCGCTGGACGAAGTCGGCGCACATTGCGAAACCATCAAATGCCTCGGCAGCTATCCGCGTGCGCCGGACCCCGCTTAAACTACATTGGAGATTGGCGAAAGGAGACTGGATGAACACTGACCATATAAGATTGACGGCCGCCGCCGCACTGCTTCTGCTGGCCGGCGCTGCTGGTGCCGGCAACGCGGTGGAAGCGGGCGACCTGGTTGTGCAGGGCACGACGATGCGGTCAATCGCGCTGCGCTGGGATATTGCGGGCGACGACAATCGCAATGCCGCCGTGACGGTGGCGTACCGTCGCCAGGGCGAGAGCGAGTGGCAGCCTGGCCTGGCCATGTTGCGGATCGGCGGCGAAGACACCGGCACCGAGACGTACATGAACGATTACGAGACGCCGTCGCAGTTTGCCGGGTCAATTCTCGGCCTCTCCCGTGGCGCCACCTACGAAATACGCGCCGTACTCGAAGACGAGGACGGCGGCAATCGCAACATGGTGATGGAGGTCGCCACCAGGGATGTGCCGGTGGCAGCGGCCAATTCGAATGTTCTGCACCTCTATCCGAACGACGAATTCGGTGTCAAGAACGAACCGAATTTTGAAACGCTCGGCTCGGCCATCTCGGCGGCGTTTCCCGGCGACACGGTGCTGGTCTACGGTGGCACCTACCAGGGGTCCTACGTCGTGCAGAACCGCGGCGAACCCGGCAAGCCGATCAAGATCCAGGGGGTGGGGGACAAGGAGGCGGTTTTCGTCGGCGACAGATGGAACGCGCTCATCGACATTCACAATGCCGCGTATCTGTGGTTCGAAGGGTTGACCTTTCGGGACCCGGGCACCCATGACGGGCACCACACCGGCAACGGCGTCGTCATCCAGGCGGGCAACCGAAAGCGCGGCATCGAGTCGACATGCGTTGGGCTGACCGTGCGCTACTGCAAGTTCGAGGAGTTCGGCACGGCGATCATGGCATCTGATGCGAACTGCCGCGACTTCACGATAACGGACAATTCATTCTACGGCCGTCAGAACTGGCTGGCGCCACTGGAAAACAAGGAGTTCAACTACCTGCGATACTCCGGCAGCGCGGTGACCATATCCGGCCGCAGCCACGACGTCGGCTACAACTACATCGAGAATGTGCGCACCGGCATCCGTGTCACCAGCGGCCGTGACGGCCGTGGTTTTCGCAAGGGGCAGGAGAATATGGCGATCGACATCTACGGCAATGAAATCACCCGGGTAGGCCGGGATTTCGTCGACGTCAGCGAGGGAGACCAGAACATCATTATTCGCGACAACTGTTGTGTCAATTCCGGGCGTGCGGGCTTCACTATCGGCCCGGTGTACGGCGGCCCGGTCTACGTTATCGGCAATGTCCTGTACAACGTCATGCGGTTGCTGCCAATGCACCTGACGCGTAATGCGACGGGCATTGAAGCGTATCACAACACCTTTGTCACTGGCGGCTGGGCCAACGGCGAGCCATTCAGCAACAGCCATTTCCGCAACAACATCTTCGTGGGCCGCCCGAACCTGGCAACGCACACCAGCTATACAAGTTTCGACTACAATGCCTGGAAAGAAGGCACCGTTAAATACAGCAGTCCCTCCAGCGAGGGAGTGACGGAGTTCGCATCGCTGGCGGAGTTCACGGCCGGCACGGGTATGGAAGCCAATGGCAGAATCATTGAATACTCGGACTTCGAAAAGCTCAAGCGCCCGCACCTGAAGCTGCGCACCTACGATCCGTCAGAAGTCAACTTCCACCTGCAGGTGGAGTCAGCCGCCGAGGACGCGGCAGTC
The DNA here is from genome assembly GCA_030754995.1 of Lentisphaeria bacterium. Taxonomy (GTDB): domain Bacteria; phylum Verrucomicrobiota; class Lentisphaeria; order JABSQK01; family CAJWLW01; genus CAJWLW01. The sequence goes on from JASLZG010000035.1 coordinate 19,322, forward strand.
GTCATCACCGGCCTGCCTCGTCCCTTACCTATCGGCAATGGCCCGGACCTGGGCGCCTGGGAATTGGGCCAGGACCGCCCGCATTACGGCCCGCGTCCGCCCGAGTAATTGGCGCTGTTCTCAAGCGGCATCGTCCGGCGGTATTCGAAAGGCTGTGCATCCCATGCCATAAAAGGCGGCCGGGAACGCCGCCGCCATGATCGCGGTACATGGGGATCTCTTGTTGCGTCTCGCCGTCGTCGGGCTTCAGCACAAAACTGCCGTTGATACAGAATATCACCTGCTCGAGGACACACCGGTTGCCGTTGGGCCCGACGGTGATTTTCTTGAGCTCGACATAGCTGCGGCGCGCGACGTGAATATCCCGGGAGCGAATATCCTGAAGATCCGTCAGCAGACGTCGGAGGTCATGGTTTCCAGGTGCGCCGCGACGGTGGTGTTGTCGGGCGGCACCGGCCACTCAGGCGCCAGCTCACTGAGCGGGCGCAGGACAAAGTCGCGGCATGTCAGATACCTGTGCGGAATCCGCAACGCGGCAGTATCGACGACCAGGTCACCATACAACAGGATGTCGATGTCGATGATTCGATTGTCATGGTAACCGCGCCGGCGCGGTCGTCCCATTTTGTCTTCCACGGATTCGCAGACGGCATGCAGGTCGCTCGGCGAAAGTGTGGTGCGGCCGACGACAGCGGCGTTGAGATACGGTCCGGCGTCATCCGGACAATCAACCGGTTCGGTTTCCAGCATGGACGATATTTGCAGCTCGGAGACCGCTGTTTGACCGAGGTGCGCCGCCGCGGTGTCCAAATGGGCCCGGCGGTCGCCCAGATTGCTGCCCAGCCCGAGCGCCACACGATGAGTGGCAGGTGCCATCAGTTTCGCCTCCGATACCAGCGGTCATTGAGCATGACCAAGGTGCGGATGTCGCTCAAGAACTTGTCGTCACGACGTGGCCGGTATTCCCTGAAGGTCAGGTTCCGCAACGGTGTCCGTGTCAAGGGCTGCAGGTCAGTTACTCGAGTCAAGCTGATGTTGAGCGTTACCAGTTTCATATCCATCAGGGCGGAGATGTCCTTGATTTTTGTGCTCTTGATATTGAGTTCGGAAATCGGACAATTAGCCAGGGAGGAAATAGTTGTGATTGGACAGCCTTCGGCATGCAGGATACTGATTTTCTTGCCGGCCAGGGGGCTTAGATCGGAAATATCCGTGTTCGAAATGTAGAGCTCTTCGACCGGCATGGTCTTGACCGGCAGAATGCTGGTCACCTCGGTGTTGCTGATGGCAAGATGACGGATTTTCTTCCTGGCAATTGGCCGCAGGCGGGTGATCGGGCAGCCGTTCAACTTCACACTTTCCAGCGGCATCCTCTTGAGCATGTCGATATTGCGGAACGGCGTGTTGCTGAAGTCGAGCCCCACCAGCTTGAAGTTGGCGATGACATCGAATTTGTGAACCTCCGTGTCGGCAAGATTCAAATTCTGCAGCGGCATGTTGGCGAGTGGCTCGATACTTGCCACCTTGGTGCCCGAAGCGGACAGGCTCCGCAAATTCAGACCGGCAAGGTTCTGCAGCGTCCGCACCGGTGTCCCGTCGATCGCCAGATATGTGAGGGTCTGGATACCTCCCAGGTTTTTCAGTTCCGCGATCTCTGTACGGCTGATGTCCAGGGTGCGCAGCGGCATCTTCGCGAACGAAAAATCCGAGCGCAACGGATTGTCCGAAATGTTGAGGTACTCGAGTTTGTGATCGGCGATCGGGTCGGCGTCGATGATCCGGTTGTTACTGACATTCAGGCGCTGCAGCGGCATGCCCTCGAGATGGTTGAGGTGGCGCAGGTTGCAGTTGTGCGCGGTGACCTCCAACAACTTCTTGTCGCGTATCGGCGTCAGCGGATTCACCGCGACCCGCTCATTGTTCCAGGCGTAGAATTCGACCCGGACGAGGCCGTCCAGCGTCGACAGCGCCGACAGGTTGGTGATGCCGTCGATCTGCATCCGGACAGATCCGATTTCGCCGTTGCGCAACGGCTGGAACTGCACGTTGCTCCATACCTTCGAGTTCTTCACACTCTGGTTTTTCTGCCGCAACTTCTTCAGCAGCGCCGATGTGCGTACCTTCCACTGGCCCTGATTGACGCGGTTGACCGGCACCAGCAGGTCCTCGACGCGCGGTCCGGCCGGCGGCTGATTCTGTTCCCCCGGTCCGGGGGCCTGCGGCCGTGCCTGCAGGCGATCACGTATCGACTCCAGCGCCGGCCTGACAGGGATCGCGGTCTCGGTGCCGCCGTACCGGTTGAGGAAGGCGTCCAATGCAGTGAGCAACCGTGGCACGTTGTTGGGCGCGAGTTGAATTTGATCTGGTGCTGTCAGGTCTGCCGGCGACAGATTGAACCTGGCCAGGACGGATTCCAGCGCTGCAACCGCTTCCTGCTCGACCCCGGCCCGCTGGTCAGCCAGCACCCGCTCGGTAAGCAGCGATGCCAGCGGCGTGGCGGCACGATTGAAGTACTTGAAAGCGAGTTTCTCCTTGTTTCCCTGCAGAAACAGCAGGCCGCGCATGATGTCGAGATGTGGTTCCTCCCGCCGCCCAAGGCGTTTGCGCTTCTCAGTCGAGCTCAACTCAGTGAACTTGATATTCTTCGGCATGTGGCCGAACTCGAGCTCCTCGGTACACTTGATCGTGTCGCCTTCGACCTTGACAACGTCCAATGAGATTTCGCCATCGGTTGTTATGATCCGTGTCTTTTTGCCCTCCACCCGCCGGAAGCCATCGAGCACCAGGGTCGGCAGCGCCGTGGTCTTCTGTATTTCCCCGTAGAGTTCCAGCGCCTCGACGTCGCCCGGCACTGTGGCCGCAATATCCATCGCCTGCAATTGCTGCTTGATCTTCCGAATGTCCAGATCGAGTACGGCGCCGATGGCTTGATCGCGCCATTCAATGAACTGGACGTTCGGGAACGTTTCGGGTTCGGGTTCGGGTTCGGGCGGCGACGCCTGCAGGGCTTGCGACTCGATCAGGGACTGCACCAGTTTGTGGCGCTCGTTCCCGGTTTCATTGGCAAGCTCACCGTTGTAGTCGCGCACGGCGGCGATGGCGCTGTCGTAGTCGCCGGAGTCCGACAGTTGGTTCGCCACCAGCTCAAGGCTGCCCAGCACAGACTGCCGGGCCTGCTCCAGGCGGCTGCCGGCGCGGCCGACCTCTTCCTCCACAGTTTTGGCGTGCGGCGTGTTTGCGGCATCATGGTCCAGGTCCTGCCAGCGCCGCAGGATTTCCCGGTAGGCATCCGGCCGTTCCTGGGCAAACGCGCGGGCCCGTCCGATGTCGCGCACCAATGTTGCATAGGGCAGCGTCGTTGTCGGCGTCTTCGGTGGCAGCAGCTTCGTTTGCCCGTCGGTGACCGGTCCGGTTGTGGGGCCAATGTTGCTGTCGCTGCTCATGGCAATGAAGAAAGTCACCAGCAGGACCACACCAACCCCGAAAACCAGCAACGCAATGATGACCAGGCGACTGCTCAAGTTCTTCGGCTGCGTGGTCTGCGTCAGGCGGGGTGTTGTCATGGCGCCGCGCAACTTTTTGGCCTGGCCGGCGCCAACCTTGAGCTTTGGACCGGCGGCTCGGCCGGCAGCCCCGGCCGATACCGCCTTCTTTTTGTTTGGCGCCGCCACGGCTGGTTTCGACGGCATTTTGCCGTTGAGGACGCGATCGATGTCGTCGATCAGTGTCTGCCAGGTCTCGTGGCGCTCATTGCGGGGCTTTGCGAGCATCCGCTCCAGCAGCGCACAACAGGAGTTGGTGAGTGCGGAGTTCTTCTTCTTGGGCGACGGCACGGGTTCATTGATGTGCTGGGTCATGACCACCAGCGGATCTTCGTTATCGAACGGTTCGCTGCCCGTGACCATGTGATAGAGCGTCGCACCGAGAGAGTAAATGTCGCTGCGAAAGTCGAGGTCGTTGCTGCCGCGCGCCTGCTCTGGACTCATGTAGTACGGCGTGCCGATGACATACCCGGCCGTGGTCTGGCCGCCGGAACGCGGGTCTTTCAGGCTCTTGGATATGCCCAGGTCCATCAGCCGCACCTCGCCGCTGTTGTCCAGCATGATATTTCCGGGCTTGATGTCGCGGTGCAGCACCTGCCCCTTCTTCCAGGCATAGTCAAGGGCACTGGCCACTTTCCGGACGATCTCCAGCGCCTGCGCCTCCGCCATCACGCCGTCCTTGACCAGCATGACATCAAGGTCCTGGCCGTCGACGTAGGACATCGCCAGATAATGGAGGTCGTCGACCTTGCCGGCTTCAATCGCGGTGACGATGTTCGGATGCTCGAACTTTGCGGTCATCCGCATTTCGTTGAAGAAACGATCGAGCGAATCGCGGTCGGCCGTCAGCTTTGACGGCAGGATTTTCAGCGCCACTTTGCGGTTGATCGGATGCTGGACGGCAAGGTAGACATCGCCCATGCCGCCGACGCCAAGCAGTTTGTCGATGCGGTAAGCGCCGAATGTCGAACCCGTCTCGAGGTCGGTCTTCGGCAGTTGCACCGCGCGATGACAATACGGGCAGGCGACACGGTCGACAGTCGTGTCCGGTGCCAGCTCGACCACGAAGCCGCAGTAGCCGCATTCTATGGAGGATAACATCGTGCGGATGTCTCGCTTAACCTGCGTTGACCATGTAAGTGGCGGGTGCCCTGGGGATCGCACCGGTTCAGTGCCACATCATTGTCTGCGATTGCTGCGTCAGGCTTCGATCAAGCCGCGATGCAGTGCCTTTATTGCCAGTTCGAATTCCGATTCGCCGACGATGAACTGCATGTTGACCTGGCGCATACACTGGTCACAGGCCAGGATGTTGATCTTTGCCTCGGCCAGCGCATTGGCGGTTTTGGAAAGGAACCCCGGAACCTTCATGTTGCTGCCGATCGCCGAGACGATGGCAACATCGCTGATCTCGACTCTGGCGCTCGGATACGTCGATTTGATCTGCTCGATGCAGGCGTCGAGGCCGACGGTATCGCCCGGGACATAGTGGGTAATCGTGTTGGCGTTGGTGTTCTTGGCGATGTAGCTGATGCCGTGCTCGTCGAAATGCCGCAGCAACCGGTAATCATACCCGTGCTGTCCGACCATGTCCGGATCCCACACTTCGATCCCGACCATGCCGCGGCGCCCGGTGATTATCTCGACGCGAGGATCGTCGCTGTGATAGTCATGGCTGATCAGCGTGCCAGCGTGACCCGGCTCGAAGGTATTCTTCACCCGGATCGGGATGCCGCTGGCCTCCATCGGCTTTGCGGCCTTCGGGTGAATCGCTTCCATGCCCAGGTCCGCCAGCTGGTCGGCAACATCGAAATTGGTCTGGCCAATAATCCTGGCGTTCTTGACGCCGACAAGGTGCGGATCACCGCTGCTCAAGTGAAACTCCTTGTGGATCACACCCTCGCATGCCCCGGTCAGCACGGCGATCTTGCTGAAGGTGATTTCGCTGTAGCCGCGGTCGTAGGTCGCCATGATTCCTTCGGCGCACTTCGTATAGCCGGTCACAATCGGCAGGCAT
>JASLZG010000360.1 GCA_030754995.1 Lentisphaeria bacterium
AGATTCAATGAACATGGCGGCGCGGCAGCTGGTCACTTCACTGGAACTGGACTTTGCCCTGATCACCGTCGACCGGGACGGCCTGTACGTGCACGCCGAGAACAATGTGTCGACGCTCCTGCCGTCGCGGCCCCGATCAGTCTACGATGTGTCAGGTGCCGGCGACATGATTTTGAGTACGCTCGGGTTCTTTCTCGCTGTCCAGACGCCATTGTCGTGTGCCGCGTATCTGGCGAATGTGGCGGCAGGCATCGAGGTGGGAAAACTCGGTGTCAGCACCGTGTCGCTGGCGGAAATCCGTACGGAATTGATGTCTGTGACGACCGACACCGCCGGCAAACTCCAGTCGATGCCGGAACTGATCAGCACACTTGAAACCCATCGCCAGCGGCACGAGAAAATAGCCTTCACGAACGGCTGTTTCGATATGTTGCACGTCGGCCACATGAAATACCTCAACTTCGCCCGCGAGCAAGGCGATTTGTTGGTTGTCGGGCTGAATTCAGATGCTTCCATCCGCAGCCTCAAGGGCAATCGCCGACCGATCCTGCCTGAAGACGAGCGCATTCGACTGCTCGCAGCACTGGCCTGCGTCGATTATATCGTCGTGTTCGATGACGACTCGGTGCAACCGGTCATTGAGCAGGTGCGACCGGATGTTCTGGTCAAGGGCAGCGACTACGGGGTCGACGGGGTCGTCGGCCGCGAATTCGTCGAGTCGCATGGCGGCGAGGTCGTCCTGGCGCCAGTGATCGAGGGCATTTCCACGAGCGCCATCGTGGAACGGGTACTGGAAAAGTACGGCACCGCCGATGCCGCCGACGCCGAGAACGGTAAATGACGGCCGGCACGAATGGCAACGCCGCGTAATATCCTGATTTTCCATCCGGCCGGCATCGGCGATGCGATTCTGGCATTCCCCGCCATCAAGGCGCTGCGCGCCACCTGTCCCGATAGTTGGATCACGCTGGTCACCAGCCGCCGGGCGTGGGCGATTGTCGAGGGTTGCCCATATGTCGACGAGATCCTCGGCATCGGTATCGAGGAGATGCCGATCAAGCTGTTCAATCGCATAAGCGTCAGCGACCTGTGGCACCTGTGGCGACGGCTGCGCCGGCGACCCTGTGACCTGGTTGTGGATTTCACCCGGATCGGGTCGCGCCTGGGCGGTGTCAAGCGGGCGATCATGTTCGCGGCGATCGGGGCCGGACATAAGATCGGCCGCAACACCCACGGTCGCGGCTTCTACCTCGATGACTCTCCGGACGACCCGCCCACGACCGCGAAACACGAAGTCGAATCCTGCCTCGAAATTGTCGCGCTCGCCGGGGCCTCCTCGGCAGAGCCGCAACTGGAAATTTTCCTGACGGACGCCGATCACCGGGAAGCGGCCGGGCTGCTGGACACGATCGAGCTGAAACCAACGGTGATCGGGTTCAATCCAAATGCCAACTGGCCGGCGAAAAAATGGCCGCGCGACCGCGTCGTCGCGGCGGCCGATACGCTGGCGGAAAGGCACGACGCGACGATCGTCCTGATCGGCTCGCCGCAAGACCGTGCAGACACCGCGGAGATCGCGCAACGCATGTCGCAGCCGGCGGCCGATATCGCCGGGCGATTGTCATTGAAAGGCACCGGCGCCCTGTTGTCACGACTCGACGTTTTTGTTACCAACGACACGGGCCCCATGCACATGGCGGCAGCAGTCAAGACGCCGACCGTCGCCATTTTCGGGCCGATCGATCCCGACCGGTACGGTCCATATGGCCTCGGTGAACAGTGCCGGATTCTTTCGCGCTGGAACCTGTGTGCCGCAGGCTGCGAAATCGTCTGCGCCCGGCCGACCCACCGCTGTATGGAGGATATCCAGGTCGCCGATGTCGTTACAGCCGCCGACGAACTGCTCGCCCACAAAACCCGCCCGACCGGCAACCACGATTAGCTGACAATCCATGGAACCGCAGGAGACACCGCAGGCGGCCGCCAGGCCGGCAAGGGCCACATCCGGGCCCTGCCGGGGCTTGAGGCGTGGCACATAATTTACATCGAAAGGCAAGACGGCATGGCGACCACACCGCGGCGTTCCGGCAGTTGACTTTGAATGGCCCGCACGGTACTTTCCACAGTGATCAACCTGCTACCGCCAACCGGCTCCGGGAACACGGCATGAGTCAAGACCGGTTATCGGAAAATGTAAGGATTTTCGACGAAGAAACGGACATACGCCGGCGCAACTTGACCAGGTTGCGGATGCAGCGGCTGGCGGATGCATGCACGGCTTGCCTGGCGAATCGGAATACGCACGTGTCGATCGCGGAATAGACAACGGGGCGGAACATCGGATGCGGTTGGAACAGAAAGTCAAGATCATCAATTTCTTCAGCCTCATCGTGATCGGCCTGATCGTTGTCGTCATCTGCAGGGCGCAGGCCGACCGGCGCGATCGGCAGACGGAGATTGATGTATTAAAGACGCGGATTGCGGCCGACCAGGTTATCGGCTCGAGCATCCCGGAACTACAGCGCGCGGTCAAGGTGCTCAAGCAGAAAAACACCGAGCTGCGCGGCGAAATCGAGGAGTCGAAGCAGGAACGCGCCGTCGAGCAGGGCCGCAACCAGGCGTTGCGCGAGGACCTCAAGCGCTGTGCCGCCCAGCTACGCGGCAAGCCCGAGGAGCCGGACTGATCGCAGCCGGACGTGCACCCCTTTTATAACCGGCTGTCGCGGCCGGCGAAAACATAGGCGACCATGTAACCGGCGGTGTAGGCAACCGTGGCGAACACATACAGAAAGTCCAGGCGACACAATGCCGTGACGGCATGGCACAACTTACGCCCGACGCGGTACGGCAGCCCGTGCTGCACGGTCTCGTCGAAGCCATGTTCACCCGGCGTGTCAAAGGTCCAATGGGCGTGGAATTTCTGCATGTAGGCGGAACCCTTGCCGTTGCGGTAAAACTGCTTGAGCAGCGCCCGCATGGAGGTGGGAGGCAGATGATGATACCAGGTATCCGGCACGACAACGATGCGGTAGCCCGCCTTGCGAAGTTCGCACCGCAAGTACGGGTCGAGGCCGCGCGGCATCAATTCGTTTTCACCACCGACCTTTTCGAACGCCGGCCGCGGAAAGGCGGCGCAACCGTGGTCGGCCAGGTCGCTGTCAACGATCGTGTCGACCAGGCCGGAGCTCTTGCGCGGAAAGCTCGTCATCACTTTTCGAACAAAGGGCGAAGCGTCGTCCGGAACGATATTGGGGCAGCCCGCCATGCCGATGTCGGCGGGCGCATCCAACGCAGCAAGCAGGTTTTCAAAAAGACGTTCGTGACCCAGGCGTGAATCATCGTCAAGGATCAGAATGACATTGCCGCAGCCGGCGGCGGCACCGGTATTGATGGCGCGCCCCTGGCGCGGGTCGCCTTTGACGACGATTATTTCGAAGGCCTGCATGGTCTGCAGCTGCGTCTGCTCGATCAACGCCGCAAAGCAGCCGCCGCGATCTGCGTCTCTGGTCGGTATGACGACAGACAGGCGCGGGCCGCCAGATTGATCGGTTTGACTGCCGTCGATGCGGAAAACTTCCGCTTCGTAGTCGTCGTTGATATATTTGACGAAAGCCTTGCGCCGTTCGAGCGCATCACGGGCATTAAGCGGTTGTGCGTTCCAGTGGGCCATGGATTCGCAGGACTGTTAAAAGAGCGGTAGGTGCTGATGTCGGCGGACGGAGCAAAGAACGCGCTAAACATACCGGCGACGCCAGTCATTTGCCATATGATCAATCAATGCATAATCCGGTCGTGACATGCTGAATGCGCTTAGGACGATGCCGCTGGCGGCAGAATCGATATATATCCTGCCGGATATGGACGATCCCGTTTTCGTCACGGTAGTGCTCCTGGCCTGCCTGCTCGGCTTCGTGACATTTTTTTCGCCGCGCATCGGGCTGCTCATCATGCTGCTCGCCTCGTTGTTCGGTTCCGAGGTCGAATTCGGCGGCGGCGTCAATGTGACCGGTGACAGGCGCGGCGCCGGTATTCGCATCGAGGACATTCTACTTATCGTCATGTCCTTTGGCTGGCTGGCGCATCGCGCCCGGACACGGACGCTGATGATTGTGCGGCGGTCACCTGTCAATCGAGCGATGCTTTTGATGGCCATCGCCATGATCGCAGCGACCGCTATGGGTTTGATACAGGGCACTACGCCAGTCGGACGGGGGATGCTCTACACGCTGAAACGCCTGGAGTATTTCTGGATGTTTTACATGGCGCTGCATATCATCGAGGGCTACCAGGGCTGCCGGCGCTGTGTCGAGTTGCTCTATGTCGCCACCGCCGTCATTTCCCTCTATGGCATCTTTGTTGTCCTGATCTCCACCGGCACGGAAAGCCAGTTGTTTACCGAGGGCGGCCTGTCATCAACAACCGGAGCGGGACGGGCAAACACCTTTTCGAGTTTTCTATTCATCGTCATTTCCCTGGCACTGGCACGAATATGCTACGCCGAAAACCGCGGTACGATCATCCGCAACAGCCTTATACTGGGTATGTTCCTGGTGACGCTTGTCCTGACGTCGTCGCGGGCGGCCTACGTCTGCATCGTGCCGCTGATCCTGACGATGTATTTCCTGACCAAGAGCCGCCGAATCCTGATGGTCTGGAACAGTAGTCATTTGAGGCAGATCGGTTTTTTTCTTGTTGTGCTATGCTGGCCAATTACGCT
>JASLZG010000361.1 GCA_030754995.1 Lentisphaeria bacterium
GTACCAGCCGATATTGGCGGCGCCGATGGCGGAAGTAATGTGGTCGTACCCCGGCGCGATGTCGGTGGTCAGTGGGCCGAGCGTGTAGAACGGGGCTTCGGAGCAGGCCTCGAGTTCCTTGTCCATGTTTTCCTTGATCATCTGGAGCGGCACATGCCCGGGTCCTTCGATCATTACCTGGACATCGTGTTTCCAGGCCAGCCGGGTCAACTCGCCGAGGGTCTCGAGCTCGGCGAACTGGGCTTCGTCGTTGGCGTCGGCGATGCAGCCCGGGCGCAAACCGTCACCGAGCGAGAAGGCAACATCATAGGCCTTCATGATCTCGCAGATGTCCTCGAAATGGGTGTACAGGAAACTTTCCTGGTGATGCACCATGCACCATTTCGCCAGGGCCGAACCGCCACGCGAGACAATGCCGGTAAGCCGGTCGGCCGTCAGCGGAATATGCTGGAGCCGCAGGCCCGCGTGAATGGTGAAATAATCGACGCCCTGCTCGGCCTGCTCGACCAGGGTGTCGCGGAAGAGCTCCCAGGTGAGTGCGGCCGGATCGCCGTTGGCCTTTTCCAGCGCCTGGTAAATAGGCACGGTGCCCACCGGGGTCGGGCAGTTGCGGATGATCCACTCGCGGGTCTCGTGAATGTGTTTGCCGGTGGACAAGTCCATCAGCGTGTCACCGCCCCAGCGCGTCGACCACACCATCTTCTCGACCTCTTCCTCGATTGACGAGGTGACGATGGATGTACCAATGTTCGAGTTGATCTTGACGCGGAAGTTGCGGCCGATGATCATTGGCTCGCTTTCCGGATGATTGATGTTCGCCGGGATGATCGCCCGGCCGGAGGCCACTTCCTGGCGCACGAATTCCGGGGTGATCGTGCGTGGAATACTGGCCCCAAACGATTCACCGGGATGCGGCTTGCGGCCGGAGTCATGGTTTTCGCGCCCAAGGTTTTCGCGGATTGCGATGTATTCCATCTCAGGCGTGACGATGCCCTGCCGCGCGTAATGCATCTGGGTGACATTGGTGCCGGCACGGGCCCGGCGGCCGGGGCGTTGCTGCGGAAACCGCACTGGTGCCAGCTCCGGATCGGATCCCCTGTTGCGCCCGAAAGCCGAGCTCGGGCCGGACAGCGTCCCGGTGTCATCACGCGCATCGATCCAGGCCTGGCGCAACGGTGCGAGGCCCTGGCGGATATCAATGGTGACATCGGGGTCCGTATAGGGCCCGGAGGTGTCGTAGATCGGCACTGGCGGATTTGTCCCGCCTCCGAACTCCTCGGCGCTGGCTGCCAGATCGACCTCACGCATGGCCACTTTGACATCGTCGCGACGGCCGGCGACATAGGTTTTACGCGAGTTAGCAAAGGGCGTTGTCACCGCCGGATCCAGCGTGCCGCCTTCTTCAAACAGTTTGGCGCAGGGTGCATTCATGCGGTATCCCTTGGTGATAATCGGGAACGTGAGTGACAAAAGTAAAGTTAGTCGCCAGCAGGCAAAGGGTAAGACTACTGCGGAATCCGCGCGGTTTCAAGCATGCCGCCGGCCTGCTCCGGTGGATGAGGGGCATTGGATACGCGACCGTCATGACGGCCGGGAAAGAAGGGCAAGGCTCGTTCGGAAAGATTGGCGCTACGGAGCCTTGTCCACGAAGATGTAGATCGTCGGAAAGCGCGTGCGAATCCTGCTGTAAAACTCCGTGACAATGCCGCACGGCGTTGCCGGCGGGACAAAGAAGAAGACGATATCCGTCGGCCATTCGGCCAGCGCCTCGATCTGCTTCTCTGCTTCCGGGAGGGTGGAGAAGGACACCGTTGTCGGCTTGAGGACCACGTCCTCCGGTGACCAGTCTTCGAGGATCCGGGTAATCTCGCCAGCGGTTCCCTCGATGATGCGAATTTCGGCCGGCTGCATGATGCGTTCCTTGCGGTTGCGCCATTGCGGCTGCGGCATCCACGCCTCGTAGTAAAGCTGGCTGGCCGCCGGTTCGATGCGCAAAGTCTCCGCATCGACAGCCGGCCGTAAGGCGCGCGACACCTCGGCGGCGGCGGCGGCCGGCAGATCGTCGTCGTAAATTATCTTGAGGAACGGCGTCTGCCCTGCGGCCAGGAGTTTCCGCAGCTTATCGAGAAACGCCTTGAACTCCAGGGGTTCGGGCCACGCCGCGTCGTCGGCGCTCACGGCGAGGCGCAAACGGTTGTCCACCAGCAGGATCCGCACGGTCAGGTCGATCTCCGTGATTTTGGGTAGCGGACGGATTTGAAAGCGCAGCTGCTGCCCCCATTCAAATTTATACGCGGGGTTCGGGGTCACGTGGCCGTAGCGATGGCCCTGGCGAGCGACATAGGGCACGTCCAGGATGGTCCAGGGATCATTGTAATTGCATGCCACGCTGCCCATGACATCGGCCTGGAAAGTGCGCTCGCCCCCGAGCCCGGTCCATTTCGAGCCGGCAAAGGTCAACCCGCTATGAATGAGCGGCTTGCCATCCTCGATGACCAGGTCCTCGACCCGCACTCCCTCGGCGGGGCACTGCCGAGGCTGGTCGCCGTTCCAGTGCGCGGTCATGGCGACGCGCGGCCCGCGCGGCCAGAAATGGAAGTTGCCGAAGTCAACGGCGCGCCCGGGCGCCAGCCCGATGAACTTCAGGGCCGCCTGGATATCCAGCGGTCGCACCGCGGTCATCGCGACGGACTCGTAGTCGCGGCCGGTTTCACCGGCCAGGAAAAACTCTGCCGGAGTCCCCTCGCCCAGGCCGACAGCAACGGCCAGGATCTCGACGGCCTGGGCGTTGCGGTCGGCTCGCACCCCCGGTTTCACGAACAGGTGGTCCTGGCCTTGAGCGGCGGCGGCCATGACTTTCGTCTGTTCGGCGAACCATTTGGCGGCGTTGTCGGTGAGCGGCGTCTCGACGGTCTGCGCCGTCACAGCTGCAGGCGTCAGCAGGCGGAGCAGCGCTGCCGTTGCTATCAGCGCGCGCCTCATGTGGAGAGCTCGAAGCCGGTGGCCGCGACGTAGACCTCGAAAACGTCTCGAGCGCGGCTGTATTCCTGGTGGGCTGTCAGCCGCCGCCGCATGCGCGGCTGCAGAAAGGCTGACTGCAGCAGGAGGACGTCGCGAATTTTGGCGCGAGAATATCGCGGGATCCTGTAGAGGCCGTAAAAATCCCGGACACGGTCGGCGAGGACGCGATCGATGCCGCTGAAATTGCGCCACAACGGGCCGTCATGACCGAGATCGTGCTGCAGGAACGGCACCATGATCATGGCCATGCCGGTGACCCGCGACGGGTAAAGATCGCCGGCTGCCAGGCGGCGGTCGCGCACCTTGAGCATGTCCCGGGCCAGCCCGCCCGTTGTGTTGTCCCACTCGGCAGCCAGGTCGGGCAGCAGATATTGCAGCAGCGCGACATCCTGGCAGGCGGCGAAGATTGGCCCGGACCAGGGCTTCTTGAGGATTTTGTAAATCTCTTCCAGCAGCCGCGCCATCGAACTCATGCAAATGCTTTCGGCGCCGGCCGTGAGCTGGCGGGCGAGTTTCTTGCTCGGCTTGAAACCGTATTGTCCGACCAGCTTGCAGGCGCGCAGTATGCGGACCGGGTCCTCGGCCAGCCGGGTATACGGGTCGCCGATGGTGCGCACAATCCCCTGCTGCAGATCGTTGAAACCCTTGCAGTAATCGATGATGCCGCGGTCCCGGTCGGTCGGGTCGTAATACAGGGCGTTGACGGTGAAGTCGCGACGGCGGGCGTCGTCTTCGAGCGTGCCATAGACGTTGTCGCGCCAGACAATCAGGCCGTTGTCGCCCGGCCGGCCTTTGCGCTCTTCCATGGTCGGCTCGCGCCGGAAGGTACTGACCTCGTAGACCGCCCGGCCCATGTACACGTGCGCCAGGCGAAACCGCCGTCCGATGATCCGGGCGCGACGCCCGAAAACCTGTTTGACCTCCTCCGGCGTCGCATTGGTCGCGAGGTCATAGTCCTTCGGCTCCCGCTCAAGAACCAGGTCCCGTACGGCGCCGCCGACAATGTAGGCCTCGAAACCCGCCTGCTTGAGAGTGTCGACGACGCGTACCGCGGTTTTCGAAACCTTGCTCTTGAGCAGCTTGCCGGCCGGTTGCTTTTTGACGGCTCTATTCAATTCGGCTCTTCGCTTGGTTAATTTTGACAGGACATTATTTGAGATAGGCGCTGGTATCGACGTCGATGTTCAACTGGCTGCAGCAGGCGCGCACAGCGTTGCGCATGAGCATGGCAACCGTCATCGGCCCGACACCACCAGGCACCGGGGTCAGATACGACGCCTTGTCTCCGATGCCGGCGAAGTCGACGTCGCCGACCAGGCGGCGGCCGTTCTTCGCAGCGGGATCGTCAATCTGGTTGATGCCGACATCAATGACCACGGCGCCAGGCTTAACCATGTCGGCCGTAACGTATTGTGGCCGGCCCATGGCGACGACCAGAATATCTGCAGCCTGGCAGCAGGCCGCCAGGTCGCCGGTGCCGGAGTGGCACAGCGTGACCGTGGCGTTGGCGCCGGCCGCCTTCCGGGCCAGCAGCACCGCGATAGGTTTGCCTACGAGGTTTGAACGGCCGACGACGACGACATGC
>JASLZG010000362.1 GCA_030754995.1 Lentisphaeria bacterium
GCCGGTATTCAGGCGGCCATGTCGGACAACGCCGGGGAGGTGGAGACCGGCATGGCGTTCCTGCATAACCTGGTGCGACGGCAGGTCGAGGCCGGGGCTCACTTTCTTGATCTCAACGTCGACGAAATTTCGATCCGCCGCAAGGAGCAGGAAGCGGCGATGCGCTGGCTGGTTCCGACCGTTGCCGGCATGTGCGACACTCCGCTGTCGATCGATTCCTCATGTATCGGGACGATTGCCGCCGGCCTCGAGGCTGCCGGCAGCGACCGCCCGGTGATGCTCAATTCCGCTTCGCTGGAACGCCTCGACTCAGTTGACTTGGCGGTGCAGTACAACTGCCACCTCATCGCGACCGCGGCCGGTGCCGACGGCATGCCGCTGGATACGGAGGAGCGTGTCATCAACGCCTCGAAGGTTGTCGAGGCCGCCGTTGCCAAAGGGATTCCGCTGGATCGCATCTACGTCGACCCGCTCACCTTCCCGATCTCGGTGGACGCCGAGTTCGGCGTTCATTGTCTCGAAGCGATTCGCCAGCTGCGCGAGAAGTTCGGGCCGGAGATACACATAACCGGTGGCTTCAGTAATGTTTCGTTCGGCATCCCGATGCGCCGCCTGGTGAATGATGCCTTCACGAACCTGGCCGTTGAGGCGGGGGCCGACAGCGGCATCATCGATCCGGTGACCAGCCCGCTGGCGCGGGTATTTTCGGCCGATCGCGAGTCCGCGCCGTATAAACTGGCCGAGAATATGTTGCTGGGCAACGACAAGTTCTGCAAGGCCTACCTGGAGGCCTTTCGTGCCGGTGAGTTGAAGTAGGTCAGCGTGACGCGCCGGGTGGGGCTATGGCACTTCGTGAACCGCCCAGGCATTGTGGTCCTCCGTCCGCTGTGTCCATTCGGTGTGGCCGTCGCCGTGGAGCAGGTTGAACCCGTTGTTGTGCTGGTAGCCCACCTTGCGGTCGCTGGTGGTGCCGTCCAGGCTCGAGTTGACCTTGCCGTTGCCGTTCTGGTCCAGTTGCCCGTGATCGGTCTGGTCGAAGCGCTGGATGGCGATGGAGGAGGATGGCGAGGAAAACTGGGCGTTCGGTGTGTCGGTAATAAGTATTTTTGCGGAAATGTCGCTGATCCGATTGAAACGGATCGGGTAGGTGCTGTTGTTTGTCGTCCAGCCGAAAGCAATCGTCGGCATGAATTCGGTCAGCGTGGCGCCGGCCCATCTTGCCCCTGCCGTGCCGGGTGCGATTGCATTCATAATGTAGGTCGCATCGGCGAGTTCATTGTAACTGCCCTGGCCGCCGAAGGGATTAAACATGTTTTCACGGTCGACGGCGGGGCAGCGCACAAAATCCGCGTCGTGTCCGGCAAGCTCCACGTACAGATAGTTCAACCAGTGGCCGATCGGATCATCAGGCTGCACCGGGAACAGAAAATCACCGTTGTCGACGGCGTACATCTGGGACGAGGTCCCGAACTGCTGAAGGTTCGACATGCACTTCATCGCCACGGCTTTCTCTTTCGCCTTACCCAGCGCCGGCAGCAGCATGGACGCCAGGATGGCGATGATGGCAATCACCACCAATAGTTCGATCAACGTAAATCGTCGCGATCGCATTAAACGCGTTCCTGGAAGGCACGGGTTTCGGGTCCTGGGGATGACGCGTGGTCTTGCCGGTAACTATGGGGGCGGGGGATTCGATTGCAACTGGTGCATGGGAATGGTTCTTTTCCGGCCTGGCGCGGCCGGCACGACCATCGCTCAACGCCGTGCCATTGCACATCGAAGCCCGGAGCATGGCATGGAAGAGAGGCAGGGCATTCAGCGGTGGCGTCAGGGCGGTTCAAATGTCACGGTCGTTCCCTGGCTCATCAGCATGTAGCCTTTGCCACGCTCGAATTGTCCTGCATTGATGTAGCCCTGCCTGGTCACATCCCATTCCCAGACAGTGCCCGTGGTGCCGCCTGCCGGCAGCGCTGCAGTGGCTGCCGGTCCGGTAATGCCGACCCCCTGCCAGCCAGCGGGGAGGTCGAGTGCGTTCGCCAACGCCTCGCCGGGGATATCGACGAATGTCGCTGCATCGGGAAACCACGCCCAGTAACCGACGCCCCCGGACAACGCTGCGGCAGTTGCGTAGCTGCCGCTGTTCAGGTGCCACAGTTCGCCACGATGACGCGGCATGCCGTCGATCTCGAATACCTCATCCGGACCGTCCACCGGATCGATGGCGAAGGCAATGAAGTTCCAACCGCCGCCGACACTGATTGTTTGCAGGTGGGCGCCGGTGATGACCTGGAATGTCTCGGTCGCGCTGTCCAGCAGCGTCGCGTCGCGCGCTGTCAAGCCTAATGATTCGACCTGGAAAGCGTCGGCATCGCTGGCCGTATAGGTCAGCGGGAAATCCGCATAACTCACCGGCGCAGCGACGGACACCAAGACATTGTTGCGGTCTCTGAATGTGCCATGGAGCGGGTCCGCATCGAGGTGCACGGTCAGCGCCGCCGGGTTGATTCCGGTCGGCGCGTCGGCGTCATCGACGACGACCATTGCGGTGGTGATGCTGCCCTCCGCCGTTCCAGCTTCGAGAACCAGGCGGTCGGTGACCGTGAGCGTGGGAGCATCGTCAGCCGGGTTGACGGTGATGGTGACCGTCGCAATTTCGGACTCCGTAAAGCTGTCGTTCACGGTGTAGGTAAAGGCGTCGTCACCAAAGTAGTCGGCCGTCGGTGTGTAGGCGACACTCGAGACGTCCCGGGTTCCCGGCGCCACCACACCGTGCTGCGGCTGGGTGAAGCTGAAGGTGAGGGGATGGTCATCGGCATCGGTGCCCTGCAGGTCGATCACCGCGCTGTCGTCCTCGGCAACGGCAAAGTTCAGCGCCGCTCCCACGGGCGCCGAGTTGGCGATCGTCACGATCGTTGAACTCTTCATCGTGCCGGGCGTGGCGTCCGGTCGATCGTCGATCGGGGTGATTGTAAACTGCCAGGCTTGTTCATGGCTCGTGGCGCTTGCCGGTATGGAGTCGATGCCGGCAAATGGCCCGCTGTAGATTGCGAACTCCGCAGCGGCTGGCTGGCGCACGAACCAGGCCAGCACCGAGTCGCCTTCTGTATCGTCGTCGAAATCACTGTAGGTGTAATCCGGCACCAGCACGTCGGTGGTGCGCGGTGTCGCCGGCGTCAGGCTGAGATCGGTGGCCGCCGGGGCGACGTTGACATCGGTGACCGTCACAACGAAATCAAGCTGGGCAGTTCCGCCGTTTCCATCGTCCACAGAAATGCTGACATTTACGGGCACTGCCGGATTTTCCCGGGTGGCGATCTCGTGTCCCGGGGTGTAAACCCACTGCCCGTCGACAATTGCCCCGGGGCCGGTCAATTCAAGGGTGAGCACGTCGGGGTTTGCGGAGTTGGCAGTGTCCGGATCAGTGACAACGATCGGTAAGGACACCAGTGCGCCCTCGTCGACGGACGGGGCCTGGACCGGGTCGAATACCGGAATATCGTTGACATTGTCGACCGCGAGGGTGACCGCGACGCTGGTGCCGCTGTCGAACAGATCCTCGTAGCGGAAAGAGAATTGATCGCGATCGGCGACCGTATTGTTGTAATGCAGTGCCGGCACGAAGGTGACGCGCGGATTGTGCGGACCAACCTGCCAGGGGAGGGCGATCGCGGTGATCTCGCGACCGCCGGCGTCGCCGTCGAACAACTGTCCATTGGCCGGCAGTTCGGTGATGAGAAAACCGACCACGTTCATCATGACATCGGCGGCGGTGAAGTTGATTGTGGCGGATGCGTCTTCGTCGAGCGTGACGGCTGTTGCGGTTGTCGATGTCGGCGGCTGGTTGGCGTCTGCCAGGAGCTCGCTGAAGAAGACATCGAGACTGCCGTCGCTATCGCTGCCGGCCAGATTGTTCGCCTGCGAAGCAAAGGCGACGCCCAGGTCGCCCGAGGCGCCGATGGCGGCAGCGCCTTTATAGCTGTTATTGCCGGCCGGCTCTCCGTCGATGTTGCTGACCAGGCGTATGTCACCGTTGTTGCGGTCGAGCAGGTATGCCTGGAGCTTGCTGTGGGGCATTTCGTCCCACGCGTTGCCGTTGCGGTTGGCGAGGCTCGCAAAGTAAACGAGGCGTCCGTCCACCGAAATTCTCGGGTACCGTGCCAAGTGGCCGCTGGGAGGGTCGATAAAAGGGGTCAGTGTGTCATCGGCGAGGTTGTAAAGAAATACGGCGTTCGAGTCGCCGAATGTCACCAGCGACCCGTACCAGCTTATGGAGACATCAGTTGAATCGGCAACGGGTGCGGTTGCTCCAGGGCCTGCGGAAGCGGCAATGGTCTCACCCGTTTCGATGACATGGATGTAGGCCATTTTTTTCCCGTCCGTGGGGATCGCGGTAAGTTGCGCTTTGCTGAGAAAAACGACGGCATTGCCCGAGCCCGAGATCATCGGCTCCGAGCAGTCGTCTGTGGCAGGCAGGGAATCCAGGTCGGTGCTGAGCAGCCGGACACTGCCGGTCTGGCGTTCCCAGAGGTGGATTTGATCGATGCCGTTGGTTGGGTCCGATGCTGCGAAGGCGACGCGATCGGCATCGTCGGATACCGAGGCCCA
>JASLZG010000363.1 GCA_030754995.1 Lentisphaeria bacterium
CAATGGGTATTGAAAAACAGGCCGGAGTCCTTGATCACCGCCCCCAGTTGCCGGCCGGTTTCAGCAGACGTGCCATTGGCCAGCAGCGACCGCGGCGTGATCGCATTGCCCAGCTCTAGGTCATTGACGATGTCCGTCTCCTGGCGCAGCGCGTCGGGGCTGCCGGTGTACGAGGAATGGGTGATCAGCACCGAAAATTTTATCGCATCGGGATCGGCCACTGAACAAATGAAAGGGATCCGGGTGCGATACGATCCCCGGTTCGTATTGATGCACAGGTCAACGTCGGAGGCCGGGTGCACAGCTTCGAACGCCAATGAATGTTCGCCGGCCTCCAACTGCTGAGGCAGCTGCACGGCAGACCTGATGGCATCGCCGCCTTCGATGGATTCTATCGTCTGCGGCTGGAGAAAAAGCAGCTTGATGTAGAACGGGCGCCCGGCATGACAGACACGGGGCACGCGGGTGAATTCACCATCCGTCTCGGTGAACAGGCACAGCTCCAGGGCAAAGATCGGTTCCCGCCGCGGATCGAAGTCGACGCCTTCGACGAGGTCAACGGAAACAGTGTTCTCCCCGATACGCAGCAGCTCGGGCGGCATGTCAATGATCAGCTCCATCTGATAAAACGGGAGGGCGCCCTGGTGGTGGTTTACAGAACCGGGTTGACGCACGTTGTTGATCATCTGCCCGTTGACTTTGATTTCCAGGGCCGGCTGCTTTTCCACACCCGGTTCAGTCGGGACTTCAGGCGTCCACGGCCACCCATAACGGGCGCCATGCAGATGGAAGAGACAACGGGTTTTTGTCTTCTGATCCTGGTCTGCTGAACCGGTTGGTGAACCCGGCAGTTGATCGAGTGTGAAGCGCGCGGTTGCCGGGGCAAAGACGATCGTGCCCGGGCGCTCGTAACGATAGGCAGGCGTGCTGTCTTCAAAAAGCATGCGAGTCTGCGATTGGCCGGAAAACTGCCCGGCGTCGATGCGCAAGACCGTGAAACGCCCCCGCTGCTCGACCCGCGGCGACTGGCCGGCAGCTGGAGGCTCCGGTTGCGGAAACGGCCAGAGCGGTTCGCCATGCAGAGGTTGGCGTTCCTCCGGCAGGTCGGTCAGGACACGGACACCCTCGACGGCGCCGCCACTGCTCCCGGTAATGCGCAATCCAAGCGGCGCCGGGATGTCATAGGCGCTGCCCCCGGCGGTCTTGAGCAGGACGATATTGACGCCCTTCGACAGGGGTACTGCGAACTGTTCGTTGTTTGGCGCCAACAGACGATTCACATTGAGGAAATCCAGCGGCGCCCAGACAGCCCGGCCGTTCACCCACAAGTGATAGTTTACGGCGGCAGGCCACAGCCGGACTTCCTGGTCCCGGTCCGAATCAAGATAGACGCAGCAATACGCCACCCGCCAGGCGGTCCCCTGCGGCAGGAACGAACGTTCAACCATCTCCTCCTTTCTGAGTTGGTCGCAAGCGGCCTTGAATGCTTTTTCCAGGTCGATGGAAAACTCGTCAGAACGCCACGCCTGCCACTCGAAAGTCTCGCCCTGGACACTGACGCTGTCGCCTTGCTTTGGACGCACTGCGCCCTGCCCGCCGGCGCCCGCGAGGAAATCGATCTCTGCCGCCGCCGGTTCCGAACGGTCATGGTGAAAGTCGGCATAGCCATAGAAGATCGGCCCCAGGACAAGCCAGTCCTGCACCCAGCCTTCACCAAACCGGTCGTGGCGATATAATGTACGCTTGTCCTGCATCAAGGCTCGTCTGTCGCTTCAACAATTGCGGGTTCGCCGGTTCTGTGTGCCACTCGCACGGCATCGGCCACGGCAATATTCTCCAGGATCTCCGCCATCGGCACCGGTGACTGGCCGGTATGTACCATTGTTTTTATTTTCTCGACAATTCGGCGCATCCCGTACGGGTGCGTGTGATCGTTCTGCGGTTCGCTGCGGATAGCCCCATGCTTGCCGATTGCGGCGGCGTAGAAACTGACCGTCACCTCTTCCCCGCCGCCGGCAGATTTCGTCAGCAGCACGCCGCCGGCCGGTTTGTCGGGCGCATCGGCATAGTTCAAGCGGACGACATCGACATCCTCATCGCCCATGACATCGACGGACCGCACACCGGTACCGAATACGTGCTGCGCCGCGCTGATCGCGTGAATCAGGCCGTCCAGCCGTAATCCCACGCCGCCATGGATGAGCCCGAGGTTCAACGGCGTTATCTCGGCCAGGCGATTCCGGAAGTGGCTGAGCCCCGGTGTTTCCCGCATAATCGACAGCGACAGTATCGGTGTACTGTTGTCCCTGGCGAGTGCGGCAAGCGCTCGCGCGTCCTCCAGGCAGAAGGCAAACGGTTTGTCGACAAACGTCGGGACCCCTTTCCTGATGCTCGGCGCTGCCAACTGCGCGTGGTTTTCGCCTTCGGTCTTGCAGTCGCCGATGACAACGAGGTCAACGTCGTCCGACACCTCGTCGAGCGTTTCGCAGACTCTTGGTCTCGAGCCGAACACCCTCGCACCCAGTTCAGCCAGCTCGCGGTCTTCGTCCCACACCCTGGTGATTTCGAAGCCGTCGACACGGGGCACGGTCATTTCCATCGGCTCCCTGTAGGTCGTGTAGAAATAGAGATACGTCCCGCTCGCCTGCCACCCGTGCAGTGCCGAGCCGTCGGCAGCCGGCATCGGGCCGCGCAACAACGCGGGGTCATGCTCGTCCATCAGGATGCCGATGTACATGGTGTGCGAGTCCATGCGAATCAGGCCGACTCGAATCTTCCTGTCATTCATCCCAAGCCCAGGTTTCAGGTTTGACGCTCCAGTTGGTCACACCCGCCACTCGGCGGGTAGTTCGGCCTTCGGGGGGCGTCAACCCCAAAACCCGAAATCCGAACACCGCTTCAGAAATCCTCCTTCAGCATGTCGACCCGGTCACTGCGCATGTGGGCGGTGTCGTTGAGGCAGTGTATCAGCCATCCGTTGTCTGTGCGTTCGAACTCGTTGATGCAACAGTTGCCCTGCATCATGAAGGGGAATCGTTCGAGGCCCAACCCCAGGACGCCGAGGGCCAGGAGTTTGTTGACGACCCGGTGGGCAAAGACGGCAACCGTCTGGCCATGGCACGATGCCGCCAGGCCTTCAAGCGTGTTGAAGGCGCGGTTGTAGACGTCCTGCAAAGTGTCGCCGCCCGGCGGCTGGGCGCATTGGGGAGTGGTCTGCCACTGCTCGAGCGCCTCCGGCCATTTCGTTGCGACATCGCTTTCAGCGTGGCCGGTCCATTCGCCGTAGTCGAAGTCTGTGAACGCCGGTTCCGCGACCGCCTCCAGTCGATGCGAATCCAGCGTGATACGGGCGGTCTCGGTGGCTCGCGAAAGCGGACTGGTGTACGCCGCATCGATCTCCCGGCAGCGCAGTGCTTCTGCAACCAGCCCGGCCTGAGCCCGGCCGTTGTCGTTCAACGGCACATCATGACGACCACGGAAAACCTTCGCCCGGTTCCAATCCGTTTCGCCGTGCCTGATCAAGAGAATAGTCGTTGGCATATGACGGTCACTGGTTGTGTTCTGATTCGCAACTTTAACAGGCGCATGGTCGATGCCGAAAAATTGCGACCGAAGGCGGCGTCGTACTTTGATCAGGAGCCGAAGAATTACCAGCCCGAAAGGCATGTGGGACTGAGCAGCGCCAGCGGTAAACAGCCGCGGAAAACACCACGAATTTGACGGGGGATACCCGTTTTTTCGCCGTGAAACCCCAACTGATGAAGTTCTGCGCGGGTGAAACGGCGGATCTCGGGCGAAAAATCGGCAGTGCCCGAAAACGGAAAACCCCTACCCAATAAGGGATCGGGGCGTATGGGCCACAATTCCGCCCGTGGCAGCAGGTGAATTTTCAGTTTTTTTTGTGGCAGGCTTGGAATTCACCGGAAAATTTCCTATACCGTGTGTGATTGTGCGGTGGAGAACCGCGATTTTCGGCGTGAAACACCGCCGAAAACCCAAGCTAATGAAGAAAACAAACTCGAGGGATCAGAAATGAAACGGTTACTGTTCTGTGCTATCGGATTGACAATGTGTGTGGCGTTCGCCCCGCAGGCAACGGCAGACTTGGACGATGGGTTGATCGGTTACTGGCCGATGGACGACACCACCATGGTGGCGCCGGAAGGCAGGGGTATGGACTGGGCCACGCCAAAGACACCGGAAGTCATATTTGGCGGGTATGCGTCCATTCCCGAGACAACCATGGAGGTTGAT
This sequence comes from Lentisphaeria bacterium, assembly GCA_030754995.1. Classification (GTDB taxonomy): domain Bacteria; phylum Verrucomicrobiota; class Lentisphaeria; order JABSQK01; family CAJWLW01; genus CAJWLW01. Next base: position 4,255 of record JASLZG010000363.1, read on the forward strand.
GGTAAGGTCGGTAACGCGCTTGACATGTCGAACGTGACGGATGCGATCAACTTTGACGGCGTCGATATCGGCACCAGCGATTTCACGTTCGCCTGCTGGGTCAAATACGATGCACGCCTCAACGCTGGCAGCAGTAACTTCCTGTACCAGGACGGCGGTGGCGGCCAAGTACGCCTGCAGGTCCAGATCAATAATTTCGGTCATGGCGATTCCTGCTCTGACGGTACTGGCTGGGAACGCCTCGCGATGTGGATAGAGGATGGCAGCGGCGGCAATGGTGGTATGACCTCGCAGATGGCCGCGACTTCCGGCAGGAAGATGGGCTGGATTCATGTCG
>JASLZG010000364.1 GCA_030754995.1 Lentisphaeria bacterium
GGCCCGACGCCCCGTGCGGCGGCTTTGCCGGGACATCGGTGGCCCAGCTGCCCGGAGGGCGAATCGTCGCCCTCGCCCGGCCCTTCCATTCACCATTCATGTGGCAGACCCACAGTGACGACGGCGGCAAGACCTGGCGGATGGCCTGCTACGCGCCCTTCTCCGGCGCCGGCGGCGTGCGGATGGTGGCGACCCGCTCGGGCTATCTCGTCAACCTCAAGCGCGGGCCGGCGGTGTGTGTGCACATCAGTACCGATGGCGGCGTCAACTGGGACGAGGGGACAATCATCGATTACCCCGCTTCCTTCAACGGAGCGATGCTCGAGGTGGAGCCGGATGTCGTCCTCATCCTGTACCCGGAGTCGATGGGCGAGTTCCGCCCGTCCTTTGTACGGTGCCAGCTCATCCGGATCACTCCGGAAGGGCCCGTGCCGGTGGAGCGCTGAGCTGCCCCGAGCCGGAGAGCCGATTACCGTAACCGAAACATTACAGATTGATGCCTTGACAACATGGATGGAATTGAAATAGACGGTTTAGACTTCTCCCGGATCCGCCGGATCATGAAGGATGAGCAAATAGACGCGCTGGTGGCCATGGAGCCGCATACCACGGCTATTCTCCTCAATGACTGGAACAAGATATTTATCGACATCGGATTCCGCGAGGCCCCCGCCGCCGTGGTTTTTCTGGCATCCGGAAAGACCCTGGCAGTGTCGCCGAGGCTGAATCAAAGAATGGAGAACGCTCCCTGGATCGAGGCGTCGGTCGGACGATACACCGATTCAACGTACTACGATCAGCGCCCGATGGTGGATGCCCTGGCACGGGTGCTCAGGCAGAACGGCCTGGAGAACGCCAGGATCGGCTTCGAGATGGGGTTTGTGCCGGCCGGCATCATGGATTGGATAATCGCCGAACTGCCCGCCATCGAGCTGGTCGACGGCGAGTGGATCCTGTGGCAATTCCGTGCCGCCAAGAGCCCGAAGCAGATCGGCTTCATCCAGACCGCCGTCGACGCTTGTGAAGCGGGCGTCAAGAAGATGCTGGACGGCTGGGAAGAAGGGAAATCCATACACACGCTGCTGGACGAGTTCGAACAGGTAGTCAAGGATCGGGGCGCCGACTTCTTCTGCACCTATCAAAGGGCGCTGGCCAAGAAATGGGCCCCCTTCGCCGGTCGGGATCAGCGTTTTTCCGAGGAGTTCATCATCATGGAGAACGACGATCAGGAAGTGCTCTTCGATCTGATCGTCACCTGCCAGGCGTATGTTTCCGACTGGAAGCGGTCGTTCTACCTCGGCACGCCGCCAAAAGAAATTGCCGACCTGTACGAGTTCGAGTGGCGGATTGTGCAGACCCTGGTGCAGGAGTTGAAGCCAGGAATGACAACCATCGAGGCCTACACCGCCTGCGACGAGCGGTTGAAAAAGGATGGGCTGGTCAACTGGTGGTGCATCCACAGCGTCGGCCTGGAGATCCACGAGGAACCGCTTATCGGCGGCAGCCCGATGGTGTCGGAAAACGGCGACGTCGACATGACGGCAACCGCACGTTTCCCCGGCCTGCTCAGGGACGGGAGCGAAAAGATAACCTTCGAACCGAATCAGGTGGTCATGGTTGAAACGAAAAAGGTCGAAGACCCCTACCTCATTACAACCGAGGGGTTGCAGCGGCTCAATACGCTGCCGCAGAAACTCTTTGTGGTGTAACGCTGATCGATCATTCACTGCTTTCCCGGCAACATTCAAAAACAGCTACAGGGGCCTCCCATGAAAATCCATCGCATCGTTATCGGTTCGAAACCACACCGGCTCGTGCGTCATGCGGCGCAGGAATTGGCGCAATACACGAAGCAGCTTTTCAAGCATCGACCGCGGCTCGTCGCGAGCCGGCGAAAAACGACGGACATCACCGTTGTACTGGACCCCAAGGTGGATGGCCTGTCCGACCAGGGTTACGTCTTTCGCTGGATCGACCGCAACACGTTTGCCATTGAAGGCGGGGCGCCCATTGCCGTGCTGTGGGGCGTTTATGACCTGGTCGAGCGCTGGGGGGTCCGCTACCAACTGCATGGCGACATCCTGCCCGATCGGCCGGCAGCACTCTCTTTCCCCAAAAAAACGACCCGCTGCGAACCGGATCTGAAAATCCGTACGTTCCGCACATACAATGACTTTGCCAACAATGAATGTGCCTGGACCGCCGAGGGCTACCGGGTGTTGATCGATCAACTGGCCAAGCTGAGGTACAACGGAATCCTGTTCTGCGTGCGACCGTTCGACCCGTTTATCGACCTGCGATTCCACGGCGCCAGAAAAACACTGGCTGAGACGAACTTCGGGTGGCGTCCCGAAATCAAGCCCGACCACCCCGGGTACCACCTGTTCGCCGCATCCGGTGACGCGAAACACGGGGAATTCGTCAATCCGCAACTGCGTCGCCAGGGGCCATACGACCAGCGCATCAAGGCCGGCCAGGCTTACGCCCGCAAAGTCTTTCGTATGGCACATGACCGCGGGATGCAATGCCTCGTTTCCGGTGCGGCGGCCGATTTCGATCCCGCCATACGCCAGCGCATCCGCGAACTGACCAAGCCGCAACACAAGACCAAGCGGACCACCATAACTCGTATCCGATACGGCATCTGGCGTGAAGGGCCCGATGCCGAAACCGGCCGCTGCATGAGCGTCAGGAACCCGGTGTTCCTGGATGCCGTCCTGGCCAACCTTCAGGCACATATCGACGCCTTTTCCGAGGCCGATGCCTTTTTCTTCTCCTCGACCGAGTTCGGCGGCTCGAGCGGCGACTGTGAACGCGCCTGGCGTATTCTCGACCGGAAATACGGCCTCAGCAAAGTCATGACGCTGAAAACCCTGCAGAAGGAAGCCGCCCGCAATGCCGAGGGTACGGAAGCCGCCCGCGATGCCGAGGGCAAGAAAGCGGTCGCCGACCGTGCGGTGCACGAGGTGCGCGGTGACATCGTCATCCTGTATGCCCTGGATCACCTGATCAATGAGCGCGGCCTTGATCTCAGCAAGGCACGCCGCGGCGCCACCGTCGCACCTTCCAGCCTGTCCGCCGAGCTGCATCGTTTTCTACCGCTCATCTTTCCCCATGGCAGCCGATACCTCGCCTCCTACGGCTACATGCCGTTCTACGTTGCCAGTCGCACGGATACCCTCAAGCAGGAGGACCCCGAGGCAATCCAGTACAGCGTTGTGGTCAGCGCTGAAGATGACAACATCGGGTTGCTGCCGCAATTGACCGGGTCATCCGTTCACAAGATCATTGAAGGGGTGCGCGAAGTCGGTGCCCGCGGTTTTCAGACACGCCAATGGCAGCACTCGAACCTGTTGCCGACGTTCCACTATCTCGCCCATACCGCGTGGGAGAAAGGGTGGACTCCGCACAAGGCCTACCGGCACCTCTACGAACCGGTGTGCGGCCAGCGTGCCATGCCGCATATCATGCGGGCGTTCCACCGTATGGAAAAGATCACCGAACAGATGCACCGCGAGGTCTTCTGCGTGTCTTTCCCGGTGCCGGGATGGATTTCCGGCTTCTGGGAGGACAGACCGGACCGTCTCGAGAGAAGCAAACGGTTGGACGAGATCGCAAAAGTATATGAAAAAAGCTCCGACGACCTGGCCCAGGCCGTCCGTGTGAGCCGGGCCGCCGGCCGGGACAACCTGGTCGCCCTCGAACGTCACACGCGTCACGCCGTCTATTACTGCCGGTCCGTGTCGCATCTGTTTCGGGCCCGCAGCGCCGACCTCGAAGCAGCGGCAGCACAGGACAACGGAAGTTTCGACGGTCTCGACGCCGGACGTTCAGCAGCAATCGAGCACCTGGGCCAATCGGAGGCCTTGATGCGCAAGGCCTGCGAAGCCTTTGCCGAAGGCGTGCGCGACCGCTGCGACCTCGGCGCCTTGGCGACGCTCAACAGCTACAACCTCGATGTCATCGCCGCCTACGCACGGATCAGCCGGGCAAAGGGCGAGATGTTCAGTTGCCAGGACCGGTAACGCTTCCAGACCCGTGTCCGGTCGAACCGTCAACGATCAACAACGCAGGAGATAATCATGTGCATCCTCAACAAACAAACCTTGGGAATCATCGCAATGTCAACCGTACTCACGGCCATTGGTAACGGTGCCGACTACACGGTCCATGTCGTCGAGCCGGCAGTGACGAACCACCTGATCCTGCCCGCCGGCCCGCTGCCGGCGGTGTGCAAGGAAACTACGGAGATCAACCTGTCCGGCTGCCAGGGGCAGTACGAGCCGGCCTCTTTCGTGGTCACCGCCGCGAAGCCGCTTGAAACGGTACGCATCGAAGTCGAGCCGATCAAGGGCGACGGCGGACCGTGGCCTGCAGACGCCGTCGACGTACGCATAGTGAAGGAATACCACGTCCGCTCGTCGGCCGGACCGTCCGTGGCGATGCCCATGCTGCTGGTGCACGACCCAGGCTTCCTGGCCATCGAACCGGCGCCGACCGCGGAAAATCCGGAGGCGATGAAGAACGTGGCGCGCGGAGAACTGCGTGACGCACCGGAGCTG
>JASLZG010000365.1 GCA_030754995.1 Lentisphaeria bacterium
CGGGCGTGCCGGCGGTGTGTTCCGCAGTCGGCATGAACACCGATATCAGTAACGCCAACAAGAACTGTCTCGCAGCGTCGGGGCATGATGAATTTGCCGGACATATGCAGCGGTTGTTTCAAGACCAGGCACTGCGTGAAGCCCTGGCTGAGCGGGGACAGCGGCTGGTCAAAGAGGAATACTCCCTGGAGTCCCTCGGGGCACGGCTGGCGGAAACACTGAAGGACGTGTCCAGCGATGGCTGAATCGCAACTCGAGACATACGAAATGGAGCTGGTGCCCTGCACCTTGTGCGGCGGCGAGTCGTTCACCGACTGCATTACCGGTGCGAAGGACCTCTACAACCATCTTAACGGCGAATTCAACGTGATGCGCTGCGACAATTGTGATTTCGTCCTGACCAACCCGCGGCCGACCCGCGAGACGATCGGCTATTTTTATCCGGACAGCACGGGGTACTACCAACCCGAAACGATCACGCCGAAAACGACGATGAAGGAACGGATACTCCAGTCGCTGCTGGCGAACCGCCACGGCTACCAGTTGCCGCGTCTGCCGAAGATTGTGGATGCCCTGGTCGGTTGGTACTGGCACACGAAGATTCGACTCAATCATTTTCCGGATTTCTGGCGTCCCGAGGCGCGGCTGATGGACATCGGCTGCGCTTGGGGGCGTTACCTGAAGATCATGCAGGGCTACGGCTGGGATGTTCACGGGCTCGAGTTCAATCAGCAGGCTGTCGATTATGCCAGGAACGAGCTGGGGTTGACCAATGTGCGGCAGGGGATGCTGGAGGATCACGCCTATGACGACGGTTTCTTCGATGTTGTCCATATGAGCATGGTGCTCGAGCATCTGCACGAGCCGCAAGACGCCCTGGCAAAGATCGCGCGCATGATCAAGCCGGATGGCCAGGTCATCCTGTCGGTGCCGAATTTCGCATCCTACGAAAGGGAGAAGTTCGACAGGTACTGGTACGCCCTGCACGTGCCGGTGCACCTGAACCATTTCACGCCCGTGACGCTGCGACAGGCGCTGGACGATGTCGGCCTGCGGGCGACGCGGATCATTCATCACAAGACCGATCGCGATATCATCAATTCTGCCAGGAACGCTGGCAACGAACGTCTGGCCAGCATACTGAAATGCTCGCCGGTTCGAAACATTCTGCTGCGCGCTTTCGTCTCGATGTTGGCACGGCGCGGCCGGAGTGGACGCATGACTGTTTACGCCTGCAAAAAATAAGTGGTGGCGATGATGGAATGGCATGTCTCCGAAGACCTGGATGATCACGCTGCCCTGGCTGTTCTAAAGGAGAATAGCTGGCGCTGCCGTGCCGCTGTGGTCAAGAAAAACCAGCGCCGCACGGTGTATCATGTTCCGCCAAATGGCGCTTGCCCGGGGTTGTACGTCAAGCTCGACCACCCACCGGGCTGGCGCGACCGCATCAAGAACCTGTGGCGCTTCAAACCGCAACTGGAGTTTCTCGCCGGCACCGCCCTGCAACGGGCTGGAATCCCGGTAGTGCACTTTCTGGCCTGGGGCCGCGACGGTCGCGACGGTGCCTTGGCCAGTCTCGAGCTTGTCGATGCACAGCCTTTCGATGACGCCTGGCTGGTTGCGCGCAGCAACCCCGAGATGCGCCGACACTTCATTGAAGCGCTGGGCCGGTTCCTCAAGCTCCTGGTGAAGCACGGTGTTGATCATCCGGACCTGCACCGGGGCAATGTGCTGTACACCGCCGCGGATGGGGGGGCATTCCATCTTGTCGACGTCTACGGTGTGCGGGTCGGTGTGCCGCCTGACCGGTTGTCCTCCTGCCGGATACTGGCATGGCTTTTTATTTTCCTGCACCAACTCGATGATGCTGAACAGGACCAGTGCCTGGCGACGGTGATTGGACCGGACGGTGCGTTTCCTCACCTCGGACGAAGGGACCTGTACCGCTGGCATGAGCGAATGGCGCAGCGCACCTGGCGCCGTCGACGGCACCGGTTTTTTCGCGACAGCTCGATCTGCAAACGACTTGATCATTCTGGTTTAACGGGCTTTGTACGGCGCGATTTGGCCGACTCGGTAGTCGAGGAGTGCCTACGTTCCCATGCCGCCAGCATGGGGGGGGACGAGCATGTGCTGAAGCGGGGCAAGCGAAGGCAGCTTTCGGCAGTGACCGTCGATGGCGTTGCCTATGTGGTCAAGGAGTTTCGCGTCCCCGGGCCCTGGGGCGTGTGGCGACCCGACAGGATGTGTTGGGGCGCGACACAGCGCCTGCGCTACTACGCCGTGCCGACGGCTGAAGCTCTCGCCTGGGTGCGGCTGGCGGACGGCCGTGGTTTCGTCATTTTTGAAAAAACCGGGGACTCAAACCTGGCGCTGCATCTACGGGAGCACGGCGAGGCGCCGGAGTGCGCGGAACTTTGTGCCGCTGCCGGCCGATTGCTGGCGTGGATCCATCTTGCCGGGATCATCCCGAGAGACCTGAAGCTGTCTAACGTGATGATTCACGCCCATCGTGATTTTCCCGGCATGCCGTTGACGCTGGTCGACACCGATGCCGTGGCGTTCCGCCGTACGGTCGGCGCCGATGCTGCCAATCGCAATCTCCGGCAGATGCTGGACGCCCTGCCGGAAACTGCCGACCCCGACTGGCCTGTTCTGCTCCAGGCCGCGTACAACGACGAAATGATGCGTGTTGGTCCGAGCCATTCTTTTTCGCTGTAGTGACGGTGAAATTCAGGAGATCGCGCATATTACGGAGCCGCGGGCCTGATTGGTGGCCCGGACGGGTCAGGACATCCGCAGGTATGCTTGCTCAATTTCTCAATATCGGAGCTGCTATAGATGTTGGCTGTGTCCTCGGAAACCATGAGCTATTACTATCCCGACTGGGATACGCTCGGTGTCGAGTTGTACGACTGGATACACGAACTGGTACCTGCCGAGGCCCATGTTCTGGATCTGGGCGCCGGCGGCGGCGTCAGCGATATGCGCAATCTCAAACCGCATTTCGCCAATGTTTGTGCCGTGGATATCGACCCGATTGTGCTGGACAACCAGTGCGCCCACGAAGCAAAGCAGCTCAATGAGGATTGTACCATTCCGTATCCGGACGAATCGTTCGACGCGGCCATGAGCGACTATGTGTTCGAGCACCTTGAGGTCCCGGAGGATTCGTTACGGGAGATGGCACGGGTGCTGAAGCCGGGCGGCAAGTTCTTTTATCGGACGATCAATCGCTGGCACTACTTGTGTATCCTCGGACGCTGCATGCCTAAAAAATGCTCGGCGTATCTTGCGGATCGGCTCGGCCACCAACCGACGGAGGCGGCGAAGACTCACGAAACCTGGTACCGGCTCAATTCGAAAACCCAGATTTCCCGGGCGGCCGCCGCTGCCGGCATGCGGATCGGTGCGTATAAGACCCACGAAGCAGAGCCGGTGTACTTTCAGTTATTCGCCCCAGCGTGGTATATCGGCGTCCTGATGGAACGCTGCGCCAACGCCTGTCCGCTATTCGCGCCGTGGCGCGTCAATCTTTACGGATATCTGGAAAAGATGCCGTGAACGGGCGTTGCGCAGTCAGGAATGTGCCGCGCCACAAATCCTGGCCGTCAACGCTTGGAGCCACTCCGTATGACTTCACAGACGCGATCGATATCGTCATTGCTGAGTTGCGCGGCGGAGGGCAGCCACAGGCCGTGGGCGCCGACGCGCTCCGCTGCAGGAAAATTGACGTTGATGCCGTAGGCTTCCTGGCGATTGATCGGCGGGTACATGACGCGTGAGCCGATCTCGTTGGCGCGCAGGTGATCGATAAGTGCTTCGCGGTCCTCGACCAGAGCATCGATAAACCACGGGGTCGTGTGCTCGAGGTCCTGGTCGAACAAAGTCACGCCCGGTACGTCCTGAAGATTATCGGTGTAGCGCTGATGCATCTCTCGCGTGCGTTGCAGCCTGTCGTCGAGCTTTTTCATCTGCTCGATACCGACCACAGCCTGCAGGTCGGTGAACTTGAAGTTCCAGCCCATCACCGGATGGATATCGTTACCGCCGGAGGCGCGGCCGAAGTCTTTCAACTGCCGCAGCGCCGTCGCCAGCTCGGATGGTCGCCCAGAATTTGGACAGGGACACCGTTTACGGCTTGCGTGTGGAACTGCTGGAAGAACGCGAAGCGGATACCTGACCAAGGGCCTGCAGCGTTGCTCCGGCCGGCACTGCGGACAGGTCGCAGCGTTGCACGTAGGTCTGCAGGTTTTCCTTCAACGCTTCCTTGCTCGCCTGTGCATCGGCGGCGAAGGATACGGGGTAGTGGGACTGGTACCACATCGAATACGCCAGCAGCTCCGCGACAGCTGTGTCAGTGTCCCAGTTGTCCGGCTCAACTCCCAACCCGACCAACGCGTGAGTAGCATCCGCGGTGTCGTGCGCACCCATCCACTCGAGTTGCACAGGCGGCAGGGTGAGGTTGAAGGAAATCCTGCGCGCAGTCAAAAATGAAATGAGGCGACAGAATTGCAGCTTTCCGCGATGGGCCGGCGACAAAAGCTCG
>JASLZG010000366.1:0-236 GCA_030754995.1 Lentisphaeria bacterium
AGCCGTCGCGATGGAATTGGTCGATCTGTTCGTGGGCAAGCATTTTTCGCAATCTTGGGAATCTGTTTCGCGGTTGGTGCGATCAATCCCTGGTGCAGACGCAATCCACTTCCATGTCCATGATCGTTGCCATCTTGACCAGGTCGTCCTCGAGCTCGCCGTGGATCAGTGCGAAGTGGTGGTCGACGGTCAGTTCAGCCAGCCGCGAGTAGTAGTGCGTTACGGGCATGTGCGGC
>JASLZG010000366.1:246-4547 GCA_030754995.1 Lentisphaeria bacterium
TTCCATGTGGATCGGGCGGGCGGGCGTGTCGATGGCGTCGCCGGTCACAATGCGCATGGCGTGACGATTCTCGTCCTCGCGGATCTGGCACAGGTTGAGCATGGTGATCGGGCCGGGCTTGACGATGAACTCGGGGACGACGCCATAGTCAAAGGCGAAATCCGTTTTCTTGAAGTCGAAATACATCGTGTTGCGCATCTTGATCGGCTGATCCGGATGGGCCATGTAGAACGGCGTTGAGCCACCGTCGTGGCCGCCGAGGATCCAGTTTTTATCCGTGTCGAACATGAGGTGCTCGAAAAACTGCCCGGTACGCCCGGTCAGCGCCTTGAGCATGAGCCCGGCGACAGCCACCTGCAGGTCACCTTCGATCGTGACCACGACACCGAGATCGGCCAGGCGCCCGAGCTCGTAGGCCGGCAGGCAGCCGGTCACTTTCGCCAGCTGGTCGAACGGCTCGCACGCCAACGCATCGATTTTGAAATCGTTGCACAACTGCTCCAGTGCCAGTGCATGCCGGGCGGCGCGCTCCACTTCCTCGCGTGGCGGCTCGATCACTTCGTAGCTGCTGTAGATCTCCTCGACCAGTGCACCCACCGCAGCATCCGTTACAGCGTCCATGCGTTCCTTGACCTCCGAAACGTAGCGGAAGTCGATCTTGACGCCGGTCTGGCGGTACATGGTGAGCGGGTCGGGGACGGTGTCCCACAGCGCGAAGGACGTCACCCAATGCGGCAGGAACGAGACATTGGCGCCTTTCAGTGCGTTGACCGCACGGGCGGCGCGGCACCAGCCGTTGATCTCGGCCTGGAAGGCCGGGGCATCGAGGTCGCCGACGACCAGCGGCAGCTTGAGGTCGCGCCCGAGTCGGCGCAGGGTCGTCATCACCTGGATTGCACTGTTGTTGCCGTAGCAGGTGCCGTAGTCGATCAGCGAGAAATCTTCAGGGATGCCCTTCAGCCCCTGCGAGTGCAGTTGCAGCACCGGGATCTGTTCGCCGAGCGCGTCGAGGAAAGCGATCGTCATGTCGTCGGCGATGAAGGTGGCGTGATAGACGACGGCGATATCGCATTGTGCCTCGCGTATGGCGGCGCCGGCCTCGGCGGCTTGGGCCGGATTTCCGGCCAGGCAGGGGAAGACGACTTCACCGTCGAGGCTCGCGGCCAGGCGGTCGGCATCCTGTTGCAGGCGGGCGGGCAGTTCGTCCATGGACATGTCGACCCAGTAGCATTCAATGCCACCGGCGAACAGTCCTATTTTCGGTTTGCGGATTTCCATGGTCACTCGTTTCCTGGCGTATCGGTATCCGGGAAAAGGTACACCACAAAGGACCAAAGACTGCTGGGGATCGGATGTTTTTGTTGATTTTATTCGCCGTTCATCGCTCGGCAAACTACAGTGGAATTTGTTGGCCGCAACTTGCAGACGAGGAATTGACGCGAGGAATGACCAGGTTCATCTACATTTCCGATACCCACATGGGCGCCGATCAAGTCAGCCTGCACCAGCGAGGATACCCGGAGCGCATGGCGGAGATCCTGTCGGCGCTGAAGGCGTACCTGCACCAGCAGGGCGACATCGACTTTCTGTTGCACGGCGGCGACATGATCAACACCATGTCAGACGAGGGGATCACCGCGGCGGTGAAGGCGTTTGACTGGGACGTTCCCGTTCATCTCGCCCTGGGAAACCATGACCTGGATGTGCCGTCTGCAGTCGAACGCTGGCTGGCTCTCGCACCGGGTTTTTTTGGCGGCAGCGGCCGACCGGTGTACACCGTTGCCACAGAAGATTGCCGCATTCACGTGGTTCCCAACCATTGGTGCGAGGAACCCTACTACTGGCGTGATTCATTGCAGGCGCAGTTCTCGCCGGACCAGTTGACCTACCTCGCGGCAGCGCTGGATGCCGAACCGGAACTGCCGCATATCGTGCAGACACATAGCCCGGTTTTCGGGGTGCCGGAAGCGCAAACGGGTTTTGCCGAACCGTTTCATCCGGTGCAGCCGGCGTTTACCGCGGACTTCATTGAGCTCGTGGCCGGGCATCCGAACCTCAGGTGCGTGATTGGCGCACACAATCATATAAACATGCATGTTGTGCATGAAGGCGTTCACTTCATCACCTCGAGTGCGCTGGTCGAAACGCCGTTCGAATTGAAAATCTTCGAGGTGACACCGGGGGCGATGGCGATGTCCACGGTCAGCCTCGCTGATTCACTGCGCTTCGATGCCGTGTACGATGACGACAAGGCGTATGCCCAGGGCCGTGAGATCGACCGATCCTTTGCAGACGAGTTTTGAAGGGCTTTTTTACAGATGCGCTTTTGCCCTGAGTGATTGATTATGCTCCGCAGCTCCGGGTTCGATCTCGAATGGTGCTTGAGCCCGTGCGTCCGGTGCCATTGAGCTGTTCAATACTCATTGGGCCGCCGGGGGCGATGACGCAAAAAATTGCAGGAATATCCGGAACAGTCTGGAATTCCGCGGCACGGAAGCGACAATATCGTTTCACGCACCTGGCACCACGAGCGGTATCATCGATGGCCACAACCAACTATGTATGCAAACTGAGCCGTGATCAGGCCGAACAGCTGCAGGCCATTCTGCAGGCCGAAAACTGGGAGATGGACGAGGCCCCCTACGCCCTGTGGCGGGGGCGCAAGGAAAAGACCACGGCGGTTGCCTACGAGTCCGGCAAATTCTGCATTCAGGGCAGGGGCACGGAGGAGTTTGTACAGTTCATCCTGGAGCCCCGGATCCTGAAGGAAGTGCGGATGGGCTATGAATCTGTCGTTGCCCGGGAGGAGAGTCCGCAGATGTTCGAACCGCATATCGGCATCGATGAGAGCGGCAAGGGTGATTATTTCGGTCCGCTGGTGATCGCTGCCGTCCATGTCGATGGCGATTGCGCCGCGACGCTGCTCGAGGAGGGGGTGCAGGATTCAAAGGCGATCAGGAGCGACAAGAGGATCGGCATGCTGGCCGGGAAGATCCGCAATATCGTCAAAGGCCGCTTCGCTGTCGTCCGTATCGGCCCGGAGTCCTACAATCGACTCTACGAAAAATTCGCCAACCTCAACGCCATGCTCGGTTGGGGCCATGCGCGTGCGCTCGAGGATGTCCTCGAAAAGACACCGGACTGCCCGCGCGCCGTCTCCGATCAGTTCGGCCGCAAGTCGACGGTCAAGAACGCATTGATGAAACTCGGCAAGCAGATCACCCTCGAGCAGATGCCGAGAGCCGAGGCGGACATTGCCGTCGCCGCGGCCTCGGTCCTGGCGCGCAACGCTTTTGTCCAGCAGATGAACAAGCTCGGTGAAGGCTACGAAACAATCCTGCCGAAGGGGGCCTCAGACAAGGTCAGCACGGTGGCTGCGGAGATCGCGAGGAAACACGGGTTCGACGAGTTGAACAAAGTCGCGAAGCTCCATTTCAAGACGACTGTTGCCGTGCGCGACAAGCTGGTGGCGGAATAGTCCGCGGGCCGGCGGTTTATGAGTGCTGTTTGTTTGCTTCATCGAGTCATCTATAGTACGACTATGCCAGCTGCAAATACTGATTAACCGCTGACAGATGTGAAAGATATTTCGTGAGCCGCCAGACCTGTACAACTATTTTCGGCCTCGTCGTTTTCGTTGTTGCGTTGCACGGCGGCCATGCCCGCACCTGGACCAGCGATACCGGTGATGAGGTTGCCGGCACCTACGCGGGGATCGAGGACAATAAGGTGCTGATCATCCGCGACAGTGACGGCGGCACCACCCGGATCAGGCTGGCACGACTGAGCCGGGCCGATCGTGACTACGTATCGAAGTCAGAAGACCTGAGCAACAGGGGGCAGGGCGGCAGGAAGCACACGCCATCGCCTGGGCTCGGTGGCTTGGGGGACAGCCCCAAGGTGGTTGGGAAGGGATTTTCCGCCCTCGCCGGCTTGTTCAGGGGTGGTATTTTCAGCATAATCGGCGCCGTGGTTGTCGGAGTTTTGTACGGCACCTTGATGGTTTATCTTGCCAGCAAATTGATGATGAAGAGAGCTCCCGTCGCGGATGCACTGAAAGCGTCGGTGCTGATGTTGCTTTACAACGTGATCACTGCGGTGGTCGTTGGGCTCGTTGTCCTAATGGGTGACAAGGCCATGGCCAACACGGTCGGCCTGCTGCTGGTGCCTGTTGCCGGGGTCCTGGCTCTCTGGCAGGGGTATGAGGAAAGCTTTTTTACAGCGCTCGGGCATTTTCTGCTGTGGGTAATTTTCTTCACGCTGCCTTTATTCATACTTGCCTGGCTGCTTGGCGTCTCGTT
>JASLZG010000367.1 GCA_030754995.1 Lentisphaeria bacterium
CCGCACCCAGCCGGTGTCGCCTGTCAGTCCGAGACCGACCATGTAGCCGCCATCAATGGGGATCGTGGCGCCGGTTATGTAAACGGCATCGTCGCTGCACAAAAACGCCACAACGTTGCCGACATCCGCCACGGTACCGGTCCGTTTCCACGGAATTTTACTTGCTATTTCAGCCCGGCCGGCCGAGTCAAAACGGCTCCTGGATGCCTCGGTTTCGATCCAGCCGGGATTGACGGTGTTGACATTGATGTGGTGCCCGGCGAGCTCCGCCGCCAGTGTCCGGCCCAGGTGGTTGATCGCGGCCTTCGCCATGTTGTACGGCGCGCTGCCCTTGACCGGCAATTGTTCGTGTATGGAACTGATGATGATGATCTTGCCGCCCGCGGCCTCACCGGCTTGCGCCTGGGCCACCATCTGCCGGGCCGCGAACTGGCAGGTGTGGAAGACCCCGTATTGCGACACCTCGATCGTTCGGCTGACCTCTTCCCAGTCGAGGTCGACAATCGGCCCGCGACCCGTGTACGCGGCGTTGGCAACGGCGATGTCGATGTGCCCGAAATGCCCGATCGCCTGGTCGAACATTGCCGCGACCGCATCACGGTCGCTGACGTCCGCCTGGACGACCAGCGCCCGGCGCCCCAGCGCCGCGACCGCCGCCGCCGTCTGTTGCGCCTCATCTTCACATTTTCGATAGTTGACGACGATATCCGCGCCGTGCTCCGCCAGGCATATGGCGGTGCCCCGCCCAATGCCGCGGGAGGCGCCGGTGACCAGCGCCACTTTACCTTCAAGCTTCATATGGTAACGTGACATGGGGCGGGTTGGTTTGCAACGATTTTGTCCGTGCCCGTTTGTCGTACAGCGCCGGCTGCCTGCACAGTTTGCCTGCCAGGGCGAGGTCGTCCACTTGATAGCTGAAATTCGACATCAGGGAAAACTGCTGCACGAATGCCCGCTCCCGGGCGAAACCCGTGCGGACGGTTTCTACCCCGGCCATGCCAATGCGGCGCAACTCAGCCGTGATCGGTTTCTGGTCATTTACTCGAGCCGCGGCTGGCGCGGCACGGATGACAACACCAGCATCATCTATCAGCTGCGGAGCGATGCATACGACGGCCCGGTTGTCACTGAAGGCATCCTCACCAAATCGATCGACGACTGGGATCCGCTCGGCAACGGCGAGCGATGTGTCAAGGCGCATGTACATCCGGTTGTGTTCGGTGTCCCCGGCGGCGCCATGATCAATGGCCGGCCGGCACCCAGCGCGAATCTGTTCGTTGCAAAATGGGAACGCCTGGGCCGCCGCATCGATCCCGCCACCGGGTTTATGCTGAACGTGAAGGAGACCAACCCCTGGCTGCACGCCGGCAGCTCGGCCGTCGAATGGATGCAGTTCCGGCTCAACGCAGCGGCCGACGACATCGAGATCGTGCGCCCCGTCGATACCCTGCGCCAGCGCGGGTTCAACGAGGGCTACGCTTTCTGCGACGCACCCGTTCGGTATATGCGGCAGACGATGACACCGGCGGTGCCGTTTAACGAGGACGGCTCGGAGTGGATCGATTACGGTTATTTCGATCACAACGAGATTGCCGCATTGAAATATTGTTACAACGTTGACCGCGGTGTCTACGAGTGGACGCAAACGGGGCCGGTGATCCCCGGCGACTTCACGGAACCGAGTGTGGCCCGGTACCGCGACTCGTGGATCGTTGCGGTACGATTGTGGTCGAGCATGCGGATCGCCGGCGGCGGACCGGTGACATGGTTTCGGATCGATGACCCTTTTACGGACGTGCCGGAACCGGTCTTGCCGGCGCAACCACGAACCACCTCGCCGATCACGATGTTCCGCTGCGCCGACGGCGCGCTTCGGCTGATCACCAACGACCCCAACATCTCGCCGTACGGGCATCAGCGGGATCCGCTCTATATCTGGGACGTCGATCCGGACCGGCAGTTCACCGCGGCTGAGCCGCAGGTGTTGTTTTACAAGCGGGGGGCCGGCATCGCGATCCGGGAAGAAGCCGGAATCGCGGTTGACCAGGGGAAGTTCCTGCCACACACCGGCGGCTGTACCCAGGCGGTTGTGCACCGGGTTCGTCCCGTTGCGACCAACGATCCAAAGAAACTCGGAGCGGCAGTTGCCGAAGCCGACAAGGAGCCGGCTGGAATGTATTACGCGACGGTTCGATATGCGGAATCATACCCGGGCATGTGGGCGTTCGAGTAGCGTGCCGCGGCGCCTGGGATTTTTCGACCCGTTGGCGTATCGCCTTCTTGCAGCCTTTATTATCAGACAGTAACGTTGAGCAGGGGGCGTAGGACATGGAAATCGGGATTTGCAGGATTATGTACGCCATTCGGATGAATCCGGGTATGGCAAAAATGCGAGGACACGGTATGAGGACATTGAAGATGATGGTGATTCTGATCATGCTGTGCGCCGTGCTGCCGGCATCAAGTACGGTCGCGGCCGCGGATGGAGATGGGGCCAATGCAGCCGGTGGGGCGCCGGAGCTGTCGATGACCATTGTCAAGGACGGCAAGCCGGCGGCCACGATCGTCACGGTTTCTGATTCCGTTCAAACGAAAGGCGCGGTCAAAGACCTGCAGGACTATATCGAGAAGATGTCCGGGGCGAAATTGCCTATAGCGAGCTCAGCGACAACCGCCGGCAACCTGATATTGGTCGGCCGGATGCCTGCGGTGGATAAGCTGATCCCCGATCTTGACAAGTACGACCTGGGGCCGGATGGGTTCGTCATCAGAATGCTGCCCGGAAAACTGATCGTTACCGGCAAGACGGATGGTTTTATTCACCCATCCCTCGGCCGATTCCGCGGCCCGACCGACTGCGGCACGCCCAACGCGGTTTACTCATTTCTCGAAAGCCTGGGATGCCGATGGTACATGCCGGGCGAGGACGGCGAGATCGTTCCCCGCAAGCGGACGATTACCGTCCCGGCTGTGGATCTCACCAGCAAGCCGGATTTCGCTGGACGTTGGATCGGGATTCACACCAGGGAGGGCCAAGGTTATGAGGATTTCCTTTTGTGGCGGGCCCGTAATCGCATAAGCCACAATACCTATTTTCACATGCACGCCGTATTGGCCGGGGCATTCCCGGATGCCGAGTCCCACCCGGAATACTTTGCGTTGGTCAACGGTGAACGGAAGATAGGGGGCGCCCCGGCGGTGTGCTTCAGCAATCCGGATGTGATCCGGATCCTCTCGGGTAATCTCGTCAGAAAGTTCACCGAGCAGCCGCCGTTCTGGCGAGCCTACACGGTCGGGCAGGCTGATGGCGGTTCGGATGGATGGTGTCAATGTGAGAATTGCCTGGCCCTGTACGGCGACAAGATGTTTACCTACCCGACAACGCAACAGGCGCGTGTAGTCGGGCGCGGCCCCAGTGACGAACCAACCTTCAATGTGGCGAACGGCTACCTGGGAATGGTCAATGCCATTGCCGAGCGGGCCGAGCAAGTCAACCCGGACCTTCTGCTGACCTATTATGCGCTTTACAACATACCCGGTATGCCGACAGTGAAGCCGCGAGACAGCGTCCTGCCGGTTATGTGCCACATTGCGCCCAGCAATGAGCACTGGCGCCGGCAAGTGCTGCATTGGGTCGAGATTTCCAAACAACTGTATTACTACACGTATATGGGATATCGCCTGGATTTTCCGCAATTCGAAATTGTCGACAACATCCGCTGGTGCCATGAGCACAAAGGCATTGCCATGTACCTGGAACACGACGCTTTCACGCCGGTCAACCTTGTGGCAATGTATTTGGCGTCAAAGACCATGTGGGACATAGATGTTGATTCGGAAAAGATGTTGACGGAATTCTACACGAATTTCTTTGGCGCCGGCGCTGACTCGATGCGGCAGTTTTTCGAAACCTTCCACCGCCTTACCAAGGGGAACAATTTCGGCTACGATTATGCGATAGAATATCCCGACACGCTGAACGCCGAGGCGGTGGCGACATGCCGCAGTTACATTGCCGAAGCCCGGCGCCGCGCCACGCGGCCGGTGGTCAAGCGGCGGCTCGACTCGTTTTCCCGATACTGGCGGGCGACGGAGCTGCACATTACAGCTGACGAGGCGATGGCGAAGTGGAAGCAGGACAAGAACGATGAGAACATGAAGGCCACCCGGCGTGCCTATTCAAACGTCATCGATTACATCAGCTCCGTAGAAAAAGAGTTCAATTTGACGGGACGAATCGCCCTCTTCGCCCACGAAGGATATAACGCCGACCTGAAGGAACTCAATGAATGGGACAGGGCGCAGGCACAACGCAGATAATCCCAATGATTGCCCCAATCAATTCCAATCGGAAGACGGAATTTACCTTGATTGAGTTGCTTGTGGTGATCGCCATCATCGCGATCCTGGCGTCGATGCTGTTGCCGGCGCTGTCGCAAGCCAAGGCGCGGGCGCAAACGATTCTTTGCATGTCGGGGTTGAAGCAGGTCGGTCTCGGTTCCATCCAGTATTCAGGGGATTACGATGACCACGTGGTGCCCGCATC